>JBJEKY010000092.1:0-13369 GCA_051878875.1 Lachnospiraceae bacterium | reverse complement strand
CCAGTTCCTCAAAAGCATTTTCTTTCAAAATATATCCGCTACATCCGCTGTGAAATGCTTTTGCCAACATCTCCTCGCTTTTGTGCATGGTCAGAAACAGAATCTTAAGATCCGGAAAGACCTTTTTTACGGCCCGGGCTGTATCAAAGCCATCCCGCTGGGGCATGGAAATATCCATCAGAAGAACATCCGGGGTATCTTCCAGAAAACGATCCTCCAGATTCATTCCATTATCCGCCTGTCCGATCACTTTAAAATCCTCTTCCTGGCTAAGTAATAATTCCAAGGATTCTCTTAAGATTTTATGGTCATCTACCAGAAAAATCTTTATCTTTGCTGCTTCACTCATCGATGGGTACCTCCATTCTTATCCGGGTGCCGTTTCCTTTTTTGCTGCTAAGGGAAAAAGTTCCTCCCAGCATTTGCAGACGGTCCTGCATGGAACCAATTCCCAGCCCGCTTCCGGTTTTCTTAGGATCAAACCCTTCTCCGTTGTCCTTCACTTCGATACAAAAACGTCCTTTCATACTATCTGTTTCGCAAATCACCTCCACCCGGGTGGCGTTGGCATGTTTCACCACATTGGTTAATGCCTCCTGAACCAACCGGTAGAGATTTAACTCCACAGTCTCGTCGAAGGAAGGGAATTCCCCATCGATCCTTAGGATACAGGTCAATCCTTCTATTGTATTGAGCGTCTCTGTCAATGCTTTTAAACCCGCTGTAAGACCACCGGAATTTAACGCCTCCGGGCGAAGATTATTTAACACATTGCGCATCTCTTTTAAAGAAGTGTCCGCCAATTCCGCTGCTTTCCGGGCATTCTTGGCTAACGCTTCATTCTGTGATTTTTCTGCCTGGGTTTTATTTAAATGCAGGATCACCTTTAGCGCCGACAGACTCTGTCCTATGCTGTCATGAAGGTCCTTGGCCAGCTTTTCTTTTTCCTGCTCCTCAGTCATGGCAAGAAGTCTGGACTGCTTGCGGAGAAGATCATTTTTCTCACGGATACGGTTTTCATAGGAAGAAGTTTCCATATAATTTTGCCAGGAATAAAGATCTCCGAATTCCACAATATTGAGTCCCTTTTCTTCCTCTTCTTCCGTCACCCGTAGTCCAAGAGTATGCTTCAAGATGAAAAACATCAATATCGCCGCACCAAAGGACCAGAGAAAATCCACCAACACCCCTGTAAGCTGTACTCCAAACTGAGCCAGCCGCGATCCCGCCATAAGATACTCCTTGTCCGCACAGAAGGCCAACATCAGTGTCCCTGTAACTCCCCCTGCCAAATGGGTTGCCACAACATTCACCACATCATCCAGGCCAAAGTTCTTTAGCAGATGTGCCACACATTCGGACATAACACCCGCCAAAACGCCCACCAGCATGGCCTTTAGCGGACTACAATAAGCAGACAGTGCGGTAATTGCCGCCAATCCTGCCAAAACGCCGTTAAACAGAGAAATAAGATATCCTCCCTTTAGTTTCATAATGAGATTGATCGACAGCGCACCTAAAGTTCCGCAGGCTGCCGCTAACGTAGTATTTAAAAAGATTTTTCCCAGTTCGGGACTATCCGGTGTTGTACAGCTTCCATTAAAGCCAAGCCAGCCGAACCACAGGATGAACACACCTAATACTGCCAGAGGTATATTGGATTTTCCCGATTTTTTCTTCCGGCGGCTGCCTACCATCAAAAGACCTGCCAAAGCGATAAAACCTGCCGTCATGTGAACCACACTGGCACCCGCAAAATCCATGTACCCTAACTTTTCTAACCAGGAAGTTTCTCCTGTGAGTTTGCTGCCCCATGCAAAATGTCCGAATACCGGGTAGATCACCGCGGCACTTAACGCCCCTGCCACCAGCAAGGACTCCAACCGGGTTCGTTCGGAAAGTGCTCCAGCAAAAATGGTCACCGAGGTCGCCGCAAACATGACCTGCAGGAAAAAGAACCCGTAATCCGTGGTTTCAGGCAGGGTATGTCCATACATCACGGGATACCCCACCAAAGAAAACAATACAATAGTGAGAGTTAGGTTCAACATATTCTCAATGGCTACCGATATGACATTTTTACTCTGTACCATACCGGCTTCATAGCAGGTAAATCCGGCCTGCATGAAGAAAACCAGTGCCGCACACAGCAGTAGCCAGATGGTATTCATGGTATCCATAGATTTCTCTCCTCTGCCAACTCCATTAATTCCCGCTCCGACTGAATGTCATTTGGGTAGGGATAGGTTTTGGCGCATTTTTCAAACCTGCCTTTAACCTTTTCCGCCTTAGCAGGATCCTTTTCATAAAGCAGGGCATAAACATACTGTGTACGAAGGATTGAAGGATAATTCTTCATGGATTTCATAAACTTTTGCAGATCCTTGGTATACAGTTTTTCTATTACTTTCGGATGTCCATCTCCCACCAGTTCCAGATAAATCCGGTCACAGATCATCAAACTTCTATGGACTCCCACCATTCCGGTATCAATTCCAAGCAGATGACTGATCAGCTTTTTCGCTTCGGCAAACTCATGGGCATCCATGAACCGATTGGCGGCAAGTACCCCCATGACTGCGATCATACTGTTTTTCATAGCTTCATCGGTCGGCACGGCAAACCACTCTTCCGGCATATCCTTAAGCCTGCGGCCCTTGGATATCTCATCATTCACCTTCATCTGTATCCAGAAAGAGCGCATAGCCTCACCGTCTCGGGTCAGGGAAAAAGCGTTATAACCATCGTTATCTACAGTTCCCATCCGCATAGGCACCCCGTTCATGATGGCAAGCACCACGCCAATGACTGTAGACATTAACATAGCTGCAGACAAAAATCGGTTCTCATCAAGCGCAAAATACAGACCAAGGCATACTATTGCTGAAATTAAATTCATCAAAGAGCCACCCAGATTGTAAAGTACCAGCGGTATCTTTCCATCCACCATATCCGGCGGTGCCATCAGACATTGTCCGCCTGTTCCGGCAACAGAAAGACGGCGAAGCCGTATCCTTCCGTTCTCCTTCACCCACATGAAGCTGAAGATCCGGAAGGAACTGAACTGATATCCGGACACTAATCCAAAGATCAGATGTCCTGCTTCATGGATGATGATCTGAGCAAAAATCGCCACATACATGATGAGTAATAATACAATGATCCTATCCATTTTCCCTGTTTACCTCCATAACTTCAGCCAAACAAATATCGCTATCTGAAGTAGCATCATCAACGGCACTCCCACACGATAACTCGTCTTAAGTGTCTTATGATGAAAAAGCTGCATGCCTAAGAAAGCTCCGAATGCCCCGCCAATCAAAGCAAGGCCAAGCAGGGTTGCATTCCTGATCCTGGCCTTGCCTTTGATAGCATGTAACTTATCTATTCCATAAGCTGCAAATGTCATGATGTTCATGGCAATGAGATAATACATAAAAATATCCATTTAACGCTGTCCTTTGTCATAAGGAATACCCTCGGCTTTCGGTGCCTTGGATTTACCGGAAACAAATACCAGAACCACCAGGGAGATGATATAAGGCAGCATATTATATACCGTGCTTGGTATCTTTAAGGCTACCAGAAAATCAAATCCGGTATAGACATTGGACAGAGCCCTGAATAATCCGAATAAAAGCGCTGCCAAACCGATGTTAAGGGGTTTCCATTGACCGAAGATCATAACTGCCAATGCCAGGAATCCGAATCCGGCTACACCATTTTCAAACTTCCACTCACTAACACCTGCCGTAATATATACCAGACCTCCTAAACCACCCAGGGCGCCGGAGATCAGTACGCCGGCATAACGCATTTTGTAAACATTGATTCCCACAGAGTCTGCAGCATGGGGATGCTCTCCACACGCACAGAGACGCAATCCGAATTTGGTCTTGTATAAAACAATATAAGCTGCGATCAAAACCAGCAATGCGATCAGCATAAACCAGTTAAACTCAAACCTTCCGATAGAATGGATAAATGCTTTCTTGGCATGTCCATATGCAATGGCTGAAGATACATTATCTACGCTTTCTGCTGTGTTAATGGCTCTTACCAGAACAACGGATGCTGCGGGGCCAAGAAGATTCAATGCCGTTCCTACCAAGGTCTGGTCTGCTTTAAAGCGGATAGCCGCCACTCCCAGTAACAAGGAGAACAGCATTCCCAGCAAAACACTTGCCAGGATCACCAGTATGATCACCAAAGGAGCCGGCGTATTTCCGGGGAGATATTTCATCATCAATGCTCCTCCGAGAGCACCCATAACCATGATTCCTTCCAATCCAATGTTGATCACACCACTATGCTCCGAAAAACATCCGCCCAATGCCACAAGGATCAGTACAGAGGCAAATATCAAGGTATACTGGATCAATAAAGTCATTATTCCTCTCCCCCTTTCTGCTCTTTCATAGCTCGTTTTTCCGTTCTTTTATTCAGATACCGGTTCAACCAAAGTTTGAAAAAGAGAACGAAACCGCACAGGTATATAATAAATGCCGAGATCAGATCAGAGATCTGTGAACAGTACATGGTCTTATCTACGTAAGATCCTCCACTGGTAATATGCTGGATGAAATAAGAGGAAAAAATAGTACCGATGGGGTTCAATCCTCCTAAGAATGCTGCCGCAATTCCGTTAAATCCCATGGCAGGTACGGAAGTCTGCTGCACCATCCACTGTTCGATTCCTGTCAGGTAAAAAATAGCCGCACCAAAACCTGCCAAAGCACCGGAGATCATCATGGTCAAAATAATATTTTTCTTTTCCTTCATACCACAATATTTTGCAGCATGCTTGTTCATTCCGGTGGCTTTCAGTTCATATCCCAGCTTTGTTTTTTCCAGAAGCACCCAGATCAGCACCGCTATGATGATCGCCAACGGAACACCAATAGTCACAAGTTTGTTATTGGAAAACAGCTTGTCTAATCCCATTGTTGGGATCAATCCTTTTGCATTCACACTGGCAATGGATTTGGTGTATGGAGTAGACTGTTCCTTTACTTTAGTCAAAAGAACGTTTACACAATAAAGGGAGATCCAGTTTAACATGATACAGGAAATAACCTCATTCACATTGAAATAGGCCTTCAGGTATCCGGATAAACCTCCCAAAAGAGCTGCAACGATCACGGCAGCCAGAATGCACAGATACCATGGTGCATGGAATTTCAAAGCAAAATAGATGCTGGCTCCGGCACCCACCACATACTGACCGGCTGCACCGATATTAAATAGACCCACCTTATAGGCAAACAATACAGACAAAGAACACATCAGTAAAGCTGATGCCTTCACTAACGTAGTTCCAAAATACTTTTTCGCAGCCACCTCGCTGGGATAATAAAGGAAATTCTTTAAGATTGCTGTGATAGCGTTGCCTGCTCCGGCCGGGTTGATGATCAATAAAACCACATAACCTACCAGAATACCAATGAGGATACACAACAATGATGCAATAATAGTCTGAAACCCGTCATTACGCAACAGGTTCTCCAGTTTATTATTTTTCTTCTCCATCTTGCGCTACCCCCTTTCTTCTCGAGCCTGCCATATACAGGCCAAGCTCTTCTACCGTAACTTTCTTCGGATCAAATTCTCCGACGATTTCACCTTCAAACATCACTAAGATCCGGTCTGACACATTCATTACTTCGTCCAATTCCAGACTCACCAGAAGAACGGCTTTGCCTTCGTCCCTTTGAGCCACCAATTGTTTATGAATATGCTCGATCGCTCCTACATCCAATCCACGGGTTGGCTGAACAGCCACCAGAAGTTCCGGATCCTTATCAATCTCACGGGCCACAATGGCCTTTTGCTGGTTACCTCCGGACATAGACCGTGTCATAGTCACAGCTCCCTGGCCGGAGCGGATATCGTATTGACCGATCAGACGGTTGGCGTATTCACGAATGGATTTTCTCTTTAAAAATCCCGCTTTATTAGTAAATTCCGGTTCAAAATACCGCTGCAGCACCAAATTATCCTCTAAAGAATAGTCCAGTACCAATCCATGTTTCTGACGGTCTTCCGGGATATGGCTCATGCCCATGGTCAGACGTTTTCGGATTGGTGCATTGGTGATATCCTGACCGTTCAATTCAATTTTTCCGCTCTTCAACGGTTCTAATCCCGTCAGACCATACACAAACTCTGTCTGGCCGTTTCCGTCAATACCGGCAATGCAAACGATCTCTCCTGCATGGACCTGAAAACTAACATCTTTTACCGCGTTGTTCTTATGGTGCTTTGAAGCAACTGTCATGTTCTGTATATCCAGGATCACCTTACCGGGCTTTGCTTCCTTCTTTTCCACTTTAAAATTCACATCACGTCCTACCATCATGGCAGAAAGCTTCTCCGGCGTGGTGTCTTTAACATCCACCGTTCCGATATATTTTCCTTTTCGAAGCACACTGCAGCGGTCAGCCACCTGCATGATCTCAGCCAACTTGTGAGTAATGAACAGAATACTCTTTCCCTCTGCCGCGAGATTTTTCATGATATTCATTAACTCTTTGATCTCCTGCGGTGTCAAAACAGCCGTCGGCTCATCAAAAATAAGGATTTCATTATCCCGGTAGAGCATTTTCAGAATCTCTGTTCTTTGCTGCATACCCACCGTAATATCCTCGATCACGGCATCAGGATCTACATAAAGGCCATATTTTTCCGATAACTCTACAACTTTTCGTCTGGCCTCATCTTTTTGCAAAAAGCCGCCTTTGGTTGTCTCTGCGCCCAGAATGATATTATCCAGAACGCTGAAACATTCTACTAACTTAAAATGCTGATGAACCATTCCGATTCCCAGATCATTGGCATCATTGGGGTCATTAATAATTACTTTTTTTCCGTCTTTATAAATTTCCCCTTCTTCCGGCTGGTACAATCCAAACAACACACTCATCAGGGTAGACTTTCCTGCACCATTTTCTCCCAGTAATGCGTGGATTTCGCCCTTTTTCAGCTGTAACGTAATATTATCGTTGGCAACGATTCCCGGAAACCGCTTGGTTATGTTCAGCATCTCAATGGCATACTCACTCATTCCTTGAACTCCTCCTCTTACAAGATGAAGCTGCATACCGCTTCACTTGCTATATGCAAAAAGGGAGCAGGCTTCACCTACTCCCTTAGTTGTCTCACACGGCTAATCCTTATTTGATGCTGCCGTAATCATTTACTTTGATTGTAGTCTGAGGCATTGCTGAAATGTCGCTGGAAACGGTAAGTTCTCCATTGTACATTGCTTTCACAAGAGCAAGATAATCATCTTTCGTGAAATCATCACTCCACTGAGTGCTCTCCATCGGAAGCTGAACGTAGTTTTCTTCCGGATTCTCAGAAACGATTCCTAAGTTATCGATCTTGCCTGCAAAATCACTCCAGTTACCATCTTTGATAGCGTTCAGTGCCAGGATCACGCTGGGGCCTAAGCCCTTCATAGCAGAAGTAATGGTCAGTCCTTCCTGGTTAGCATCAATGATAGGTGCCTGGTCGGTATCCACACCGATCACCTTACCGCCTGCTTTGACAGCTGCTTCGGAAGCAGAGGTATGAATACCACCGCCACAAGCAAAGACTGCTTCCACACCCTTGGAACCATACCAGGTATCCATGTAAGCAGTGATATCAGCATCACCATAGAACTGTCCGCCGTATACGTACTCGATCTCAACCTGATCTGCAATGCCCAGCTCTTCAGCCGCTGCATTAGCTCCCTGAACAAAACCGAAACCGTAACGTACTACTGCAGGAACAGCCATACCACCAAGGAATCCAAGATGCTTATAGCCTAATTTTACTGCTGCGTAGCCTGCCATATATCCGGAAAGCTCTTCCTGATAAGTACAGCAATAAACATTCTCTTCATGATAATACTCTGTTACATTCCAGTTTTCCGGCTGATAATCATATTCCTCTCCCAGAGCTGCAGCAAGGATATCTCCTGCCTGCATATCAAGAGTAATGAATTTTACATCCGGATAGGTTTCCGGTGCTTCCACTACTGTTTTAGCAAATAAATAACCCGGCATAACCACAACATTGGCGCCATCAGCCACTGCCTGATCTACACTGGCGATACGAGCCTCATCAGAATCGCTCTCCGGTTTGTAGTAGTTAAACTCATAACCGTTCTCCTCTGCCCAGTTCTTACAGGTTTCGTAAGTTGTCTGGTTAAAACTCTGGTCCGTAATGTCTCCGGAGTCTGTGATCATTGCAATGTTCATCTCTTCACCGGTAGTTTCTGCATCTGCACCGCCTTCAGCAGATGTGTCGTTCTTTGAATCAGATCCGCCACATCCTACCATTGAGAAAACCATTGTGCTGGCAAGTAATAATGCCAAAAGTTTCTTCTTCATAATAGAATTTCCTCCTTATTTTTTATAGAATTAACATCTGTTAAGAGTATATCACAACTCTTTACAAAAACCAATTGCCAATTTATCAATTTCCCATTATTATTAAGATAGAATCATGTCGAAATCGGGAGGTGGCTTTATGAATGTACAATTTCAGATCTGCGGATTATGTATCCTGTTTCTGTTGCTCCTTTTCCATGCAAGTCACAGAAATCTCCGTCTGTATAAGGAACGGGTGTATTTTACAGTTTTATGCATTATGATCATCAGTTTGATCACAGATATTCTATCTCTGGTTGCTATTCATTATCAGACTGTCCTTCCCGAGACATTTGTAAAATTTGTATGTAAATCCTATATCGTAACCCTGATCTGGGGCTCCTGGTCGGCACTTTTCTATATGATCGCCGATCTGGTTTCCCAGCAACGGCATAGAACTATCTCAGCACGACTGGTGATCCTTGCTAACATTCAGGCGGTGATCGTCTATGTGCTCCCCATCTATATTTACGACGACGGAAAACGAACCTATACCTATGGTCCGTCGACTCTGGCCGTTTATGCCTTTGTTTTGCTATATATAGCAGCCACACTGATCATGACCCATATATATCGGAAATGGATCCACCCCAGAAGAAGATTTGCCATCAATCTCTGGATGCTGATCTGGATCGTATGTGCAGCCATCCAGTTTGTCCGTCAGGAACTTCTGCTGGTAGGCTTTGCCAGCGCCCTTGGTGTTTTGATCCTGTTTACCATGATAGAAAACCCGGAAGCCAATATGGAACGACGTCTTGGATGCTTTAATTCCTATGCGCTGACCGAATATCTGAAAGAATTATACGAAAACGGCGAAGACTTCAGTCTTATGGAAATCTCTTTTGAAAATGAAAAATTTCTGGAAGAGCACGGAGTTGATATCAATGCTGTTATCAAGATCATTCTTCAACTCTGCAAAAAAGATGTTCTTGTATTTAAAAACATCAATCTGAGTCTTGTTCTGATCAGCAACTCTTCCGATGAATTGCAATCCGTCGGAACAACGATTCTGGAGAAGTTTTCCATCTCTGAGTTTTTCCGGAATGCAACCCTGCTCACTCTTGCTCACCATGCAGGTACTTTTTCCGATGCAGAAGAACTGATTCAGTTTCTGGCATTTGTAGAGGCCAAATACCGGGAAGAAAAAGGTGTGTTGATTTCTGTTGACGATGAAATGATCCACCGTTTCAAAGATCAATTTACCATTGAACGGGAAATCGCCCTTGCGCTTGGCCAGAATCGCGTGGAAGTGTTCCTTCAACCAATCTACTCTACTCAAAAGCAACAATTTACCTCTGCCGAAGCTCTGGTTCGGATCCGGAAACGCAACGGAGAACTTCTGCCTCCGGGTTTATTCATTCCTATAGCAGAAAACAATGGTCAGATTCTGGAACTGGGTGAGCGGGTTTTTGAAAAAGTTTGTGCTTTTCTGAAAAACTCTGATGCCATCGGACTCGGTATCGACTATATCGAGGTAAATCTTTCCGTAGTGCAGTGTGAGCATACGGAATTGGCAGACAGATTACTCTCCATCATTGAAAAGTATCAGCTTGACCCGCGCCGGATCAATCTGGAGATCACGGAAACGGCATCTATCCGTGCCAGAAAAAATCTTTTGGAAAATATGAAAAAGTTGATCGCACATGGTTTTTCCTTCTCCCTGGACGATTTTGGAAAAGGCGAATCCAACCTGATGTACGTGGTAGAGATGCCGGTTTCCATTATCAAACTGGATTACGATATGACAAAAGCCTTCTTTCATACTCCCAAAGCACAACAGGTAGTCCGGGCTGTAGTTGGAATGGCTCATGATATGGGTCTGAAAATTGTAGCGGAAGGAATTGAAACAAGAGAAGAAATGGAGCAGATCTCACAAGAAGGCGCTGACTATATTCAGGGATACTATTACTCGAAACCTTTGCCAATGCAGGAATTTCTGGACTTTTTGAAGAAGTCCGCCAATTCCTGAAAAATGAGCCTGCAAGTAGCCTTGCTTGATATGCACGACAAACCCCTTTCGTCGGATTTGACGAAAGGGGTTTCTTGTATGTGTAGAGTTAATAGTGGATCACCACATTCAGAGCCTCATTTACCTGCGAGGCTTTTTCTATTGCCTGTGGCAGTTCCTCCCACGGATATTCATGTGTAATAATAGATTCAATATCCCAGTTTCCACTCTCCATGATCTTCATAACAGCCTGCACATCCTCCGGGTAATAGCCCCCGGAACCGATGAGCGCATGTTGCGCAAACGTCATAGACAAAACATCCACAGGTCGCTTACCGGCAAGAACCGCTACCACAACCATACGGCTTTCTATTTTTCCCATATCCTGATATAGATCGAGGATACTCTCTGCTCCTGCGGCATCAATATATATATCCACATCTGCAGTGGAGCCATTTAAGGAAGGTGCTTCTCCGAAATATTCCGCAGCTTTTTTCTTCAAATCTTCTTTTCCGTTATTGCAGATCTCAAACCCTAAATGCTTTGCTCTTTCCAGCCGGAAATCCGAATGATCACAGATCATGACCTTCTCACATCCAAAGTAGCATAAAGCGATGGCAGCTGCGATGCCGATGGTTCCTGCCCCAAACACGATGGCATGTTCACCCTGTTTTGGCAGGGAACGTCTTGCCGCACGGCATCCCACCGTAAACGGTTCAATCAGACTTGCAACTCTGGATGAAATCCTGTCACTGACCGGATACACCTGCTTATTCAATTCCGCATTGGGGATCAGTACATACTCGGAAAAGCCTCCTACCGTTCCGGCTCGTTTCGGATCTCCTTTCGCCAGTCTGGGATAAGGGTAAACCCTATCGCCAACTTGAATGTCCTTTACATTTTTTCCCACCTGAACGACTTCTGACACCATCTCATGACCAAACTCACCGCCCACCGTGACCCGATGCCCAGTGTTCGGTCCATGCAGATAAACCGCCACGTCCGTTCCACAGATACTGGAATATAGATTTTTCACCACGATATCATTATCTCCTGCCTGTGGTGTTTCCAATTCCGTCAGTAAGATATCCTGTTGTCCGTTATAGATTGCTGTTCTCATGTTATTTTATCCCCTTACATAATGGTATTAACCCCAGTAAAACAAGGATTCCAAGAAGTCCTAACACAACTCCGAGGATCAGATTGTTCCAGACCATGCAAAAACACATGCCTACGCCCAGCGCCAAAGCGCCAATTACTCCTACCAGTACCGTAAGTACCGCTTTTCCTGAAAATCTGACAGGTGCCTTGTTTTCCATTTTTCTGTAAAACAGTACCGTGATCAGCGCAAGGAGTAGACCGATACATCCCACCACGATTCCGGGTTTAAATGCATTCCATTCTTCGATCATCGCCATGCACATTCCCAGTCCAAAGAAGACACAACTGATAGTTCCTAAGATCAATGCCACAAAATTACTCTTCTTCATTTTGATCCTCCTCGTCTACCTTTTCAAGGAATTTTTCCACGAAATTGTCTTCAATCTTCTTATAGCCTCCGACTACCGCATCTTCGATTTTCTTGTAGCCTCCGACTACGGTATCCTCTACTTTTTTGTAACCGTCCACTACGGAGTCCTCCACTTTCTGATAGGCTGCCGTGGTCTTCTCTGCCATTTTTCCTGTTTTTAATTTGTATTCACTCATCCTTTTATCTCCTTTCCGATTGGATGAGTGTATCATATACTGTTGTTGTTTGCTTTTTATTTCAGTTTTGTTTGTAAATTATTAAAGTAATGAATGTCCTTTTTCACAGACGGCGTAAAGTTCGTCCAGTTTTTCCTCGATCAGCGGCTGTAATTTCACCGTCTGGCTTTTTACGATCTTACGATAGACAAAAATAGGTAAGATCCACCCTGCAAAGCCCGGAATGGCAAGTAGAATGCATAGCCAGATGATAGGCGGTTCATGAACCACCGCAAAAGTTGCTCCCGCCATAAACGCTGTTCCCGCAAGCCCCACCGCCAGAGCCCAAATGAGTGCCGTGGTGGTCTTGGCCGCCTCCAGCTTATTCAGGTCATTTGCACAGGCTTCAAAATTTCGCTGCAATCTGGTTAATTCCATTTTGTTGAGGATCTTTCTGTCCCGTTTCATACGCAGGATCACATGATTTGGTTTCTTCAGGTCATGGCGTTCCTCTTCCGCAATCCATCCGAAATTTTCATAACAGTCCATATACATCGGTGCCAACCCTTCGCTGACTGAAACCTCTTTATATTCATATCCGATAAAAGTCTTTTTTTCCTGTTCCATTATTCTACCTCTTCACCTTTTACTCCTTGAACCCTGGGAAGGGCGACTGTAAATTTCGTTCCCTTTCCAACTTCACTTACGACCCGGATCGTACCATCAGTCAACTGCAGGATCCGTTTCACCAATGCAAGCCCCAGACCGTTTCCTTCTGTAGAATGTGAGGTATCTCCCTGATAAAACTTATCAAAGATCTTCTGTTTCGTACTTTCATCCATACCACAGCCGGTATCAGAAACGGTAACCATAACGGTCTTTTCGTCTGACCTCTGGTAGAGACTGATCCTTCCGCCTTCCGGAGTAAACTTCAGGGCATTGGAAAGAAGGTTTGTCCACACCAACTCCAAAAGTCCCGCATCTGCTTCTATCATGACCCTCTCTTCCATGTCTACATCAAATTCAATCTCCTTTTTCTCCCAGGCATCTTCAAACTGCAGCGCACAGTCACATAACTGGGCACAAAGATCAAAGCTTTCCGGCATAGGTGTTATGATCTGTTTCTCCAACTTATTTAATTTCAGCATATTGGTAATGAGATTAGAAAGTCGTCTGGTAGCATGTAGGATATTTTCGGTGCACTCCTTACTTCTTTCTTCTGTGATCCCCTCCGTCCGCAGTAGTTCGGCATTATTCTGGATCACTGCAAGAGGTGTTTTGATCTCGTGTGAAACATTGGAAAAGAAATCCGTTTTCA
>JBJEKY010000091.1:19239-62362 GCA_051878875.1 Lachnospiraceae bacterium | reverse complement strand
TGGATTTTGATCCAAAGGCACAGCTTTCCACTCTTTCCATCGGACAGATGCAGTCTATAGAGATTGCAAAGGCAGTTTCCCAAAACGCAAAGGTGGTTATTTTTGATGAGCCTACATCTTCTTTATCCGACAGCGAAGTGGAAACGCTGTTTAAGATCATGAATGACCTGAGAAAGAAGGGCGTTTCCATGATCTATATTTCTCATAAAATGGATGAGATCAAACGTATCGCTGATGATATTACTATCATGCGTGACGGAACCTACGTAGGAACCTGGCATGCAGATGAGCTTACCACGGATCAGATCATTTCCCGCATGGTGGGTCGTGAACTGACGAATGTATATCCGGAGCGTGATGTGAAACCGGGTGAAGTGATCTTAGAAGCAAAGCATTTTACTTCTATTCATGAAAATTCCTTCAAAGATGTAAGCTTTAATCTTAGAAAGGGTGAGATCCTTGGATTCGGTGGCCTGGTCGGAGCGCAGAGAACGGAACTGATGGAGGGTCTTTTTGGAATCCGAAATACAGTTTCCTGTGAACTTATCCTGGATGGAAAGAAAATCAAGATTAAGAGTCCAAAGGATGCCATGAAGGCAGGAATCGGTCTGATCACGGAAGACCGGCGAGGCAACGGAATTTTTGGATGTCTTTCTATAAAAGATAACGTGGGTGTATCTGTATACAATAAATTTTTGAGAATGGGCTTTATTCTGAATCATGGTAAGATCAATCAGGTTGTGGATGATAATATCCGCAAGCTCAGTATCAAGACACCGAGCATGAAAGAGCATATTGCGAATCTGTCCGGAGGAAACCAGCAGAAGGTTATCGTATCCAGATGGCTGGCTACGGAGCCGGAGGTTCTTATCATGGATGAACCTACCCGTGGAATTGACGTAGGAGCAAAACATGAAATATATGAGATCATGAATGAACTTGTACGGCAGGGCAAATCCATTATCATGATTTCCTCCGAAATGTCAGAGCTCATCGGTATGTCTGATAGGGTTTACGTAATGTGTAACGGAAAACTTACCGGAGAGATTGATAAGAAAGAGGACATGACGCAGGAACGTATCATGGACTTTGCAACGAGATTTTAAAGTTCATGAGCAAGTAACCTGATGCTTATCACAGAATAGGAGAGAATAAGAAAATGGTAAAAACGAAACAGCAGAAAGTCAAAGACTTTTTAATCAACAATGGTGTTATTATCGTTATGCTGATCCTGTTTGTCTATACAGGATTCACCTCATCGAACTTCTTTACACCAAATAACGTCACCAATATTTTGATGAACATGAGCTCCCGACTGGTGATCGCCCTGGGAATTGCCGGATGTGTAATTACCGCAGGATGTGACCTGTCAGCAGGACGTATGATCGGTTTTGCAGCGTGTATCGCCGGAACCTTACTTCAGAAAATGGATTATTCCAACAAGTTTTTCCCGGACATGGAGCCGTTAAATGTGTTTGTAGCATTAGCTATCGTTATGTTGATCTGTGCATGCTTTGGTGCGATCACCGGATTCTTCATTGCATTTTTAAGCGTTCCGCCATTCATTGCCACCCTGGCTATGATGGAGATCGTATACGGTATTTCTTTGATCTATACCGGAGCTACCCCGCTTGGAGGATATGTAGAGCAGTATACCAGGATCGCCACAGGACGGTTCTTAGGAATCAGCTGGTTGATCTGGATTGCCCTTTTGGTAGCAGTGATCACCTGGTTCATTTTTAATATGACCCGTCACGGCAAATATATGTATGCAATCGGTGGAAACCCACAGGCGGCAGAAGTAGCCGGTGTACCGGTTAAGACCACATTGATCTTAATCTACATGAAAGCAGCAGCAATGTATGGACTGGCAGGATTCATGTTAGGAGGAAAGGCCGGAGGAGCTTCCGTAAACTTAGGATATGGTTATGAAATGGAAGCTATTGCAGCATGTACCATCGGTGGTGTATCCGTTACCGGTGGACGAGGAAAAGTATCTTCCGCCATCATAGGTGTTGCAGTATTCGAGTTGTTAAAGGTTTGTCTGCAGTACTTAGGTGTAGATGCCAACGCACAGTACATAGCGATCGGTATTGTTATCTTCGTGGCTATTTCGTTGGATATCAGAAAGTACGTGGCAAAGAAATAGTATTTTATTCGTACATAAAATATATTATAATAATAGCGACCGGAGAATTCCGATCGCTATTATTTTGTAATCCGCTCGCGCGCTAAGAATTCCGCTTGCGGAATTCTATGAAAGAGAGGATACATATATGGAGAAATTTTTGGAAGTTGCGGGGATTCCGGTGTTAATGGCAGTGATCTGCCTGTTTTATGGGATCAGGACCATGCTCACCGGGGACACCAGCCTGATAAGAGGAAAGAATGCAGGGGCTCTGAAAGATGAGGCAGGGTATGCAAAGGCAGCGGGAAAACTGCTGATCTTTTTTGCCGTGGCAAATCTTGTAATGGGGGGCCTGTTGTTTGTGAATACCTATGCCGCAGTGGCAGAGATTTTTGTCTGCACTCTGATCCTGGGTGTTTTATGGGTGCGCATGAATCGAAAATACGGATCATTGCAGGAAGGAAAGCGGTAGAATACTATGAAAAAATATCCGGTTTTATTGGTGGATGATGAAGAAGATGTGATCACCGTCATCCGGAAGAAAATGAACTGGGAGGAACTGGGCTTTGAGGTCATCGGATATGCACAGAATGGCATTGAGGCACTGGAAATTGCAGAAAACCAGTCGGTGGACGTGGTTTTGACGGATATCAAAATGCCCTATATGGACGGGCTGACCATGGCCAAGCAGATGAAGGAACTAAATCCCGGTGTGAAGATCATTATCTTCTCCGGTTTTGATGAGTTTGAATATGCCAAGGAAGCCATTGAAGTGGAGGCAGAAAAATATATTTTAAAACCTGTGAATATCACAGAACTGACCGATGTATTTTCCCGCATCAAAGCAGAACTGGATAAGGAGCGGGATGAACGGCAGAATCTAGAGCAGCTTCGCAGTTACTATGAAAAGAGCCTTCCGCTGTTACAGGAGAACTTCTGGATCTCACTGCTGTCGGGAAGCATTCCGGCAAGACAGATCGAACGGTATCGTCAAACCTATCAGATCCGGGTGAGTGCCAACTATTACGTGGTGTCCGTGCTTCACATCAGTACGCCCCAGAGTGAAGAAGAGGCGGTGATGGATCCCATGTTGGCCATGGTGGCAGTCCGTCAGTTTACGGAAGAGAAGTTAGACGGGAAGTTTAGGTGTAAGTTTTTAAACTATTTAAGGGATCTGGTGGTGATCGCCTTTTTTGACCAGAAAGAGGAGATCACATCCTATACGAATGAAATGGATCGTCTGTGCAAAATGGCATGGAGAAGCTGCGGTGTGAAGGTGACTGCCGGTATCGGATACG
This sequence comes from Lachnospiraceae bacterium, assembly GCA_051878875.1. Classification (GTDB taxonomy): domain Bacteria; phylum Bacillota; class Clostridia; order Lachnospirales; family Lachnospiraceae; genus XBB1006. The sequence goes on along the minus strand of JBJEKY010000091.1, from coordinate 58,936 downwards.
AATGCAGCCAGTTGGATCAGCTGCCGTTCTCTTATGAAGGAGCCAAAAATGCGGCTTCCTATCGCTTTTTCTACGGATCTATGAGATCCATTAACATCGTGGAAGTAGATCCCCAGCAGGCTGCGGAATTAAACTGGGAGAGTAGTTACATAGAAGCGATCATGCGCAGCATGAAATTCCGCAAAGAAGATGCGGTGGAAGAGGATATTGATGCGTTTGTAAACCGCCTGTCGGAAGGTGGTATGAGTATGCAGCAGTACCGGGTAGTTCTAATGGAACTGGTAACGGAACTGTTCCGCTTTGCTACCAGTAACCAGCTGGATACGGCAGGGATCCTTCCGGCCGGAACAGATGCCTATGATGAGATCCTGCAGCTGGATTCGCTGAAGGATCTGAAGGAATGGTTGATGAAACGCTGTCTTGTATTGCAAGAGCGTGTGCAGGAAGAAAAAAGCGATTATTCCAAGTCCTTTGTAGACAAGGCGATTGACTATATCAAGGAAAACTATGCCAATCCGGATCTGACGGTGGATCTGATCTGTGGTCATCTGGGAGTGTCTACGGCACATTTTTCCACCATGTTTAAAAAGGAAACCGGAAAAACCTTTGTAAACTATCTTACTGATTACCGGATGGAGATCGCGGCAAAGCATCTTCTGGAAAAAGAAGAAAAAACCTATATCATAGCCGGACAGGTTGGATATAGTGACCCCAACTATTTCAGCTATGTGTTTAAACGTAAGTATGGGGTGTCGCCGTCTAAGTATAAGGCATCCATGCAGGAAAACTGATAAGCCAGGATAAGAAAAGAGATTCATAAAGAAGTTAGCGACATAGTTTGATACAGGAGAAATCCATGGAAACAAAGAAGGAAGAAACCCGAAAGACAACTTCAAAGAAGCAGAATGGATACGGAAAAATGGAGTCTGTCCGGCAGAGGATCACAGATACGTTTCGGACCCAGCCAATCCAGAGGATCATTGCGGTTTCTTTTACCGTGATCACGATTTTGTGCATGCTGGCGCTGTGTGTTGTACTGTTTCATTGGTTTTCCCAGCGTATGGAAGAACAGGCCGAACAGAATGCCAGCCAGGTTCTGGACCAGACGGCTACGAATATTGAAGTATATCTGAAAAATATGCGAAGTATTTCAGATGCCATGTATTACAGCGTGATCAAGGACAAGGATCTGGCGGAGGAATCGCTGGATCCGGAAATGAGTCTGATCTATGAAGTTCATAAGGGCAACCTGATCAGTGTGGCTTGCTACACGAAAGGCGGTGAACTGGTAGCGGCCGCTCCCGTTGGTATGAAAAAGGAAGATGTGGATGTCACGAAGGAGAGCTGGTTTGAAAAAGCAGTGAACCAGATCGAGAATGTTCATTTTTCTGCGCCCCATGTGACCCATACGTTTGACGATAACAGCTACCGTTATCACTGGGTGGTTTCCTTGAGTCGTGCGGTTGAGCTGACCAACAACGGAACCACGTCATTGGGTGTGTTGTCTGTGGATATGAACTACGGAAGTATCCAGCAGCTGTTTACCAGTGCCAACGAAAAGGAATCCCAGGGTTATATCTACCTTATGGATGGGGACGGAGAACTGATCTACCATCCTAAACAGCAGTTGATCTATAGTAACTTATATAAAGAAAACAACATGAACGTGGTGGATAAGGTTGACGGAAGCTTCAAGGAAGTTTTTCAGGGGGAAACCCGTCTGATCACCGTTAAAACAGTAAGTTATACCGGTTGGAAGATTGTCTATGTATATCCGATGAAGGATTTCCGACTGGACATTTCGGAAGCCAGGTATTTTGTGGCAGCCTTTGCCTGTCTGCTGATCCTGATGATCATCGTGGTCAACCAGATCGTTTCTTCCAGGATCGCAGAACCGTTGCTGCAGTTAAATGAATCCGTGAAAGAATGGGAAAACGGAAATATGGATGCGGATATCTTTATCGGTGGTTCTACAGAGGTGGCCCATCTGGGACAATCCCTGAAGTCGGCGGTAAAGCAGTTGAAATCCCTGATGGATCAGATCGTAGAAGAGCAGGAAGAAAAACGTAAGAGTGAACTAGATGCCCTGCAATCCCAGATCAATCCGCACTTTTTATACAATACCTTAGATTCTATTGTATGGATGATCGAAGGGGAAAAATATGATGCCGCGGTATTTATGGTCACCCAGTTAGCCAGCCTGTTTCGGATCAGCCTGAGCAAGGGAAAGACCATTATTCCGATCCGGGATGAGATCACACATGTGAAGAACTACATGAATATCCAGCAGGTGCGCTATAAAAATAAATTTTCCATTGAATATGAGATAGAGGATGAGATCCTGAACTATTGCACCGTAAAACTGGTGGTGCAGCCCATTCTGGAAAATGCCATTTATTACGGGGTACAGTCCATGGATGGAGATGGCTTGATCATCGTGCGGGGATACAGGGAAGGCGAATCCATATATCTGGAAGTGGAAGACAATGGTTTAGGCATGCCGGAAGAAGTAGTAGAAGGACTGTTGACGGAAAAGGGACAGGCCCGGGCCAAAGGTTCGGGAGTGGGACTGGTGAACGTACATAACCGGATCCGATTGCGTTTTGGAGAAGAATACGGACTTTCCATCATCAGTGCTCCGGATGAAGGAACCACGGTGCGTATCCATCTTCCGGCAATCTCCTACAGCGAGGAAAATATAGAATTTCTGGAAAGCGGTAAGAAAGTTCACGATAAGGAGGGATCCCATGAAAAATAAGCGTGTTGTCAATACCGGGATCGCACTGGCTCTTACGGCAGTACTGGTATGGAGTGTGCTTGGTATGTTGAAATTAAGGGAAAAAGATACCTATTATCATGTGTCCGTGATCCTGAATGACAGTTATAATGAATCCTGGACGTTAGCCAGAAACGGAATGGAGCAGGCGGCTAAGGATAATAATATCATTTTGAACTATCTATATACCAATTCCATGGAAAGTACGGAAGAACAGATGGAACTGATACGCCGGGAGGAAGAAAACGGTGCGGAAGGAATCATCACAAAGCTGCTTCCAACAAGAGATAGGGAGCAGATCGAAGAACTTGCAGGGAAAAAGAACCTGGTGTTAATGGACTGTATTTTATCTGAATCCATGGAGGAAGGACAGGTGGTAGATGCGGTGGGGCCGGACTACTACTCCATGGGAAGAACCCTGGCTCACAGGATCTATTCGGATTATCAGAAGGCGGGAACAGAAGAGAACAGCGAAAAAAAATCAGTAGAGCAGAGAATTGGCCTGATCATCCGGAAGGATGAGATCACTTCCCGGATGGAAAAGAAAGGATTTCTGGAGGCTGCCGGAGAAATGGGTATGACGGTATCCTGGGTTTTGGAAAGCGATTTGGCAGAGCAGGATAAGGAAGAACTGTTTGATCAGATCAACAGCAAGAAACAGGTGGATATCCTGGCTGTTTTGGATAACAATCTGTCTGAGATGACTGTGGACTATGTGGAACGGCCGGAGGCAAAAAGTGTGGGCGCGTCTCTGTATGGCATTGGTTTTTCCGAGAAGCTGATCTACTATCTGGATCGGGAAAGGATATCTGCACTGGTGGTACCCAATGAATTTAACCTGGGATATCAAAGTGTTCAGGCCATGGCCGAGAAACTGACTTCGAAACAGCAGACCACACAAGAAAGCAAGATTCGTTTTGCATTAGTGGATAAAACCACTCTGTTTGACGAAGAGAATCAGAAAATGCTGTTTCCCATCGTGCAGTAAGGGAGGAAAAAATGAAGAAAAAACTTGCGATCATATTGTGCCTGACACTGGTGCTGGGGCTATGCGGCTGCAACCGTCAGGAAACGGAAAGTAAGAAGAGTATTAAGATTGGAGTAACCTTGTACGACCGATATGATACCTTTATTTCCCAACTTATGGACAGCTTTATTTCTTATACCCAGGAAAGGGAAAGTGAAACCGGTGTGGTGATCAACGTAGAAATCTATGATGCAGCCGGTGACCAGACAACTCAAAATAGTCAGGTGGAAACCATGCTGAATAATGGGTGCGATGTGATCTGTGTGAATTTAGTGGATCGGACAGAGCCTACGACGATTATTGACCTGGCAAAACGGGTGAATATTCCAATTGTTTTTTTTAACCGGGAGTTGGTTGAGGAAGATCTGGAAAGATGGGACAATCTGTATTATGTGGGGGCCAAAGCCAATGAATCCGGGACCATGGAAGGCCAGTTGGCAGCAGAATATTTCAAGGAAAATCCGCAGGCGGATAAGAATGGAGATGGTATCATTCAATATGTGATCCTGGAGGGAGAAGCCGGTCATCAGGATTCTATTGTCAGAACGGAGTTTTCCATTCAGGCAATCAGCAATGCGGGTTTTGAAGTGGAGAAACTGGCTTCTGCCATAGCTAACTGGAACCGTGCCCAAGCCCAGACCAAAATGATACAGATTTTAAAAGAGTATGGGGATGATACGGAGCTGATCGTGGCTAATAATGACGATATGGCTTTGGGGGCTATCGATGCCCTAAAAGCAGCAGAGGTTCCCCTGGAGCGGTGGCCGGTGATCGTAGGAGTAGATGGAACGGATGAGGGTCTGGAGGCGGTTTCCGATGGAGAAATGGTGGGTACGGTATACAACGATAAAGAAGGCCAGGCCAAAGGCATGGTGAATCTGGCGTATGGATTGGCGACGCAAACAGATATCAGCTATCTGAAACTGGAAGACGGCAAATACCTGAGACTTCCCTACACCAAAGTTACCAGGCAGGATGTGAATAAATACCAGAAATAAAGGGTAGCAGTCTTAATGGCTGCTACCCTTAAATGATCTTATTCTTTGGAGGATGTCCATGTATCCCGGCCGGTGCTACCCTGCGGGCCAGTATTTTTCGGCATCGGGAACCAGTTCAAAGAACACATCCTTCATTTCCCGGTACAGAAAATCAAAGTCTTGTTGTAATCCCAGTTGTGCAGGATAATCATGACTGACTAGCCGGATCTCTGCAGCGAGCTTTTGTGCCACATCTTTCTCACGCATAGGCACCATGCCAAATAACGTGCTTCCATAGGAACGGCTTTTTAGACTGGCCCCGATCAATTCTTCGGCAAAAGCACGGATCTTAACGTTTTCGGATTGATCCGGGGACGCAGTCTGAAACACAGAGAGATATTCCTGTGCTTCTTTCATTGCTTTTTTGCGGGTGAGAAAATTGATACCTGTAGAGGAGGCAGCTTTTAGCATGACCCAGGCATTCATATAATTAGCCAGTTCTTTGTCTTCCATAATGATTACTCCGTTATCATGATCTGAATGATCTCGTCGTTGGTATCTTTCATACCGTCTTTGGCCAAACGGCCCACGTTTTCAATGGTTCTTTCCACATCTGCAGTAACGATGCCGTCGCCGTCCTGAAAGACAATGCCTTTTTTGGCCATTTGATAGCCGAGGATTGCCGCGTCCACGGATTCAGCGATTTTGGCGGCACAGGAGGCTTTGGCACCATCGCAGACCATACCTGAAATGGTGGCTACGGCATTTACTACCGTGTTACACACTTCTTCGAAGCTGCCGCCGTTTAAATAAGCGATTCCGGCACCGGTACCGGCACCTGCACTTACCGCACCGCAATAGGCGGAAAGACGTCCGATAGATGTCTTCTGATGGATGGTGGTAAGATTAGACAGTGCCAGGGCACGATATAAGGTGTCCTCATCTACACCCAGTTCTCTGGCATATACGATGACGGGAACGGAGGCGGTGATTCCCTGATTTCCGCTACCGGAATTGATGATCACCGGCAATTCGCATCCGTTCATACGGGCATCGGAGCCTGCGGCAGCATAAGCCCGGACTTTGATGCGGATATCATTTTCATCCAGAGAAAGAAGGGTTTTGCCTACGGAGGAACCGTAGTTATTTTTCAATCCTTCTTCTGCAATAGCCATGTTCATGTTGATCTGTGGATCCAGAACCGGTTTGACATCCTCCGGATCCAGTTCATGGATAAAGGTCCAGATATCATGCATATTTAAGAGACTGCGATCTGTTAAATTCTGCTCTGCTTCTCCGTTTACGGGGATGTTTAACAGAACCTCTCCATCTTTTTCTATGTATACAATGTTAGTGTGGAAGTTGGCGATCCTTACTTTTGCAAAAGAGTCGCCGGAGTACACTGTCACTACGATGTCAAAGGTCAGACCCTGATCAATATGAGTCAAAGTGATGGGGGTAGTGGTCAGAAATTCTTTGATCTGAGTGATCTGCTCCTGCGTGACAGCAGACAGCACCTCCAACTGTTTTGCAGCGTCACCTGCAACAATACCTGCGGATACAGCGGCCTGTATTCCCTTTAAATGGCCGGTATTCGGTACATATACTGATTTAACGTTTTTAATGATACTACCGCTTGCGCCGATCAACACTTTATCCGGCAGACAGCCCAAAGTTTCCCGTGCTTTGGCTGCTGCATAGGCTAATGCGATCGGCTCGGTACAGCCCATTGCCGGTTTTAATTCTTCAGCCAGAATGTTCAGATATGGCTGATAGAAAGAAAGATTTTGTTTCATAATAAATACCCCTCTTACTTTAAAAATATTAATAGATAAAAAAATTTCGTTGATTCTTTTTCATATATAATGTAACATAATAGCTGAAAAAAGCAAAGAAGAATGTAGAAGAAACACTGATTTTGACTACAAAAGAGGGACAAAACATGGAAATTCGAGAGATAAAAACGTTTTTACAGGCGGCGCAATCCGGCAGCTTTGTGAAAGCGGCACAGACCCTTGGTTATTCGCAGGCGGCTGTGACCATTCAGATCAAGCATCTGGAAGAAGAGCTGGGAACGGTATTATTTGACCGTATCGGAAAGCAGACGCAGTTGACGGAGAGCGGACGGACCTTTCAGATCAGTGCCAATCGCATTATTCAGGAGATCGAAGAGGCAAAAGCGGAAGTTCGCAATACCCCTAATATCAAGGGAACGCTGCGAATCGGTACCATTGAATCTATCGGAGCCGTGTTGATGCCGGAATTGATCACCCGTTATCATAGTAGTTATCCGGGGGTAAATATTGAGATGGAGCTGGATTCCCCGCAAAACCTGCTGGAACATATGAATAAAAACCAGCTGGATATGGTGTATCTGCTGGAAACCCGGATCTTTGATACCAGCTGTACCAAGGACATGGAGGTTCCGGAAAATGTGGTGGCAGTAACGAATCCGAAGCATCCCTTGTGTAAAAAAGAGAATCTTGTCCTTAACGATATATTGAAACACGATATCATCTTGACAGAAAAAGGTGCCAGCTATCGAAAAGAGCTGGAATATCTGTTATCTAAGCGGGATCAGCAGATCTCACCCTTCCTGACAGTGGGAAGTACGGAATTCATTGTGCAGTATTTAAAGACCCATGATGTGGTTTCCTTCCTGCCGGAGTTCACGGTGAAGGAGGAATTAGAGACAGGAACGCTGAAACGCCTTACGGTTCATGAACTGGAATCGGAAGAAGCTCCGCTAAGGGTATGGAGGCAGTTATTATACCGCAAGGATAAATGGGTGAATCCCCAGATGAAAGCTTTCATTGAGTTGATCAAGAGCACGCAGGAAGCCTGAAGAAAGAGTAAAGAAAAAGAGCATTTTGCCGGACGAAACGAGGCCGGCAGGATGCTCTTTTTGTATGAAATCCGTATCTGTATGTCTGAGGAAAATCGTTGCAATGGTTAAGGACCGCGATGGATATGTTGTTGACGCTCAAACATTTCCTTCCACATAGGCGGATAAAACAGAATGAGCAGTGGAAACAGCTCCAAACGTCCTGCCAGCATATCTATCATCAGCACATACTTTGAAAAATCCGTAAAGAATCCGAAATTCCTGGAAGGACCCACCAGTTCCAGACCGGGTCCAATGTTGTTAATGGTAGCGGCAACTGCGGTAAAGTTGGTAGTCAGGTCATTGTTTTCCAGGGAAACCAACAACAGGGAAGCCACAAATACCAGCACAAATGTGATGAAGTACACGTTGACCGAACGGGTTACCTCGTGCTCGATGGGTTTGCCGTCCATTTTCAACTTATGGATGCTTCGCGGATGTATATAGGAAATTAACTCCCGTTTCACACTTTTTAACAGGATCACAAATCTGGAAACCTTGATTCCGCCTCCGGTACTTCCGGCGCAGGCACCCACGAACATTAAGAGTACCAGAACCGTCCGGCTGGTTTCTGACCAGTGGTTGAAGTCCATGGTGGAAAAACCTGTAGTGGTAATGATCGATGCAACCTGAAATGCCGTATGCCGCAGGGCATCACTAAAATGGCTGCAGATCGTCAGGGTGTTGGGCAGGATAATGGCTATGGCTGCCAGTATGGTAAGAAAATAGTAACGGACTTCTTCCATGGCAAAGGATTTTTTCAGATAGCCGAAGATCAACAGGTAAAACGCGTTAAAGTTTACACCAAACAGGATCATGAACACAGTTACCACCCATTGGATGTAGGGACTGTATCCGGCGATGCTGTCGTTTTTTATTCCGAAACCACCGGTTCCCGCAGTGCCAAAGCTGGTTGTAATAGCATCAAATACCGGCATTTTTCCGGCGATCAGGAACAGGAATTCCATGACGGTCAGAACAATATAGATGAGATACAGGATCCGGGCAGTCTGATGCACTCTGGGAGCCAGTTTACCCACAGAAGGACCGGGGCTTTCGGCACGCATCAGGTTGATGTGGGAACCTCCACTTAAAGGAATGACTGCCAGCAGGAATACCAGAACACCCATGCCACCGATCCAGTGAGTGAAACTTCTCCAGAAAAGCGCACAATGAGAAAGTGCCTCCACGTCGGAAAGGACGCTGGCACCTGTGGTGGTAAAACCGGAAATGGTTTCAAACAGTGCATCGGTAAAAGAAGGGATCTCTCCGGAAAGCCAGAATGGCAGACAGCCCATGAGGCTGAGTAAAATCCAGCTTAAGGAGGTGGCAACGCAACCTTCTTTTAAATAAAACACGGTATTCTTGGGTTTTTTGAAAGACAGAAGTCTTCCCAGTATAAAACAAAGGGCTGCAATCCCGAAAAAGTACATGCCCTGAGGTTCCTGATAAAGAGCAGAAACAACACAGGGCAGAAGAAGCAGATAGGCTTCAATGGTAAGAACATGCCCTAATATAAAGCGAATCATGGAACTATTCATCAGATACCTCCAAAATATCACTGATGTTGGTAAATCCGGTGTGTGTGGTGACCACCATTACCGTATCACCGGCCTGGATGAGATCAGATCCGGTGGGGATGATGATCCGTCCACTGTGGTTGATAAAGGATACCAGCACATCATTCTTGATAGGGAGATCCTTCAAAGGTATGTCCACAATGGGTGAGTCGGCATCTACAGAAAATTCAATGGCTTCTACCCTTCCATCGAACAGATGGGTCAGGGTCTCTACGCTGAGACTGTCCTTGGAATTTAGTCGGGCACGCACATAGGCAAGGATCGCTTCGGAGGTGATCCGGTTGGGATATACCACACTTCCCAGAGAAAGCTCATTCACTACATCCTTGAAAGGAATACGGTTGATCTTGGTAATGAGCTTGGCGTTGGCCCGGGAAACGTTTTTAGCATGCAGCGTCAACAGGATATTGACTTCGTCGATACCGGTCAGAGGTACGAAGGACTCCACATATTCGACGCCTTCTTCTTTCAACAGTTCCTGATCGATGCCGTCACCATTGATGATGATAGCATTAGGCAACAGGATACTAAGTTCTTCACAACGTTTCTTGTCAGTTTCTATGATTTTAACATCAATTCCCATGCTCAAAAGAGTGGAGGCCAGATAATAGGCACCTTTTCCGCCGCCAATGATCATGGTATCTTTTACACTGTTGGTTTTGTAGCCAATTTCTTTCAGATAGGGGGCTACGTTTTTTCGGGAGGAGACAATAGAAATCAGATCTCCTGCCTTTAATTCAAAATCACCGGAAGGAATGAACACTTCCCCTTTGCGTTCTACACCGCAGATCAACACATTAGAGGATAATTCTGCGCTGGACACGGCAATGGTTTTGTCACATAAAATGCTGCCTTCCGGAATACGGAATTTTACCATATCTGCCTGACCATGGGCAAAGGTGTTGACATCCAGTGCAGACGGCAGGTATAGAATGCGGGCCATATCCAAAGCTGCTTCCAGTTCCGGGTTGATGATCATGGCAAGTCCTAACTTTTCACGAAGATAGTTTACTTCATGGCTGTAGTCGGGAGTTCGCACACGGGCGATAGCAGCACAGTCTCCGACCTGTTTTGCCAACGTACAGCACAACAGGTTTAATTCATCGGATCCCGTAACAGCGATGAGAAGGTCTGCATCCTTGATTCCGGCTTCCAACTGAACTGTGTAGCTTCCGCCGTTTCCGCAAATGCCCATGACATCGTTGAAACTGGATACACTGCTGACTTTCTGGGGATTATTATCAATGATGGTAATGTCATGTCCTTCACGGCTCAATTGTTCCACCAGAGTCAGGCCTACTTTACCGCAACCGACTATAATTATTTTTAATCCGTTTTTTCTTAAATTTATCTTTTGAAACACGAGTTGTATCCCTCTTTTCGTTAACATTCACGACGCCGCTAGTATACCACATTTTTGGGGCGGTGGAAAGTGGTAGGAGAGATTTCTTAAGGAAAAAGTAGTTCTGTTATCTGATGGGCTGAAAGAGAGCGGAAATTCCCGATATCGGGAAAAATGAAGGGATGCCAGCGCAGCTTTTCCGAATGGTATAAATAATCGGAAGAAACGCTGCAGTCAGGATAGCGGGTGAACCAGTCGGGGTAATGGGAAGACATGATCCGTTCGGCTAACCGGATAGCCTGAGGACCGGTTCCACACAAACGGACGCCCGGGGGACTGGAGTGGATCAGCAGAACGCTGCCATCCGGGCAGGTGCCAAGGCAGAGCCAGACGTGCCCCGGCATGCTGCAGATATCACCCGGAAGCCATATTTCGTCGATGGTCAGGGTCCCCAGATAAAGAGCGGCTAATCGGGATGCTGTTGTAGAAGCGGGAAAGACGTATCCGCTACAATCCGGTGTGTGCAGGGTATTGTACAGCAGCCATCCCATGTAACCGGAGCAATCAAGACCGTCGTGGATCTGGTATCTGGTGGTGTGAAAATCGTAGTCAGGGGTCTGCCATTCGGAAAAAGCATACCAGCGGGGACTGATCCCTATGGTAAGCGCTTCTATCCCTGCGCCGGTATCGGCTTCATTCCAGCCGCCACCCCAGACATACATGGTGGAGCCTAAAGGCAGCAATGCGTTATAGAAAAGGGATCTCATGGTGGGACGCAATAATTCACTGCCATCGGAGGTGCATAGAAGTGTGAGACAGAGTAAAAGCAGTGGGAGAAGATTTTTTGCAGACAGGCGTCGAAACAGGCAGAAAGAAGAGTTCATGGCAGGAAGAGATTTTTCTTCTATTCTATGAACCTGTGTGTTGTATCATGTGCTTTTCCCGTGGTATACTTAAAAACATAAAATGAACTAGGAGGCGCAGCATGAAGCTTGTTGTACTGGAACGAAACAGCGTAGGAACAGATATCCCGGTAGATTACGAAGATCTGGGAGAGGTAACCTATTACGAAAATACCGTGACCTGTAAAGAGGTGCAGGAACGGACAGCGGATGCCGAGATTATCGTAGCAAACAAAGCACCCTTAAATGAGGAATCACTGAAAGATGCCAGAAATGTAAAACTGATCTGTCTGTTTGCTACAGGTTATGATAACGTAGATTTAAGTTATTGCACGAAACGGGGGATCCGCGTGGCAAATATCGTGAACTATTCTACGGATGCCGTGGCACAGCATACCTTTACGCTGGCTTTGGCTTTGTGTGAAAAGCTTACGCACTATGACCGGTACGTAAAGAGCGGAGAATATGCTGCGCAACAACGATTCTCTAATTTCGACGTACCTTACCGTGAGTTGGCGGGAAAAACCTGGGGTATTGTCGGCATGGGAAACATCGGAAGAAAGGTTGCAAAGATTGCGGAGGCTTTTGGATGCCGGGTGATCTTTCACTCTGTAACGGGGAAAAGTACAGTCAAAGAGTATGAGCAGGTGGATAAAATGACACTGCTTGCCGAAAGTGATTTCCTTTCCCTGCATTGCCCGTTAAGCGATTTGACCAGGGACTTTATCGACTATGAAGCCCTCTGCAAAATGAAGAAGGATGCCATCCTCATCAACGTGGCGCGTGGACCGGTGGTAAATAACACAGATTTGTACCGTGCATTAAACGAGGGAGAGATCATGGCAGCAGGATTGGATGTGCTGGAAAAAGAGCCTATTACGAAAGACAATCCATTAAGTAAGATCCAGGATTCCAATAAGCTCATTATCACGCCTCATTTGGCATGGGCCAGCGTGGAAGCAAGACAGCGTTGTGTTTCCGAGGTAAGGGAGAATATTCTTGCTTATCAGCGGGGGGAACTTCGCAACGTGGTAAACCGCGCGAAGGATTCCAGCCGGTTTTTTGAAAACCGGGCTTGTGAGTATTTTCCATGCCATAAGGGATTGGATGAGTTTAACTGCCTGTTTTGTTATTGCCCGATGTACGAGAAAGAAAACTGCCCGGGAACACCGGAATATATAGAATATGATGGCCGTAGGATCAAAGATTGCTCCAAGTGTACGTTCCCGCATCGGGCGGAGAATTACGACAGGGTGATGGAGAGGTTGAAGGAGGAGTAGGATGAAGGTTCATATTACGAATCTGTATAATTTTAATCCGGGAGATGAACTGGTAAAAAAGCAACATCGCATTGCAGAAGCAGGACTTTCGTTGGGCTTTAGGGAGATGGGAATTTTTTCTTTTCCGGTAGAAACCGATACCCCATCGGAATTATCCAAACGGCTGGACGGTATCATTGCAGCTTTAGAGGCAGAAGATGTGGTGATTTTTCAACTTCCTACCAGAAATGGTCCTGGATATGAAAAACTGCTCGCACAGAAGATTAAGGCATATAAGAATACAAAGCTGGTCTTACTGTTTCACGATATTCAATTACTTGACGAGTCCAATGATAGGAAGGCAGAGTATTTTTCGCTCTGCAAACTGTCAGATTCGGTGATCGTTCCTTCAGAAAGAGATTTGCCGAGAGCACATGCACTGGGTATAGACCGGGTTCGTCCAATGGATGACCTTAACATAGAAGATGTACAGTCCGTTTCCGGGGATGCCGGATATAATGCGTTGCGTCAAAGTGATTTCTATGTAAAAAAGATTTTAATGGATGCAGTAGAGAGTATTTTTGAATCGGAAAGAAAGCTGGAGCGTGCTGCCATGTGTCCACCGGAGGATGAAATCCAGATTGGTTTTGGATTACATGATAAAACAGGAAATTACAGTGTCTGGGTCGGCGTGACGATGCAGTCTGTGATTGAACATACCAGCGCACCTGTCTGTTTCCATATTTTGCATGATGACACTTTGACAGCGAAGAACCGGGAAAGGCTGATCCAAGTGGCGACACAGAATGGGAATAGGGCGGAATTTCATTTTCTGGATAAGGCCATGTGGGACGAGTACAAAGAACAGACTGCAGGCTTTACCATAGGAACCCTCTTTCGTGTGATGTTGCCGGAGCTGCTTCCGAATGTAGAAAAAATTATATATCTGGACGCAGATCTTCTGGTAAATCGTGACATCAAAGAGTTGTGGGATACGGATATAGAAGAGTATTGCCTGGCAGCTGTGCCGGATTATGGCGTCGTGCATGGATACGGATATCCGCTTGCTGTGCAAAAAGGAGAAGTTGAGGCAGAAAAGTATTTTAATGCGGGGGTTTTGTACCTAAATCTTCGTCGGGTCTGAGGAAAGGGAAATATGTGTCAAATGGTTTTAAATTACCTGAAGAATCATAGAGGTTCGAAGGTTCCGGATCAGGATGCATTGAATTCTCTTTATGGAACGGAGACAATTTTATTAGACGACTCATGGAATACCTTTGTTATGCCGTTAAGAGATAATATAAATTATAAATTGGTAAATAGAGTGTATCATTTTGCAGGAACACGGTTGACGCTGTACTCGCTTTCAGAGTTGGATGGCGCATATTATGAAACAATCATGCGTACTCCGTGGAAAGATGAAGAGGGCGGAACGCAACTGAGCATATCGTTAAAAAGAACAAAAGAACGATTGGATTTGTTTGAAAAAACGATTGCCGCTGTTTCTCAAGCAAAGAAAAAGCTTATTTTTTATGGAGAAGAAACCCATGCTATGCGAAATATGTATCAGATCCTTTCTATACGTGAAGGCGATTATCGTGTGATGACTGAATCGATGGAGAAACAAAATGCGATTTTACCATGTAGGCCGCTTTCAGATTTACGGGAAGAAAAAGAGGAGTTTGTGGTTTTTGTTTTGCCTGAAGCGGATAATGGAATGTCTATAGCCAATCTGGAAAGAATGAAGCTGGTGAGAGATAAAGACTACTTTGTTATTCCGTGTTTATTATCTCCGGAACGTGGCGGGTATATGTGATGATAAGTTTCTAAAATGGGAGATGTGATATGAAAATACATATAACAAATCTGTATAATCATGAGTCGGGTGATCTTTTAAAAGAAAAACAGCATGATGTTACAGAAATAGCGATTTCATTGGGGTTTAGGGAAATTCCCGTTTTTTCATGCTCTGGAGAAGAATGTAGCAGTGGAGCTTTTAGTGAAAAATTAGATGAAATCTTTACAATGGTGGAACCGGATGATGTAGTTATTTTTCAGCTTCCTACCGGGAATGGACTTGTATATGAAAAAGCTTTTGTGCAAAAAGCTAGAGTATGTCAAGCAACAAAATTAATTTTGTTGTTTCATGATGTGCAGTTACTATCAAGGGAGAATGAGATGTATAATGAGTATCAGTCATTATGCGAAATGGCAGATGCTGTAGTTTCTTTTGATGAAGGAGAGCTGAAGAGTGAATTTTATACAAAAAAGGTTTTACTGGATGCAGTAGAATCTGCTTTCGAATCGCAAAATAAAGAAACAAAAGCAAGGCTAAGAGAAAAAGGGGATGAAATCCAGATTGGATTTGGCTTACATGACAGAACCGGAGATTATAGTGTCTGGGTTGGAGTGGCAATGCAATCTGTGATAGAACATACCGGTATGCCTATCTGTTTCCATATTTTACATGATGATACGTTGACGGAATTGAACCGAAATAGATTAACCCAGGTTGTTACTCAAAGCGGAAACAGGGTCATTTTTCATGCTCTGGATAGAACCATGTGGGAAGATTCGGCAGAACAGATGTCTTTTTATACGATTGGGGCTTTGTTCCGTGTTATGTTGCCGGAGTTCTTACCCAATTTGACAAAGATCATTTATTTAGATGCAGATATTTTGGCTAATAGGGATATGAAAGAGTTATGGGATATTGATATTCATGACTATAGCATGGCGGCAGTTCCGGATGTCGATGTTGTAAATGGAATAGTGAGACCAATAGTGGTTAAACGTAAAGAGGTGTCTAAAGAACGCTACTTTAATTCCGGAGTATTGTATATGAATTTGGAGAGGATTCGACAAAAAGGAAGTATGCGTAAATCGGTGCTTGATTTTTTAAAGAATACAAGAGAATCAAATTTACCGGATCAGGATGCGCTCAATGTAATTTATGGTGAAGAAACTCTTTTGCTAGATGGTTCATGGAATAGTTTTGTTCGGCCATTGCAGAATAGGGGAGAAAAAGTACTGGAAAAAAGACTGTATCATTTCGTGGGCACAAGATGTATTTTGTATTCCCTTTCAGAAATTGACGTGCGCTATTACGAAACCACCTGTCGAACGCCCTGGGGTATTGAAGAAGGGAGAAAACAACTTAGGAAATCCTTTGAGCGTTCCAACTATCGGTTAGATCAGCTGGAAAAACTGCTTACACAGGTGTCGGACTATTCCCAAAAGCATATTTTCTACGGCGAAGAAACCAACTCCATGCGAAATATGTACCAACTTCTTTCTATTCGGGAAGGTGATTATCGCATTTTAGGCGAGCCGCAGGAAGAAGTAAATCCCGTGTTGCCCTGCAGGACATTTTCTGCGCTGGAGGAAGAGAAAGAGAAGTTTATTGTCTTCGTTTTACCGGAGGCCGACAACGGAACCTCCTTGGAAAGATTAGATAAAATGGGATTGAAGCGTGACGTAGATTATTTCGTGATCCCTTGTTTGTTGCAACCCAATAAGGGCGGATATATGTGATTAGTGCGGAGGTATGATATCTAATATCAAAGAACGATTGATTTAAGAACCTAAATGACTGTAAAAGGCCTGTTTAGGCTCTTTTTTGTTGTCAATTATGTGTTTTTGGGATATAATATAAGTGTAATCAATATAGATAACTTGGAGCATACGCCTAACCGAGCGTGAAAAATGGCAACAGCCATTTATAATCGGCGTAGTAATAGTTTCATAGGGTGTTCCCTATTAACCTTAGTTAGCAGAGAACGCCAGAAAAGTAGCTTTCTCTGATTTTATAGATATTATATTTTTTAGAAAGGAGAAAGCGTATGGAGGCATTTATGACAGACTTACAAATCGTAAAAAACGTAAGAGCTTCCTTTATGATGGAAGGAATGAAGTCCACAAAAGAAGATGAAGAGCGTGGATTAAAGATTCTGCGTGGGGAAGTGGACATAAACGATGTTATTGCTGAAATTAAAGCAAAATATATGTCTCCTTCGTCCGTGACAAAATGAAAAAGGAATATTCTTACGAATACCAAGACGACAAAGACCTTTACTGCTATCCAGGTACAAAAGTGTTGCGTAATAAATTAGGAATATCAGATTACGAAACTTTGCAGGAGGCAGAACGGGAAATTTCCATGGCAAAATATTATTACTTGGAAAAAGCAAAAGTCGAAGGAGATTTTTCACTTAAAATGCTTCAAATAATCCATAAAGAATTATTTGGTGACATATATGAGTGGGCCGGCGAAATAAGAAAAGTGGATATTGCAAAAGGAACAATTTTCTGCCTAGTACCATTTATCGAAGAACAATTTGATTCTTTTTATCAGTGGTTAAAAGATAGGCGTTTTTTGAAAGATGAAGAAGATGAGGATGAATATGTTAAAGATCTGGCTTATGTTTTGGGTGAAATAAACATGATTCATCCATTTCGTGAAGGCAATGGCCGTTCCCAACGACTATATATGGAAAAATTGGTAATGGCTAGGCTAATGGAAGATTTGAATTACACTTTGATAACGCTTCTCAAGAAGAAATGATTTATGCCAGTGTTCAGTCATCTATATGTGAGTATGAGGCAATGGAATCCTTGCTTCGAAAGTGCTTGATCAAAAAGTAAACTTTTATTATAGAAAGGGCGATGATTATATGACGGTTCGCCCAATGTGTTTGAAGAGTAATCGCCCGCTTTTAGCGAAGGAGAGGGCGGTTATTTTTTGTGGTTCTATTGCTATTTTGTCCAATTGAATAGCCAAGAACAAGCACTGCAATCTTTAGGCTATGATAGAATAGGGCATGGGAAATCAATCCACAATCTTCTGCAACCAGATTCCTTTCTGAACCAGGATGATCCCCAAAATGGTCTTTACCGTGTCCGCTAACTGTACACAGGTGAAGATCACGAAGATATTCAATGAGGTAAAATGTGTCAGCAGAAAGGCAACCGGAATATTGAAACACCACACATAGAAGCTGTCAAAGAAGAATGCCAGCATGGTTTTTCCGCCGGAACGCAGGGTAAAATAGCAGGTATTAAGTAAGGCGTTCTGAGGAATGAAAACAGCTACCAGAGTGATCAGTACTGTGGCCATATGGCGGATTTCATCACTGGTATTGTACAGTTTCGGAAAAGCAGGGGCAACCAACACAAGGATGAAAGCAACGCCGATGCAAAGAAGCAGGGATGTTGCAATGATCTTGTTGGCTGTGTCCTTGGCACGTTTCATATCGCCGGTTCCAAGGATCTGGCCCACGATAATGGCAACGGCTTCACCCATTGCAATAAGTACAATATTGAACAGATTACCAATGGTATTGGTGATGTTCATAGCACCAACAACATGCAAACCGTGAAGAGAGTAGCAGGCAGCCAGAGTAGACATACCGGCACCCCACATGGTTTCGTTGATTAGAAGAGGCGTACCCTTTCGAATGATTTTACCGACAACATCTTTCGGGATATAGAACTTTGTATATAAGCCTTCCACAAAATCATAAGTGGAATGTTTTACATGAATAGTTATTAGAATGATGGAACATTCCACCAGTCGGGAGCATACGGTTGCAATAGCGGCTCCGGCCACACCGAGAGCCGGGAAGCCGAATTTACCGTAAATTAGCACATAATTTAAAACTAGATTTATTAAAATGGCAATGATTCCGGCTTTCATGGGGAGAATAGTCTGACCACATGCTTTTAAGGTGCTTCCGTATATCTGGGTCAGCATGAAAAACGGTAGGCCAAGCAGCATGAGGAACATATAGATCTTTCCATTGTTCAACGTGGCACGGATGTTTCCGGCACTTCCTTCTCCATTCAAAAATAGTCCGATGAGAGCATCACCATATGTCAGGCACAGCAAAATCATTAAGGTGGTGATGAGTATGCAAAGAAGAAATTTAAAACGAACGGTGTATTGCACTCCCTCTTTGTTTTTCTGACCATAGTACTGTGCGGCAAAAATTCCGGCACCGGATACAGCCCCGAAAATGCAAAGATTATAGACGAATAAAATCTGATTTACGATGGAAACTCCGGACATGGCCTGGGTGCCGATTTGGCCGATCATGACGTTGTCCAGTAATCCTACGAAATTCGTGATGCCGTTTTGTATCATAATGGGAACGGAGATGGAAAAGAGCATTTTATAGAAATCGCTGTTTCCAAACCATTTTTCCTTCTGAAATCGCATAAAAAATCTCCCCTTAACACAAAGAATGCCAAAAACCGAATCATCGATTTTTGGGCACAGTTCATTGTACAGTATACAATAAAATGAATTACAAGTCTACTCTTTTTTGTAAAAATCAGGTAGTATAGAGACAACGGGATGTGAGTCACTGCAAAATGTTTAATTCACAAAAAGGAGTCACATGAGTAAAACAAAGCAAAAAGAGCTTCCGGCGCGTTCCGGTGCAGCCTGCGCAAAAGAGTTGCCGGGATTGAGCAGGGAGGCCGAAGAAAAGCAATTGACCATGATTCTTGGAGTAGCCCAGGAAAATCTGGAACGAACCCAGCGTTTTGTAAAAATGCTGTATGAAGATTTGAAGGACATTCAGGAAAACTATGAGGTCAGCGACAAAGAAACGCTGGTCCTCTGGAATACGGCAGAGGCACAGTTAACGGAAACCAAGCGGGATCTTGTTCGAAATGAAAAAGCCAGAAAGAAGCCCTATTTTGGCCGTATTGATTTCAAAGATCCGGCGGTAGAAGGTGATGAGGCTTATTACATCGGAAGAGTGGGAATCTCCAAAGATTCCACTCAGCCACTGGTCATTGACTGGCGTGCACCGCTGGCATCTGTGTATTACGAAAGTAATGTAGGGCCTTGTACTTATGCCATCCGGAACGAAGGATCACGGGAAATCGAATTGAAACGGAAACGAACTTACGAGATCGCAGAGGATAAGCTGAAAGATTTCTTTGATTCGGATGTGGTGGCTAATGACGAACTGCTCACCAAATATCTTGCTAAGAATAAAAAAGCGGTACTGGGAGAGATCATTGCCACTATCCAGCAGGAGCAGAATGCCATTATCCGGAAATCTCCCAAAACGAACCTCATTGTACAAGGAGTGGCGGGTTCCGGTAAAACCACGGTGGCCATGCACCGGATTTCCTACATTCTTTATAACTATGAAAATGAGTTCCGGCCACAGGATTTTTACATCGTGGGAAGCAACCGGATCTTATTAAACTACATTACCGGAGTGCTGCCGGATCTGGATGTGTATGGGGTGTCCCAGATGACCATGGAAGAACTGTTCGTAAGGTTATTGTATGAGGACTGGGATCGCAACAAGTACTGTATCAAACCATTAGATAAGAAAAATGAATTGTCCTGCATTAAGGGAAGCTCTGAATGGTTCTATGACCTGGAGCGATTTTGCAGCGAATATGAGAATCAGTGTATCTGCAAGGATGAAGTCCATATGGAAAAAACGGGTACGCTTTTGATGGGGCCAAAACTCATAAACACATATCTTGAGAATAACCCCACTATGTCCATGCAGAGCAAAATCAATATGTTAAATGAAATTTTAATTTCCGCTGCGGAGAATGAGATACAGGGAAAGAACGTTTCGTTTACGGCAAGAGAGAAGCAGGCTCTTCTGAAGAAGTACGGCATGTATTACGGGAAAGACGAATGGAAGGGATCTATTTTTGATCTATATGAGCGCTTTCTGGTCCATCAGTCTGCCCAGGGAAAAAGCGTGGACACTCCGGTTAAAAACGAGGCCGGTAAAACAGCCGTTGATGTATATGATCTGGCTGCACTGGCCTACCTTTACAAAAGGATCAAAGAGACGGACGGAATCAGGGAAGCAAGCCATGTAGTCATCGATGAAGCCCAGGATTTCGGTATGATGGCATACCAAGCCCTGTATTACTGTCTCAGAGGTTGTACCTACACCATCATGGGTGATGTGTCCCAAAACATCCACTTTGGATATGGTCTCAATGATTGGGAAGAATTAAAGAAGCTGATCCTGACAGGCCCCTTTGACAGCTTCGAACTGTTAAGGAAAAGTTATCGTAACACGGTGGAAATATCCAATTTTGCCACTGAGATATTAAGACATGGACAGTTTGCCATTTATCCGGTGGAACCTATTGTTCGTCATGGAAATGAGGTACAGAAAATCCGGGTAGAAGAAAACGATCCGGCAATCTTTAGGAAAACAGCGGAAGTAATTCGTGGCTGGCAGGATCAGGGGTACGAAACCATAGCCGTGGTCTGCCGGGATGAAGAGGAAGTGCAGCAGGTTAGTACACAGCTGCAAAAAGAAATTCCGATCCTTAACAGTGATCTTTCTACCATGGAGTTTGATAACGGTGTCATGGTACTTTCGGTGGAATACACCAAAGGTCTGGAATTTGATGCGGTGTTATTGTTTGATCCCACCGAGGAGCATTATCCTACTGAAGACGGTTATGTGAAATTGCTTTATGTGGCAGCCACCCGTGCATTGCACGAACTGGTGGTGCTCTACCGGAATGCGGTAACGGATCTTATCGGGAAGGCGGTGGAGCCGGATAAACGAATGGAAGCGCTGGCCAATGAAACGGGCTCCCGGGTGAAACGGTTTGAGAACAAACCGCTAACGATGCGTCAGCAGCAGGTGCAGGATATCATCGACAATAAAAAAGAACGGGCAAGGAGAGGATATATCGGCCCCAAACCGGTTCGTACAGATGATCTGAAGAAAAAGCCGGAAAAAGTGCTGACTGCGAAAGAAATGCTGCCCAGAACAGCAAAGGATGTGGTGAAGCCGGAGAAAACGACGGAAGCAAAGCCTGCAATACAGCGGAAAAAAGTGCCAACAGAAGTGCAACAGGAAGTGAAACCGGCAGGACAGTCGGCAATTTCGGATGGAATTGTAAAATCGCCCTATGCGTTTTTTGACATGCCGGACACTTCGTCACTTACCGTCAAAGGACATAGCAGAAACGATCATATCATCCGCTGGATGAATAAAACCAAACAGCATGTGGAACTTACCAGCCAGTATGGAGTGCTTCGGATCACACCGCTAAGCAGTGACCGTATCCGGATTCAATTCCGAAAAGGCCAGATCGGCGATTTTACGGAAGGATGTTTTGCAAGAAAACCGGATAAAGACCTCAAATGGACAGCCAAAGATGAGCGGGTTCGGCTGGTGTTGCAGACCGATAAGATCAAAGTTGTAGTGGAAAAGCAAACCGGTGCAGTTCAGTTTTTCAATGTCAAAAACAATGCGCTTTTATTACAGGAAAAAGCAACGGAGCCCCGTTTGGTGGAAGCTGATCCAAGACCAAAGACCTGGACATTCTTTGACTGGGGTAAGAAGGAAAAGTTAAAAGCCAAGGGAATTGGGAAAGAAGACTATCGCCCCATCAGTGGAAAAGCCAATTATATTTCTTTTGGCGGACAAAGTCTGAGGATGCCGGTGGTGGTGTCTGACCGGGGATACCGGTTGGAAGTGGCGGCACAAAGTACGGTACTGTTTTGCAACGTGGCAGCCTACGGGAGCTATATTTATACCCAGGATCAGGATCAAATTGACTATGATTTTATAATACAGTAGAATAGTGGGTACGGATATGAAAAATCAGGAAAAACAAGGAGCGTTGTAAAATGAATATAATGAAAAAGTTGTTTGAACCGGTGGACATGACCGTGGGAAAACCCTGGGAAGATATTCTGATCTTTACCGTACCCATGCTCATCGGAAACATTGCCCAGCAGCTGTACAACACCGTGGACAGTGTTATTGTAGGACGGTTCGTAGGAGATAATGCCTTGGCCGCAGTGGGAAGTGCAGGTCCGATCTTAAACCTTTTGATCGTTCTTTTTGTAGGTATCAGTGTGGGAGCCAGTATCATGGTGTCTCAATACTTTGGCGCAAGAAGCAAAGAGAATCTTTCCAAAACCATTGGAACCTCTATTGTTTTGACCGGAATCGCATCGGTGATCATTATGGTAGTGGCAACTCTGGCATCCAGACCGTTGTTGGAACTACTGGACACACCGGAGACCATCATTGACTGGTGTACATCTTACCTGCACATCCTGTTTATTGGTGTGGCAGGACTTGCCTATTATAATATTTTAAGCGGTATCCTTCGGGGATTGGGCGATTCCATGTCGGCACTTTGGTACCTTCTGGTGGCAAGTTTGCTGAATGTGGTGTTGGATCTGGTATTCGTGGCCAACATGGGTATGGGTGTATCCGGTGTGGCTCTGGCTACCGTGATCGCGCAGGGCGTGTCTGCAGCGCTTTGTATGAGGAAATTGACCCAAATGAGGGATTTGTTTGAACTGCATAAGGAGGATTTTAAGTTGTCAGCCTTTCATGCAACCAACGTGATCAAGCTGGGAGTGCCTTCCGGATTAACCCAGGCGATCATGTCTATGGCCATGTTGGTGGTGCAGTCATTGACCAACAGCTTTGGAGAGATGTTCATTGCGGCTAACGTGATCGTGATGCGTGTGGACGGATTTGCCATGATGCCGAACTTTTCTTTTGGAACGGCAATGACCACCTACGCAGGACAGAATGTGGGAGCCGGAGAGAAAGAACGGGTGGAAAAAGGAGCCCGTCAGGGAGCCCTGATGGCAATGGGGATTTCGGCAGCCATTGTTGTGGTGATCCTGATCTTTGGAAAATATCTGATGGGAATTTTCACCGAGACTCAAGAACTGGTGGATCTTAGTATGAATATGATGCGAATCCTTTCGGTAGGCTACATTGCCGTGGCAGTGACACAGACTTTATCCGGTGTGATGCGAGGCGCGGGAGATACTGTGACGCCCATGTGGATTTCACTGATCAGCACCATTGTGATCCGTGTGCCATTGGCCTATGGGCTGGTGTATTTGACCAAAACTCCGGAACTGCCGCAAGGACAGCAGGCCTGCATCTTTGTCTCCCTTATGATCTCCTGGGTCATGGGAGCGCTGATCACAACCATTTGTTATAAGCGTGGAAAATGGAAAACCAAATGGGAAGGCGCGAAATAAAACATCCTGAGAAATAATAAGTTCATGATTTGAGAGCAGAGAATAGAATCTCTGCTCTTTTTTGGATTTACAATAAAATTAAATATAAATTTAATATCATGCGCACTGAAGATGTTGGTTTCCGGGGCACAAGGAAAGGGTTACAGAAGAGAAGGAAAAATGAAGATGGGAATGATTTAAATAACCGTTTTTTACGGAAAAAATAACAAAATGGACACAAATAGCCCCTGAAATGTAAGGGTTTTGTAAGGGTGGTTATGGTATGATTTCAGCAATAAATGAAAGAATGCCCAAAGGACAAACGTGTCAGGAAGGAGGTCCCGGGATGAAAGGAAAAACATATAAGAATTACGGAAGGAAAATAGCAGCGGTTGTGATGGCGCTTTGCTTATGCATCGGCAGTTTGAGCATGGCACCGGCCATGCATGCAGAAGCAGGCTACTGGCTTTCAACTATTTATGCGGATAGTTGGAGTGATATCAACAAGATCAATTCCAGTACATCCAACAAAACCAATATAGTGGTTTATCTGACAGAGAATGTGACCCAGACCAAATCACTGAATGTATCATGGCATAATCTTACCATTAATTTAAATGGACATACGTTAAGATTAAACCGCTCGGTATATGCAACCGGACATTCCATCGTGATCAACGGAAGCGGAACTGTGGAGATCACACAGTCAACATCTACCGGATGTATGTATGCAAGAAGCGGCGGATTGATTCAGATCAACAGCGGTGTAACCGTGCGTAAAGGAAACACCGGTTATACGGTGTGCGCATTGGGAGCTTCCTCCAATAGTACGCTGGAAGTAAAAAGCGGTGCAACCATCACCGGTTTTAATTATGGAGCATACCTGGGATCCGGAAGTACCATGGGGTTATACGGAACCATCAGTTCCTGTACCGTAGATGGAGTTCGTGGATACGGAACACTGAATATGTACAGCGGAGCAGCCATTACAAATTGTAGTGGTGATGGCGTGGATCTTTCCGGTGGTTCCTTTAATATGTCAGGTGGAAAAATTTCCGGTGGAAAACTCTATAATCGATATGGAGTACGTGTTTCCTCCGGTTCCAAAGTGAATTTTAGCGGAAATGCGACTGTAGTCGGAAATAAAGGCGGTAATGTCTATGTTCCCAACGGTTGCGGAAATAATGTGACGGTAAGCGGAAATGTAAATTTAGGTTTTACTTCTAATGTTTACATGACCCAGGGGCAGAAGGTTCAGATTGCAAGCGGTCTGGTGCAAGAAATAACCAGCGATAACAGCCGCTACATCATTACTCAGGAGAGTGGCTGTACATATTTAGAAGCGCCTAAGCCAAGTTGCAGTATCGGTGTTGCATCTAATAATGCAGAAATGGGTACTGTGGCAATGAATGGTTTGGATAAGGCTTCCGCAACGGTGAAATACAATAATACAGTAACCCTGACAGCGACAGTAACGGATTCTGTAAAATACGAATTTACAGGATGGAAGAATAAGTCGGGAAGCATCGTTTCAACAAGTTCAAGATATTCTTTCCCGGCTACAACAGATGATACATATACGGCTATATTTGATAAAAGGACCTATACGGTAAAGGTGCAGCTGGCAAACACAAGTATGTCTTCCATGGGAAGAGTCTCTGCCAGTAAGTATAGCGCAAAATATGGAGAAACAGTTACATTAACAGCGGCGGCAAATAGTGGTTATGTTTTTAAACAATGGAATGATGGAGATACAAATGCTTCAAGGAATATAACTGTAACCGGTAATATGACCTATAGTGCAGCGTTTTCGAATCCGCCGCCAAGTGCCACGGCGACAGGTTATATATATACAAATATTAGAAAATATACGACGGCTGGATCAGTGACAGGAAGTGTCGGTGGTTATGTGATGATACCGAAATCACTGGGGCAGACCTTACCTCAGGGAGAAAGTGTTGCCATTGCAGGACTTCCAAATGGAAGTGCTATAGGAGTGGTTGGAGGCAACGTTGTAAATTCAAATGTTTCCTCAGCATATTCCGGAAAATATTTTTCGAATGGAAGCCCGAAGCTGTATTTGACATTTATTCAAAAAGCATCAAGCGGATTTGATGGTTGTGGAGAAGGCGGAGCAGCTTATTTCGGCGATTTAGGTGGATGGCTGTACTGGTGTTCAGGAGGATCTGCAGCAGGTTCGGTTTTATTTGATGTCTATGCATATCAAACAAGAACTGAGTTTAAAGCTGGAGATATTGCTATTTCCAGAGATACAGAAAAGTATAGTGTATCAAATAATGGAGGAACCGATACGATATCTTCTTCTGATATTATTCCAACAGTAAAGGTTGGAAGTACAACGTATACGTTAACCAGTTATTCTTTCAGCGATAACGGTATCAACTACGAGACCGGAGACAAGACCGTTTCCTTAGATCTTGGTGGCGTACTTTGTACCTACGACTTTCCGGAAGCAGTTGTGGATGGAGTGGAATATACGACACTTGAAGAGGCAATTAAGGCGGCCGGTCCTAATAAACCGGTAGAGGTCGTAACTCCTTACGTTAGTGCCATTACAGAAGATGTACAATTAAACGGCGGAACACAGATCATTCAATATAACGGAAACGTAATTGAAGCCGGAGAAAATTCAAAGATCCAGGCTGATGCAGACGGAACCATTGAACTTTCCGATGGAACCTTGAATGTAACACCAAAGAATGGAAAAGAAACCGTGAAGGTTGACGGCGGATCCGTGACGAGTGCTTCCCAGATCCAGGTAACTAAGAAGGATGGGCAGGAGAGCGTGATCACGAACCAGAATCAGGATGCGCAGATTACAATCAGCCCGGATGGTGATCCCAATCATACCGCAACCTTTAATGGATGTGATATTAATAAAACGTACGGTATAAAACAGAGTCCCTTTACCTCGGAAGATTCCATCGAGGTTTCCCCGGGAACCGATTATACCGTAACTACAACCATCGAAGATGGCGAAGAAGAAACACCTGTAACCGTGAAAACGGATGAAAATAATACAGGTTCCACCGTCTATACCAAGGATGGAGACAATCTTAAGATTGAAAATTCGGGAAATGGAGATATGCTGACAATAAAGACCGGTGAACCATCCGGAGAAAAGTCAGATCCATTTACCACGCAGTCGGATAAGACTACATTGACAGTAGGACCGGACAAGAGTACCGAAGAAGATACTTCCGATACTCAGATCAGTCTGGAAAAAGGCGGCGTAACGGTACCGGTTGGTGATAGCGTAGTCCTCCCAGGCGGAGAGAAAATCGCCAACACCGGTGCGCCGCAGACAGGTGGAAGTGAAGAGGGCGGCTCCGGAAGCGGTGAAGAAGGAGGATCCGAAGGTGGCGAAGGCGGAAACCCAAGCCAGCCTAAGGGAGATCCTATCACAATAGTCATTCCGGAAAATGAAGACGGAAGCAAACAGGATCCGCAGATCACGATCCCGGATGGCAGCGGAGCTGACATTGACGGACAGAAGGTCTTCGTACCAAGCGGAGAAAATGGAATTAACGATGATGCGAAAGTTACCCTGAAACCGGACGGAGATCTGGGTGTGGAAGTTGGACCCGGAAGTAAAGTAGGTATCGGCGACGATGAATTTACCGCCGGTGACTATGGTTCAGATCTTGCAGTGGGCAAAGACGGCGGAACCACTCTGAAAGATGGTGACGTGGTGCTTGGTCCGGGATCATCCATTACTGATGGAAACGGTGTAACTTATACCTATCCGGAAGAGGGCGGTTCGCAGGCAGTGATCACAGCCAACGATGGAGATAAGACCAATGTAGAACTGGCAGAAAAAGACACTATCGTATATCAGCCGGAAGGAGAAGATCCGGTTGAGTATTCAAATCCTGGTGACAGTGATGCAGATTTTGATCTGGATCCGGATAAAGGAATGGCAGCAGCAAGTGAACTTTCTCTTGGAAAAGGTTCTGAGTTAAACCTCAGCGCTGATGGAAATTCAATCAAGATTAAAGTTCCAACCGATAATAAAGAGAGCCTTTTGGTAGATGGATCTGCAAATAGCGTAACCATCCAGGAAGTTGGAGACAAAGTTCAGATTGGAAACACCACATACAAGGCAACCGAAGAAGACACATCCATAGAGGTGGGAGCAGAGCATAATGCCCTGCTTTCCGGTGGCGTGGAATTACCTAAGGGAGCAGACGTGGTATTTAATAATACCCAGATCACATCTGTGGATGCCGGAGTAAAAGTGAGTGCAGAGCAGCAGGATGGAGTGCCGACCGGAAAAGGTAAAGTTACAGTTCCGGCAGGTAAGCAGTTTGCACTGGGCGAGGACGGAAAGAAAGTAACGTTTAAGAACCCGAAGAACACTGAGGCAACCTATGATATTGATGAAGCAGGTGATCTGCATCTGCCGTCAGGGGAAGAGATCAGCTTTAAAACCGGAAAGGATACCACGGTTGTTTCCGTAGAAACCGGTAATACGGATGGAGCGAAGATCAATTCTGTTGACGGAAACGTAACCGTGACCACACAGGAAAAAGGCGATACCATTACTGTAAATGGTCATTCTTATAAATCTACAGGTATAACCATGAGTAACGAAGATGGCTCCGTGGAAGATCCGGTTATGGAACTGACCGTAACCCCGAATAAGGATGTTGTGATCACCAGAGGACAGGCACAGGTAGATGCAAATGAGACGATTTCTATTTTCGATAATGACGGAAATCTGGTAAAGGTGGTAAATAACACAACGGATCCATCAACGAATCCGATTTATGTGAATTCCGATGGAGCTGTAACAGTTCCGAATGCAGGCACAGACCTGACGGTAGGTGGTATGAGGTATACCACCACAGAAGATGATACCATACTGAATGCTACAACGAAGGGTGGTCAGCTTACTCAGGGTAGTGTGGAATTTGGTAAAAATAATGCAGTGATCGCCAATGATGTGATCGTGAAAAACCTGGGAAGCGGAAAGCTTTCCGTACAGGTAAATGATGAGGATGATGCGGATCCGGAGACCGGTAAGAAATCTATGGTTCTGGGTGTACCAAGTGGTGGAAGTTTCAGTCTCACTTCCGTAGAGAATCCGGCAGAAAGCTATAGCTTTACGAATCCGGCAGAAACAGAAGGAGAGCGCTCGGAATATACCGTAGATAAGGACGGAAATCTGTTGCTTTTGCCTACCGAGGCTTTGAGCAGTAAGATCAACGGAAAAGATTTCGCTTTTTCCTCCAATGATGACACGGTAAAACTATTACCAACATCGGAAGGAATGACCGCAACAGTTGGGGCAGGCAAATCCCTGACTATCAATGATGTAACCTATACCAATACCGATACATCGGCACCGATGACTATTATCGTGGATAAAAACGGTAACGTGATCTTGAAGCAGGGTACTGCAAAAGTGCCGGCCGGTGCATCCATTAACATAAAGAAGGAAGACGGAAGCCTTCTTACATTGAAAAATGAAACAACTACAGAGGAAGGTGACGAAGAGTCCACGACCGATGTGACGATCTCGCCGGATGGCTCGGTAAGTATTCCGTCGGGAGCAACCCTGAAAGCGGGCGAAAGCACATTTACCAGTACCGGTAATGATGGAGTTGAGATGGAACTGGGCTTAGACGGTGAAAATAACAAGCTGGTTTCCGGTACGGATCTGTCTGTAACCAATGGAAACATTGATCTTGGAGATGGCAAACCGACCATTTCAACCACAGGAGATAAACCGGTGCATATTAGTAGTCCTGCATCCGGTCAGCCGTCTGTAGAAGTGGAACCGGGCGGAAATGCTTCCTTTACGAAAAAGACCTCATCAGGAGAACAGTCCAAGACGGTAGAAGTCAGCGTTCCTAAGGGTAATGATGAGAAGCAGACCTTCGATTTTACCGGTGCAGGCACCATTGAGACCGAAGTGAAGGAAGGACAGCCTGTGGTTATGGGCGGTGTTACTTACACAGCAGGCAGCGATGGAAAGATCGCGGTGGATGACGAGGACGGAAGTTACGAAAGCTACGAAAATAACGATCCGGAGGCTACCGATGACAGCATTCAGATCGCCATTGATTCCAAGAACTTTGATAAAGAAAACTACGAGATGAAAGTTCCGCAGGGAACTGCCGTTACCGTAGACGGAGTAGAATACAGGTCCGAGGAATGCGACATTACGTTATCCGGAAATCCAAATGGAAAACCGATCGTTCAGATTCCGTGTGCTGGAAACAAAGTTAGCATCGGAGAGAAAGAATATACGGCAGCAAATGATGATACCAGATTTGCAATCTCAGGAACCAATGCAGTAACTTTGAAGGATAACGGCTCCACAGAGAGTCCAAGCGCACTGATCTTTACCGGAAATACGCCGATTTCTGTAGACGGAGTGCGGTTTGCAGGAAATACCCAGGACGATTCTTATACCGTTACCTATGGCAAGGATGCAGATCAGCTTCAGGTTCAGGATGGATCTAAGATTTCTGTCAACCTGGTAAGCAACGGTAAGAAGATCCAGGTTATGGGCGAGAGCAAGGTTGGAAGCAAAGATGCCAAAACCGTATCGGATGTAATTTTTGCAGCAAAAAGTGCGGGCGCAGCGTTCGTTATTGATCATAGCAGCCAGAACGAGGACGGAACATACGAAACGGCAGTGATCACCGCATCCGGAAGAACACAATTGCAGGAAGTAAGAGGCTCTGATGGAAAAGTAAGCGGCTATATGGCAACAGTACAAGAAGTTTCTAACAGAGAACCGGAAAGTGCAGCAGAAGAAAGTACAGCAGACGAAAGTAATGCAGCCGGTTCAACGGTAACCGTGCCGGTAAATGAAGACAGTACGGTTGAGATCTCTGCGGTTGTTACAGAAGACACCGTTGTGGTGGAAACCATTGAAAAGAGTAAAATTGAGCAGATTGTACAGGAACAGCTGGAGAATACAACTTCTGAAAAAGAAACGGTGAAGATTACGCTGGACCTTAGCAAGACTGCAACAAATTCCGTTACCGTAACCATTCCGACGTTGGAGAATGTACTGGAGACCATCAAGACCAATGAAAAGGTAGAAAATGAATTTTCCATTAATATGGATGGTGGAGAGATCACTCTGGATACCGTGGCCATGGAAGCAATCGTGGAACAGGCAAATGATAGCCTGGTAGAGTTCAAAGTGGGGATGGTTAGTGAAGGTGCTTTGAACAGCAGTCAGGAAGAAAGCCTGAAAGATTACGAGGTTGTCAAGGTATATGAAACTACCGTAAGCAGTAACGGCATTAAAATTCATAACTTTAATTCCGGCAAGGTGCAGGTGGCCATTGAGTTTACCATTCCGGAAGGTACGGACAAACATCATTATCACGTATACTATGTGGATACCAATGGAGAAATGACCAGATATGCCACCAAATACAGCGATGGAAAATTGTACTACACAACCACACATTTCTCTGAGTATGCGATTGTGTACGATAAGAAGATGAAAAACGAAACTGAGGAGGATCCGGAGGAAGAAATCACAAGAACCCAAATGTATCTAAGACAGACCAAAGCCACTTCAAAGAGCATTACCTTAAAGTGGAATCAGGTAAAAGATGCCGATGGTTATCGTATCTGGATCAAAGATTGCAGTAGTGGAAAGTCCGGTAAGTTGCTGAAAAACATCGGCAGCGGAAAAACGGTATCTTACACGGCATTGAACTTAAAGAGCGGAAAATGTTACCGCTTCACCATCTATGCTTATAAGATGGTAGACGGCAAGCGTGTTGTGATCGGAGAAAGCCGCATGAGCGTTCACGCGGTGACATTAGGCGGCAATTATACCAATCCTGCGAAGGTGTCCGTAAATACGACCTCGGTAAGTCTCGGTGTAGGTAAAACCAGGACCCTGAAGGTAACCGTAAGCAAGACAGGAACAAAGAAGCTTACCGGTTGCGTGGCAAAGGTTCGTTACCTTACTACGGACAGTGCGGTGGCAAAAGTAAGTAAGAGCGGCAAGATCACGGCCGTATCCAAGGGAACCTGCTATGTATATGCAATAGCAGCCAACGGAATATCCAGGAAGGTCAAAGTGACCGTGAAATAAAATTTACATAGTTTTTACCGGAGGAAGACTTCGGATTTTACATGACTGGCTTACCCTTATTATGAAAGGTGGGTGAGCAGCATGAAAAATAGATTGTGGAACTATATGAACGAAAAAGCATGGAGCATGCGTAGAAAGCAGAAGAGCTTTCTTGCCTGTTACATGCTTTTTTGCGCTTTATGCGGAGCAGTGGTTTATTTTCTTCTGGGACAGTGGTTCCTGCCGGCTACAGTCTGGATGGTATGCTTTATCGGATATCCCTGTTTCATCTTTGGCTTTTTGGACGGAATGATTTATCTTTATAATAAGTAATTGTTAAAATACGATTTTACAAAAGCTTTACACAAAAGAGGTTTTGCTTTTTACATAACGACCGTAAACTGACAGAGTAAAAACAAACAAGGAAAATAAAAGAAAAGAAAAAGGAGAATTCAAACATGAAAAGAAAATCAATGATTGCAGCACTGATGGCTGTAAGTGTTATGACATTAGGACTGGTTGGATGCGGAAGCAATCAGGCAGACAGCCAGGATGGAGGAGAATCACAGGAGGGATCCGCACAGGAGTCTACCGAACTTAGCGGTACCCTGACACTGGCAGGAAGTACTTCTATGGAAAAGGTTTGTGAGGCATTATCTGAAAGCTTCATGGCAAAATATCCGGGAGTAACCGTAAATGTAGAATATACCGGTTCCGGTGCAGGACTGGAGTCTTTGGAAGCAGGAAGCGTTGATATCGGAAATGCGTCCAGAGCATTAAGCGACGAGGAAGTAAATTTAGGAGCTGTGGAAAATACCATTGCTATCGACGGAATCGCAGTGATCACCGATAAAGACAACGGAGTAACCGATCTTTCTTCTGAGGATCTGGCAAAGATCTACACCGGAGAGATCACCAACTGGAAAGAACTGGGCGGAAATGATGAAGCCATTGTAGTGATCGGACGTGAAGCAGGATCCGGAACCAGAGACGCATTCGAAGAATTACTGGGAGTAGCTGATAACTGTGCTTACGCTCAGGAACTGGATTCTACAGGTGCTGTTCTTGCAAAAGTCGGATCCACACCGGGATCTGTTGGATATGTATCTTTAGATGTTGTGGATGATACCGTAAATGAAGTGGCATTAAACGGTGTAGAGCCTACCGAAGAGAATATTCTGGCAGGTGACTATCTTCTCAGCAGACCATTCGTAATGGCAACCATGGGTGAGATTTCAGCTCAGAACGAACTGGTGCAGGCATGGTTTGATTACATCGCATCCGAAGAAGGTCAGCAGGTAATCTCAAGCGTTGGTTTGATCCTTCCTGAGAAATAGAAAACCTGGAAAGGAAGACGCAGCATGAAGAAAAAACTAGTGGAAAAAAGTGCACAGATGATTTTCCTCATCTGTGCCTGCCTGGCAGTGTTTGCAGTCTGCTCCATAACCTTATACATGGTAGGAAAGGGAACCCCGGCATTGAAACATGTTGGGGTTTTCGACCTGCTTTTTGGCACCGTATGGAAACCCACCGGCGAAATACCCAGTTACGGAATCCTGTATATTATCCTATCCTCCCTTGCAGGAACGGGACTGTCGGTGTTGCTGGGGGTGCCCATTGGGTTGATGTGTGCAGTGTTCTTGTCGGAGCTTTCCGGCAAGGTGCTTTCACGGATCCTGGGAGATGCAGTGGAACTGCTGGCAGCAATCCCCTCCGTTATCTATGGTCTCATGGGTATGATGATCTTAAATCCGGTGATGTATAAGCTGGAAAAAGCGCTGTTTGCAGGAAGCACAACACATCAGTTCACCGGCGGATCCAACCTCCTGTCAGCAGTTATTGTGCTGGCAGTGATGATCCTGCCGACAGTGATCAGTGTCAGTGTCAGTTCCCTGAAAGCGGTGCCTGCAAGCTTGCGGTCTGCTTCATTGGCGCTGGGCGCTACCAAATTGCAGACTATTTTTCAGGTGGTGATCCCGGCTGCCAAATCCGGAATACTAACCGGCGTGGTTCTGGGAATCGGAAGGGCACTGGGAGAAGCCATGGCCATTAACATGGTGGCAGGTGGCTCCGTCAATCTGCCGTTACCGTTTAATTCGGTGCGCTTTTTGACCACCCAGCTGGTAAGTGAAATGAGTTATGCTGATGGAGTACACCGTCAGGTGCTATTTACCGTAGGACTGGTATTATATATTTTTATCATGTTGATCAATCTGGTGCTGATGAGGGCACGAAAGCGGGGTGAAGCAGAATGTTAAGCAATGAAAACGTAATCCGTGTTGCAACGCAACAGGAAGCAAACGAATCCGTCCCGCACAGGAATACCAGGAGAGTAAAAGAGGGACTGATCTACACAGGTATTTATGCCTGTGCTGCCTTTTGTATTTTACTTTTGCTTGGTATTATCGGGTATGTGTTCAAGCGGGGATTGCCACAGGTCAGTGTGGGATTTCTTACCTCGGTTACGTCTGTATTAAAAGGAACCGTAGGAATTGCAGGAAACCTGGTTAATACCATCTATATTGTGCTGGTGACTATGTTGATCGCTACACCTGTAGGTGTGGGTGCAGCCATTTATTTGAATGAGTATGCCAGGCCGGGTAAACTTGTAAGCATCATCGAGTTCGCAACAGAAACCCTGTCAGGTATTCCCTCTATTATCTTTGGTCTGTTTGGTATGATGTTTTTCGGTCAGACCCTGGGATTTGGATATTCTCTTTTGACCGGAGCGCTGACACTGATCCTTATGGTGCTACCGTTAATCACCAGAAATACTCAGGAAGCGTTAAAAACAGTGCCGGAAGGTTATCGCAACGGTGCCGTTGGACTGGGTGCGGGAAAATGGCATGCTATCCGCACCATCATTTTACCCAGCGCCATGCCGGGGATCATCACCGGCATGATCTTGGCCATCGGAAGGATCGTGGGAGAGTCGGCGGCATTGCTTTTTACCGCAGGAAGTGCCAAACTGCTTCCACAGGGTATTTCGGGGCTGTTCCATAAACTGTTTCAGTCCGGAGGAACCCTGACCATTCAATTGTATTTAAGTGCTACCAGTGAGGGAGACTTTGATACGGCATTTGGCATTGCGGCAGTGCTTTTGATCGTGGTATTTCTTATTAATCTTGCCACAAAGGCATTGATCCGAAGAACCACCGCACAGGTAAAATAAAGAACGGCGTTTGCCGACGAATAAAACTATGTATGGATTAGAAAACCAGGAGGGTATATGGAGAAAGATAAAAAGATTTCCGTAGAGCATCTGAACCTGTATTACGGTACCAACCATGCACTAAAAGATGTAAACATGGATATCAGTGAAAATTCCATCACTGCATTGATTGGTCCGTCAGGATGCGGAAAATCTACGTTTTTAAAGACATTAAACCGGATGAATGATCTGGTGGAAGGAGTCAGGATAGAAGGAAAGATCACATTGGACGGGGAAGATATCTACAGCCGGTCCATGGATCCTACCCTGCTTCGGAAAAGGGTGGGCATGGTATTTCAGCAGCCGAATCCTTTTCCCATGAGTATATATGATAACATTGCATACGGTCCCCGTGTTCACGGCATTCGCAACAAGGCAAAACTGGATGCGATTGTGGAGGAAAGCCTGCGGGGGGCTGCGATCTTTGATGAAGTGAAAGATCGTTTGAAAAAATCTGCCCTGGGACTGTCCGGTGGCCAGCAGCAGCGTATCTGTATCGCCAGGGCACTGGCAGTGCAGCCGGAAGTGCTTTTGATGGATGAACCAACGTCTGCCCTGGATCCGATTTCTACTTCCAAGATCGAGGAGTTAATGGAGAGCCTGAAAAAGAAATACACCGTCGTGGTGGTAACCCACAATATGCAGCAGGCAGCCAGAGTGTCGGATTATACCGCATTTTTCCTGGTGGGAGAAATGGTGGAGTTTGCGGATACCAAGCAGCTGTTTTCGTATCCGAAGGATAAGCGGACAGAGGATTACATTACCGGACGGTTTGGATAGAAGGAATCTGGTCGTAGGATGCAAAATACAGCAGAAGGGAGAATGAAATGAGAAGTAAATTTGATGAGCAGCTGGCGGAATTGAATAAAGAAATGGTGCGGATGGGCAACATGATAGAGCAGTCCATTGCCAAGGCGGTGAATGCTTTTTACAAACAGGATGTGGAGCAGGCCAAAAAGATCATGGAGGCCGATTACGAAGTTGATCAGGCACAGAAAAGGATCGAAAATATCTGTTTTAACCTGCTGATCCAGCAGCAGCCGGTGGCAAGAGATCTGCGAACCATTACGGCGGCCATGAAGATGGTGACGGATATTGAGCGGATCGGCGATCACGCAGCAGATATTGCGGAAATGACCATATTAATGTCAGGTGAGCAGCCACTGCAGAATCTTGATCATATTAATAAAATGGCTTCCGAAGCGGTACTGATGTTAAACTGGAGCATCGAGGCCTATGTAGAAAAAGATGTGAAAAAAGCATGGGATGTCATTGAACGGGATAATGTGGTGGATAATCTTTTTGACCAGAATAAAAAAGACATTATCCAAATGATCTTAAATAATCCCCGGGCGGGCGAGCAGGTCATTGACCTTTTGATGGTGGCAAAATATTTTGAGCGGATCGGCGACCATGCTACCAATATTGCAGAATGGGTGATCTATGCCCTGGAACCGAAGGTAGAAATGGAGCAGGTATAAGAAGGAGGAAAAGTATAGGATTGATGATGGAAAAAAAGCAACAGGAGGGGATAGCAACCTCTCGTGATAGTGTAGGACAACAGGGGGAACTGGGCTCCCTTTACGAAAGAATAAAACAAAACGAAGAAGTGCAGGAACTGATCCGGAAAGGAAATGAGAATCTGGGCATTCTGGGTTATACAGACCATGGTACGGCCCATGTAGGGCTGGTGGCAGAGCGTGCAGCAGAAATCCTGGTAAACTTAGGTTACACGGAGCATGAGATGCAGCTGGCAAGGATTGCAGGATTCCTTCACGATATCGGCAATGCGGTGAACCGGCATCATCATGCGGAATTTGGAGCCATGCTGGCCAATGATATTTTGCAAAAGCAGGCATTTTCTGACGGTGGAACAGACGCTTGTGCGTCATGCACAGGGCTTTCCATCACAGACCGGGTAACTATTTTATCGGCTATCGCCCATCATGACGAATCCACCGGCGGAGCCTGTGATCCGGTGTCGGCAGCTTTGATCATTGCGGATAAAACTGATGTACGTAGAAATCGGGTACGCCCGAAACCAAAGGCAAGCTTTGACATCCATGACAGGGTGAACTATGCAGTAACCTGTTCGGAATTAAAAATCGACAGTGAACGGCATACCCTGACCCTGAATCTGGAAATTGATGAAACGATCTGTACGATGTATGAGTATTTTGATATTTTCCTGGGAAGAATGCTGATGTGCCGTGGTGCGGCAGAAATATTGGGAGCGGCATTCAAACTGGTTGTAAATGGTAGCAAGGTTCTTTAAAGAGGAGTGCCTGTTACAGATTTGAAATACCGCTCCATGAAAGAAAGAACTAGCGATAAAGAAACGGTGAACTGTGTAGTTACCGGCGTTTTATCGAAATCTAGTAGCGATTTTGCGGTGCGTAATTTTGATAGGTTTCTTTTTTGTGGGTCTGGGAGTTCCAGATCTTTTCTGCTTCCGGAGCCCATTCTTCTGCGTAGGGTTTACATTTATCCAACAAATGGTCCACATCTTCATGGGAATCCATATCGGTGTTGCGGGCCTTTGTTTTTTCCACCATATCCTTCAAAAACTGCGGATTCTCCAACATCGGACAGGGACGCAGATGATTACGGTTAAATGGCTGGGCTTCGTGGTAAGCCATAAACAGCGGACTCTGCAAAATCTCCAGGATGGATTTGTCATGGATATTGGAATCCGAATAATGGATAAATACACAAGGCTCGGCATCTCCTGCGGAATTAATGTGGAAATAGTTCCGTCCGCCGGCAATGCAGCCGCCCACGTATTCCCCGTCATTTTGGAAATCCATGGGGAAAAACTCAATATCGCAATCTTTGGAGCGGATATAGCGGATCCGCTCGATCATGTATTTTCTCTGCTCCGGCGTAGGCAGCAGTTCCGGCACGGCATTGTTACCTACCGGCATATAATGGAAGAAAAAGCCAAACCGTGCACCTTTTTCCGAAATCATGCGTAAGAATTCATCGCTGGTCACGGCTTCCACGTTATTACGGGTATAGCAGATGGAAGTACCGAACAGGATACCATATTTCTTAAACAGATCCATGGCCTTCATGACGGCATCGTAATGACCATCCCCGCGACGGCCGTCGTTGGTCTCCGGAGTTCCTTCTATAGAAAGTTGGAAAGTCAGATTGCCAAGTCTTACCACTTCTTTACAGAAGTCCTCGTCGATGAGAGTGGAGTTGGTATACAGCGAAAATTCGCAGTCATTGTGTTTTTCGGCCAGCTTCAGAATATCCGCTTTTCTTACAAGCGGCTCCCCGCCGGTCATCATATACAGATAAACGCCCAGTTCTTTTCCCTGGGTTACGATTTTGTCCATGTCCTCATAGGACAGATTGTATTTGTGTCCATAAGTTCCGGACCAGCATCCGGCACAGTGCATATTGCAGGCTGTGGTTGGATCGAACAGGATCAGCCACGGAATGTTGCAATGATAGATCTCGCGGTTTTTACGGATCATTTTGGTTCCGCGGAAAAACGCTTCATATCCCAGATTCAGGGCGGCCATTTTGGCTACATGAGGATTAGTTTCATCCAGAGTACGGTTGATAAAGCGCACCCATCTGTTTTCCGGATCGGTGAGTGCAGCCTTTACTCTTTCGTAGCTTTCCTCGGAAAGATTTTCTCCCCAAAACTGTTTTGCCAGATCCAGGATTTCAAGGAATCCTTTTTCCCGGTCACGATCCAGTTTGCTCAGAGTTACATCGATGAGTTTTCCCACAGCGGCACGCTGGACAGCGTGGGATGCTTTGTCTAATGCAGTATTCATAATATCACCTATTCCCAAGTCTTTTGTATGAAACATATGTATCATTTAGGGATTATATCATCAGAAAAAATATGATACAATAGTGCCATAAGATATAATACAAAGGAGGAAAAAATGTATCACATTAAGCAGGATAAACGTTCAGAGGCATCAGCGGAGTTGATCGGAGAGGCCATGCTAAAGCTTCTTGGGGAAAAAGAGTTCAAGCATATTTCTATCACGGACCTGCAAAAGGAATCCTCTGTGGGCAGAGCGACATTTTACCGGTTATTCGACCGCACTGAGGATGTGCTGGAATATTTGTTGAAAAAGCAAACAGATGAATACTACAACCGATATCGGGAGATTGAAAGCAACAAACGTCCATCCATATTAAAATATGCCATTACATGTTTCTTAAAGGATTATCATCTTCTGGAAGAAATCGTGCGTGCCGGGAAGATCGGTATCATTTTCCGGGTAATCTCCTCGGACATGCTGTGGATGGCAGATCTGATTATCGGTGATGACCGTATGCGTAAGATGGAACAAAGAGATGTAGAGTATTTTTGTGCCATGATGACCGCGGAAGTGGTAGGCGTTCTGGAAACCTGGCTGACCCGGAACAAAAGAGAGACTGCAGAGGAACTTTACGAGATCCTTCGCAAACGTCTGGAGTATTCTCATTATTTATATAATGCAGTGCAGTAGTTGAAAGTGCATTGCTCTATCTGGCGAGCCGATGCTTGACAGTGCTGTGTTGTCGTGATACACTTTTCGCGTAAGAGTTCTGCTACAGCGCAGGAGCTGTGGTGTACATTTTGTACTGAAATTCTGCTACGGCAGTGAAAAGAAAGGAGCTAATAGATTATGACTTTGTTTTG
>JBJEKY010000091.1:17608-19139 GCA_051878875.1 Lachnospiraceae bacterium | reverse complement strand
GGCGACGTCTGAAAGAGGTCGCCAGAACCAGGGCGACGTCTGAAAGAGGTCGCCAGAACCAGGGCGACGGCTGAAAGAGGTCGCAAGAACCAGGGCGACGTCTGAAAGAGGTCGCCAGAATCAGGGCGACGCGGGTAGCGCGTCGCAGCAAACCAATATCGGAGGAAAAAGAAATGAATATAAAAGAATATGGAAAACAATTAAAAACTATGCAGGAAATACAGGTTCCGGAGGGCCAGACCCTGGCAAGGATCACGGCCGTTCACCGGGAACGCTACCAGGTAGTGTGCGAGTACGGGGAATTGTATGCCCGGCTAAAAACCAAAGAGTATTACGGCGGAGACGAGATTTTTCCTACGGCAGGGGACTATGTGCTGATCCGCTATATCGAAAACGGAGACAGCCAGATCATGAAGACCCTGCCCCGAAAGACCCTGTTCTCACGACTGGATCCCACGCCGGGAAGGGGAGAACAGGCGGTGGCAGCCAATTTTGATTATGTGTTCATCATGCAGTCCTTAAACCAGGATTTTAATGAAAAGAGATTAGAACGCTATCTTGCCCAGGCCTGGAGATCCGGTGCAACACCGGTGATCGTACTCACCAAGGCGGATCTTACGGAGGATTACGAAAGCTATGTATACCGGGTAGAAAGCGAAGCTCCCGGAGTAGATGTGTGTGTGGTCAGCGCTTTTACCGGATTTGGCCTAGACTGTATACGAGCTTACATGCAGCCCGGGAAAACAGCAGTTTTTTTAGGCTCTTCCGGAATCGGCAAATCCAGTCTGGTGAATGCCCTGGCCGACGAGGAAATTATGAAGACCAACGAAATACGTGAGGATGACAGCAAAGGTCGTCATACCACCACCCACCGGCAGCTGATCTTATTGGAAAACGGATCAATGATCATCGATACTCCGGGAATGCGGGAACTGGGTATGTGGGATTCCTCTTCCGGAATCGCGGAAACGTTCGCAGATGTAGAGCAGTACTTAGGAAAATGCCGGTTTGCGGACTGCAAACATGAAACAGAGCCGGGCTGTGCCATCCGGGCAGCCATAGAAGCGGGGGATTTGTCGGAGGAACGGTTCCGCCGTCATACCAAGTTGAAAAATGAGGCAGCTTACTCGGAAGACAAGCTTGCCTATATGAAGAAAAAAGCGGCCTGGCACAAGGATGTAGCCAAGAAAAACCGCGCCCGGAAAGAGAAGTTTTAAACGGAAGTTACAAAATTTACATTTTTTTTACAACAAAGGTATTGACGGATACCCACATTCTGCATATACTTGTATACATGTATAGTTTATCACGATAAAGCGACAAAGCAGGAGGATATATCAATGCTGGAAATATCAAGTAAAACAAATCTGTTAGAGCAAAATATCTATAAATATACCCTGCAGGATGTGGAAGAACCCAATCTGTACCGGGAAATGTTTAATTATGACGAAGTACCCAAGATTGCATTCAACCATCGGCGTGTGCCCATTAATATGCCGGAAGATATCTGGATCACAGATACCTCCTTCCG
>JBJEKY010000091.1:14038-17508 GCA_051878875.1 Lachnospiraceae bacterium | reverse complement strand
ATTTTCAAAAAGATGAAGATGACACGTCGCCAGGCTGTGGACTATTATATGGGAACCATCAAGGATGCGTTTGAGGCCGGTGTAGTTCCCAGATGTCATTTGGAAGATATTACCAGAGCGGATTTCTATGGATTCGTAGTTCCGTTTGTGAACGAAATCATGGATCTGTCAAGTGAAGTGGGAATTCCGGTGAAGATCCGCGCCTGCGATACCATGGGCTACGGAGTCCCTTATACGGAAGCAGCCATGCCGCGAAGTGTGGCAGGTATCGTATACGGTTTGCAGCATTATTCCGGTGTGCCCAGTGAAATGCTGGAATGGCACGGACACAATGATTTTTACAAAGGAGTGGCCAATGCTTCTACCGCATGGCTGTATGGTGCCAGTGCCGTGAACTGTTCGCTGCTGGGAATCGGCGAACGGACCGGCAATGTACCTTTGGAAGCAATGGTGTTTGAATATGCTTCGTTAAGAGGATCTATGGATGGAATGGATCCCACTGCCATCACAGAAATTGCGCGTTATTATCAGGATGAGATCGGATATGAGATTCCGCCTATGACACCTTTTGCGGGTGCGAACTTCAATGTTACCAGGGCCGGTATCCATGCAGATGGATTGATGAAAGATGAGGAGATCTACAATATCTTCAATACCAAGAAACTTCTAAACCGGGCACCGGGAGTAGCAATCAGCGATACATCCGGATTGGCAGGCATTGCATATTGGATCAATGAAAAATACCATCTCGTGGGAGAACATAAGATCCACAAGGATCATCCGCTGGTACAGTCATTAAAAGAATGGGTAGATGAAATGTACGCGGACGGACGGACAACCAGCCTTGCGGACGAAGAAATAGAGGGTAAATTAAGTGAACTGAAGGAATGGGAGGAAATTCGGAATGTATAAAAATGTGTCTTTGGCAGATCAGGTCTATGATGTGATCGAGCAAAATATATTGAATGGGGATTATCCGGTAGGAGAGATCCTCAGTGAGTCCAGGCTTACCGAAGAGCTGGGGGTCAGCCGGACCCCCATTAGGGAAGCTTTGACACGGTTACAGAATGAGCGGCTTATTGAAACCACCGCTGCCGGAACTGTGGTTTTGGGTATCACTGACCGGGATGTGAGCGATATGTTTCAGGTAAAGCTTCATTTAGAGCCTACGGTATGTTCCATGACGGCAGAAAACATCAGCGAAGCAGCCTTGGAAAAATTAAATGACATCGTGGATCAGCAGGAATTCTATGAAACCAAACACAATTTGGAGCGGATCCGTAATCTGGACACAGAGTTTCACGACCTGATCTATTCAGAGTGTGGCAGCCCCATATTCCAGTCCATTTTGTCGCCGATCCATCATAAACTGTCAAAATACAGAAAAGTATCCCTGGCAAAAAGTAACCGGAGCTCCCATTCGGTGGAAGAGCACCGCGCTATTTACGAAGCCATCAGGGCAAAAGATAAAATGCAGGTAGAAATGCTTATGATGGAGCATATCCGGCATGCGTACGAAAGCATTAGGAAGGGAGCTTAGAACAATGGGACTTACCATCGCACAGAAGATCATAAAAGATCATTTGATAAGCGGAGAAATGACACCGGGCAGTGAGATCGCTCTTCGCATTGATCAGACGCTGACTCAGGATGCCACAGGAACTATGGCTTATCTGGAATTTGAGACCATGGGAGTGCCCCGTGTCCGCACGGAGCGTTCCGTAGCTTATATCGATCATAATACTTTGCAATCCGGTTTTGAGAACGCCGACGATCACCGGTTCATTCAGTCCATGGCAAAAAAATACGGCTTGTATTTTTCCAGACCCGGTAACGGAATCTGTCATCAGGTTCATTTAGAACGGTTTGGAAAACCGGGAAAGACGCTCATCGGATCGGATAGCCATACACCCACCGGAGGAGGCATCGGAATGCTGGCCATGGGTGCAGGCGGATTAGACGTAGCGGTGGCCATGGGCGGCGGAGCCTACTACATCAATATGCCGAAGATGTACAAGGTCAACCTCACAGGTCAGCTGCGGGATTTTGTGACTGCAAAGGATGTCAGCTTAGAGATCCTTCGGATCCTTTCTGTAAAAGGTGGCGTGGGTGCCATTATTGAGTGGGGCGGAGAAGGAGTAAAGACCCTGTCTGTTCCGGAGCGTG
This sequence comes from Lachnospiraceae bacterium, assembly GCA_051878875.1. Lineage (GTDB taxonomy): Bacteria > Bacillota > Clostridia > Lachnospirales > Lachnospiraceae > XBB1006. Next base: position 15,342 of record JBJEKY010000091.1, on the reverse strand, counting down.
CTACCATTACTAATATGGGAACGGAACTAGGCGCCACCACTTCCATTTTTCCATCTGATGAAGTGACCAGAGCGTTTCTGGCGGCACAGGGAAGAGAAGAGGATTACGTGGAACTTTCCAGTGATCCGGATGCAGAGTACGATACCGTTATTGATATAGATCTGTCTTCCCTAAAACCCATGATCTCCTGCCCGCATAGCCCGGATAATGTGGTGACTGTGGACAGCCTTAAAGGGACGAAGGTGGATCAGGTCTGCATCGGATCCTGCACCAATTCATCCCTTTACGATATGTTGAAAGTAGCAGCACTTTTAAAGGGAAAAACCATTCGTCCGGAAGTCAGCCTTTCCATTTCTCCGGGATCCAAACAGGTGCTTACCATGTTGGCAGACTGCGGAGCACTGTCGGATATTCTGGCCAGTGGAGCAAGGGTGCTGGAATGTGCCTGCGGACCCTGTATCGGAATGGGATTCTCGCCCAATTCCGGCGGTGTGTCCCTAAGAACCTTTAACCGGAACTTTGAAGGACGATCCGGTACCGCGGACGGGCAGGTCTATCTGGTATCTCCGGAGACCGCTGTGGCAGCAGCCTTAACCGGAGAGATCACCGATCCAATGTTACTTGGCACCATGCCAAAAGTGGAAATGCCGGCTCAGTTTAAGATTGACGACAGCGCCATCATTCCACCGGCATCTGAGAAAGAAGCCAAGGATCTGCCGATTTTACGCGGACCCAATATTAAGCCGTTCCCGGACAGCCATCCGCTAGAAGACTTCCTGGAGGCTCCATTGGTATTAAAGGTGGGCGACAACATCACCACGGACCATATCATGCCGGCAGGCTCCAAGATCCTGCCCTATCGCTCCAACATTCCGCACCTGTCCCAGTTCTGTTTCGGGGTATGCGATAAAACCTTCCCGGAACGGGCAAAAGAAGCCGGACAGAGCATCATCGTTGGCGGAAGCAATTATGGTCAGGGTTCTTCCAGAGAGCATGCCGCATTGGTGCCGTTGTATTTAGGAGTACGGGCTGTGATCGCCAAAAGTTTTGCCCGGATCCATGCGGCAAACCTGATCAATGCAGGGATCGTGCCGTTGACCTTTGCAGACCCGGAGGATTATGATAAGTTTGCACAGGGTGATAGCCTTGCCATCGAGGATATTTTTGCAGGTCTTGATGCAGGACGACTTACCTTAGTGGATAGAACGACCGGTGAGCGTGCCGTTCTTACCTGCGAGTTCACGCAGCGTCAGAAAGACATTTTGAAAGCCGGTGGCCTGCTGAAATATGTAGGTCAGGGGAAT
>JBJEKY010000091.1:0-13938 GCA_051878875.1 Lachnospiraceae bacterium | reverse complement strand
TGTAAATCGGAGGAAATTACAGTGAGTAATGAAGAATACATAAGGGATGCCGTGGAGCAGTTTGAAAAAGTGTTGCGCCAGCAGGCCGCCCGCTGTGAAAAAATGAAAACCGCAGCTAAGCCAAAGGATTTTCGTAAACTTCCCACCATCACCATCGGACTGTGTGGAGGAGATGGTATCGGACCTATTATCATGGAAGAAGCTAAGCGTCTTTTGGAGAAGCTTCTGGCAGAGGAAGTTAAGTCAGGCAAAGTACAGTTTAAGGTGATCGAGGGCCTGACCCTGGAAAACCGTATGGCCAGAAAAGAAGCGGTTCCCAAAGAAGTACTGGAAGAGATAAAGTCCTGTGATGTGATTTTAAAAGGACCAACCACCACACCCAAGGGAGGCACCATGGAAAGTGCCAATGTGACCCTGAGGCGGGAGCTGGATCTGTACGCCAATGTACGTCCGGTGACGGTTCCGGGGGAAGGCATTGATTGGATGTTCTACCGCGAAAACACGGAAGGTGAATATGTTTTGGGCAGCAGTGGAATTGAGCTTCCGCAGATGCTGGATATGGATTTCAAGGTGACCACGGATGAAGGAACCAGACGGATTGCCCGTGCAGCCTTTGAATATGCCAGAAAAAACGGCAAGACCAAAGTGGCTATTGTGACCAAGGCCAATATCATGAAGAAAACAGATGGCAAGTTTTCTCAGATATGTAACGAGATAGCCAAAGAATATCCGGAGATAACCGCGGAAGACTGGTACATTGATATCATGACCGCAAACCTCGTAAATAAGGCAATCCGAAGCCAGTTCCAGGTATTTGTGCTGCCAAACCTGTATGGTGATATCATTACAGATGAAGCTGCCCAGATCCAGGGAGGCGTAGGAACTGCCGGAAGTGCTAATATCGGAGATCAGTATGCTATGTTTGAGGCGATCCACGGATCTGCTCCCCGTATGATCGAAGAAGGATTGGCGGCTTATGCAAATCCCTCCAGCATTTTCAAAGCAGCAGAGATGTTACTTAGACATATCGGGCTCATAGACAAGGCAGACCGGCTGGCAGGTGCACTGCGTACCTGTTGTGAAACAGAGAAACGGCTGGTTGTAACCGGCTTTGCTGATGGCGATACCTGTAAAGCATTTGCTGATTATGTAATGGAGAAATTATAAAAAATAGCCAAAGTCACGATAAATGTGGCTTTGGCTATTTTTTGCGTCGTGCCTTGATCTTGATAAATTCAATAATATCCCGTTTGTCATCCTCAGATAGTTTGTCGAAGTAATAAAGCAGTTCTTTTTCCGGATTGGTATGGTATTTAAACTTTTTCTGGTTCATGGGACTATTAAAAAACTCAAGATACCCTGCCAGGTCTTCACTGGATTGGGTGGGGGCAGGCGCATCAAAGTAGATGTTGCGGTCCAAGACCATGGTCAGATGCATTAGATCGGACACTGAGATGTTGTACAGCCCTGCCAGTTTGTAGAGGGTTTCCGCATCCGGTTTGCGTTTGCCGGTTTCATAGTGGGAATAGGTCTGCCGGGCAATGCCAAGAGCAGAGGCCACATAGTCCTGGGTAAAAGAATGTGCCTTACGAAGTTCTCTTAATTTGTCACCAAGTATGTTGGAATGATTCATGTCATCACCGTCCCATTGTTATTCACGTTCTGTCCGACGCGCAAGGACAGTTGAACGTGTCGTCCGTTCAATAAAATTATAGACTTGAGTTTGGAAAAAATGTCATCAGCTGTAGCATAATATAATGCTATATGTTATAATTATGGAGCGTTTTGCAAAAGTTTATGATACAGAACGTATCATTTGGTGGTGTTTTTCAGAATGCAGAAAGAAGAGGCGGATGAACATGTTTTGTAAGAAGTGCGGAAGTCCAATCTCCGACAGTGCCCTACGGTGCCCGAAATGCGGAGCGAAACAGGGGGGACATGGTCAGGAAGTTGACCACCGGAAAGAAGAAAACCAGAGTGAACTTTATTTCAAGATAGAAAAAGAAGTACATAACTATAAGATTGTTGCGATGGTAATATGTATTATGTGTGTGGCCGCAGCCTTGGGGTTATGTTTCTATATTCTAAAAAATATATAAAAAATTTATAAAATATTAGCACTCACTATTGACGAGTGCTAATAATGGTGATATAACATAGTCATCAATAAGAAATGGTTCACGGTAACAGGTACCGTGTTAAAAAGAAATGGAGGAATGACTTATGTTAATGCCTAGTATTTTTGGAGAAACTTTATTTGATGAATTTTTTGATGATTTTGCACGTCCGGCAAAGAAATCTGTTCGCTACAGCAATGCGGTTCCCAGTGTGATGCGAACGGATGTAAAGGAGAGTGAAACCGGATATGAGCTGGATATCGAGCTTCCGGGATATCGGAAAGAAGATGTTCAGGCTGAATTGAAGGACGGTTATCTGACCATCACTGCTAAGACACAGAACGAAAACGATGAAAAAGACAGCAACGGCAAATTCATCCGTCGTGAAAGATACTACGGAACCTGCAGCAGAAGCTTCTATGTAGGTGAAGATATGAAACAGGAAGATATCAAAGCCAAATTTGAGAATGGCATCCTGAAGATCGGCGTTCCTAAGAAGGAAGCCCAACCGGTAGTAGAAGAGAACAAATTCATCACCATTGAGGGTTAGTGAAAACACCCTGAGAACTTTCATTTCCTAGTATAATAAACAAGGGGATGTCGCATATAAGGTTTATTCAACCTTTGATGCGACATCCCCTTTCTTTTGGAAAATATTCTGGCGGGGCACAATGCCCCGCCCTACCTATGTAATGCCTCGTTTCAGCTTTTGCAACTTAGATTTCCGGCTTAAATTACCTTAGCGGGGCATACGGTTTTATTTTTTCCAGAATTAAAAGTCCAGCTATGCCCGTATCGGGGCATAGCTGACTATTTTTCTTCTCCTATGGAAAAAACATATGCTCTCTGGCAGTTTTCAAGGTACTTTCGGGGCATATAGACATTTTCCTATCGTGTATATCCACTTTTTTACATTTTTCGTTTCGTTCGTCGGCCGCCGAAATATAAGCGACAGCCGCTTGTTTAATAATATGACAAGTCAAGAAAGCACTTGAAAGAGAAGTATGAAAAAGACTATACTGAAAAAGAGAAAAAAGGATATGAAGCAGGAGGAAACCAATGAAACTGGGAGAAATAAAAGCACTGATCCTGGATGATGATATATACAAAGCTATGGCTGTACAGCGGGCACTCCGGGATGAGGGTGTGCGCAAAATCGAAGTGGTATCGGATCAGCAAAGTGGGATGGATTATGTTTATGACTGTATGATAAAGGAAGATCCGGTGAATCTTATAGTAACGGATATGCAGTATCCTTTGAAACAGGGTGGGCGTATTGAAATCGAAGCTGGATTTGAACTCATTGAACGGTTAGAGAATGAGAAGATCGAGATTCCTGTGATCATTTGCTCCAGTTGTAATTACAAAGATCCCCGGGCATTAGGTACGATCTGGTTCAATTCCTCCCGGGATCTGAAAACAGACATGAAGGAACTTTTGGAGAAGTTTTACGTGGATTATAGAACGAAATCTTAGGAGATAGAAAGCATGAAAAGTGTTTTGATCAAAGATACCACCAAAGAGGAGCGTATCGCTCTGATCCGGGAATGGATTCCGGTAGATGACGGATTGAATGATTGTGACATCGATTTATGGGAGATGTATCGGGACTATATTGATGGAAAAAGAGAAATCCGGGAGATCAACGAAGGATTTCAGACGGAATATTTTAGTGAGGAGTTGTAATCGTTGAAGTATTTATTTTCCAATACGGATCTGCGAAAACTGATCGTGCCGCTGATCTTCGAGCAGACCCTGGCTATTACGGTGGGTATGGCGGATACCATGATGATCTCCTCGGTGGGAGAGGCGGCGGTATCCGGTGTATCACTGGTAGATATGCTCAATAATCTGATCTTCAGCATTCTGGCGGCACTGGCCACCGGAGGAGCGGTGGTGGTCAGTCAGAATCTGGGAGCGGGAAAAATAGAAGACTCTAGGAAATCGGCAAAACAGCTTCTGTTTACCGTAGGGTTTTTCAGCATTCTTATGGGGCTTTTCATGATCCTGTTTCGCAGTCCGCTCCTGAGGCTCTTTTTCGGAAGCATAGAGGCAGATGTACGTAAGGCAGCTTTAACCTATCTTTTGATCACTGCGCTGTCATTTCCTTTCATGGGTGTCTATAACGCCTGCGCCGCTATTTTCCGTTCCATGGGCAGATCCTCTGTTACCTTCAAGGTATCAGTGGTGGGCAATATCATCAATGTGTTGGGAAATGCAATCTGCATCTTCCTATTAAAAATGGGCGTAGCGGGAGTTGCCATTCCATCCCTCTTGTCCAGAGTGGTGATGGCGGTTGCACTGTATATTTTGTTGAAAAATGACAGCCTGGAAGTGTACTTCGACAGAAATCCATTCCGGCCGGATACAAAGATCATCGGAAAGATCCTGTATATCGGCATTCCCAGCGGTATTGAGAACGGTATATTCCAGCTGGGAAGAGTGCTGGTGGTCAGCATCATTTCCGGGTTCGGAACGGTGCAGATCGCGGCAAACGGAGTTGCCAACAGCCTGGACAGCATGGGTTGTATCATAGGACAGGCAATGAATCTGGCTATGATCACGGTGATCGGGCGGTGCGTGGGCGCAGATGAGAAAGAGCAGATCCGCTATTATACCAAAAAGCTGATGGTGATTACATATGCGGGAACCTTTGCGGTAAACAGTTTGATTTTGCTGGGACTGGATCCGATTTTATCGCTGTATGGTCTGACGGCGGAGACCACGGCATTGGCCTACACTCTGGTTATGATCCACAATGGCATTGCTATGATCCTGTGGCCGGCCTCTTTTACCCTGCCAAATATGCTGCGAGCCTGCAACGACGTACGCTATCCTATGGCAATCTCTATTTTTTCCATGTTCCTATTCCGTATAGGGTTCAGTATTATCCTTGGAAAATGGCTGGGCATGGGAGCCATCGGTGTATGGGTCGCTATGATCATTGATTGGATCTTCCGGGTGATCTGTTTTGTAACCAGGTACCTGAAGGGCGGTTGGCAAACCACCATGTACCGATTGAATAAGTAGTTGGCAGGCGACCGGGTATCGATTGAATCGGTGAGCGGTTGTACAGAGAAGAGGTGTATTTGCTTTTTTTCCTGAGTATGATAAGATAATAGACAGCATCCAAACGGGATGCGAATGGGCTAATATTTGATGGAAAGGAGCTATGTAATTTGAGATTGGATGGAAAAGTGGCTATTGTAACAGCCGCAACAAGAGGAATCGGTCTGGCATGCGCACAGCGATTGGCAAGAGAGGGTGCTACCGTATACATCGGTGCACGGAACATGGAGCGTGCAGCAGAGCGGGCTGAGGAATTAAACAAGGAAGGATGCAACGTGAAGACGGTATATAACGATGCATCCAAAAAGGAAACCTACGCTTCCATGGTGGAAGAGGTTATGAAAAACGAAGGAAAGATCGATATTCTGGTAAACAACTTCGGAACCTCCAACCCACAGAAGGACAAGGACATTAAAACAACGGAGTACGAAGAGTACATTCATACCGTGGACATGAACCTGGCCAGCGTATTTATGACGACCCAGGCGGTGATCCCGCATATGGCAGCAAACGGTGGCGGAAGTATTATTAATATTTCTTCTGTTGGAGGAATCCGCCCGGATATCTCCCAGATCGCATATGGAACCAGTAAGGCGGCCATTAACTATCTGACCAAGCTGATCGCGACCCAATGTGCAAGAGATAACATCCGTTGCAATGCGGTTCTGCCGGGAATGACGGCAACTGAGGCAGTATCCGGAAATCTGACACCGGAGTTCCAGGCATTTTTCTTAAAGCACATCCCTATCAAAAGAATGGGTACACCGGAAGAAATTGCAGGTGCGGTAGCATATTTTGCAAGCGATGACGCAGCCTACACCACCGGACAGATCATGGACGTATCCGGAGGATTCGGTATGCCTACACCAATTTTTGGTGATATGATCGAGATGAAGAGTAAGAGATAAGATTAATTGAAAAAGAACTTACGGGTCCTTCCTCAAATAGAATTTGAGGGAGGACTTTTTATTAGTGACAAGTGAAGGTACTTACAGGATCATCTTGTTTGTGACAACTGGTTGCATGTAGACTCTTCTTGTTTATCTAGGTTGACAAAACTATCTCTCTGGGGATATAGTTATGATGTGACTCTATAGAGATATTTTTTGAGGGGATGATGCTTTGAGCAACTTGACCATCTATCATGGATCTTCCGAAATTATTGAAAAACCGGTTTATGGTAAAGGAAAATCTTATAATGACTATGGCAGGGGATTTTATTGTACAGAAAGTCTGGAACTTGCCAAGGAATGGGCGTGTACAGAGGGGATCAATGGATTTGCAAATCAGTATGAGGTGGAACCGGATGGATTGCAGATTTTGAATCTGGTGTCCGGGGACTATCATATTTTACATTGGCTGACATTGTTGGTGACATACCGCAAATTTCGTCTTTCAACACCATTGATGAAAGAAGGAGTCCGGTGGCTGCAGGACAATTTTTCTGTTGACTTAAGCTCCTATGACGCAGTCATTGGGTATCGGGCAGACGATTCTTACTTTTCTTTTGCAAGAGCGTTTGTAAACAATGAAATATCCTTAGAGCAGTTGCAGTTTGCTATGAAACTCGGAAAACTGGGAGAACAATTTGTGTTAAAATCACCAAAGGCTTTTGACAATGTACAGTTTATTACTGCCATGCCTGCAGAAAATGTGATTTATTATGCCAAACGTAAGAGGCGCGATGAACAGGCGAGGGCAGCCTATTTTGCAGAACTTGAAAAGGATGCCGTAGGCGGTATTTATATCAGGGATCTGATTAAGGAAGGGGGCACGTCGAATGCGGCAAGCATACGATCAATCTTATCTTGAGGACTCCATGAAGAATCTGGGGGAAGCGATAGATTGCGCTGTGAATAGTTGTCATATGAAACCGGATGAATTCCTGGATTATTTCATCGTCAGTGGTGTGGCAAAGCAATTTGAGGATGGGGTGCCAAAATATGTGGCAGGAATGTCCGGAACAGAACTGGTATGTGAGGTGATCCGCCGTTCCGGGAAAAAACTTAAAGAGCCCGAGGGACTAACAGCCTATGATTGTTCACCGGAGTACTGGTGTGGCTGGATCCTGGCATATTATCAATGGGCAACAGGGCAAAGCTTCCAAAATATCAGACAGCAGCTGTCCATGGAGGAAGTACTGAAACTGTATCCGACTCTTCATGAAGCCCCGGAGGCGAAATTTGTGGATGTGATGAATAAGGGGATCAAGAGTAAAGAAACTCCAACCAGATTGCAGGCCATTCGCAAATCGGCCGGGTATTCGCAAAAAGCATTGGCAGAAAGGTCCGGCGTAACACTCCGCATGATTCAGCAGTATGAACAGCGGGCTAAGGATATTAATAAAGCAAGCGGAACACATTTGCTGGCTTTGGCAAAAACCTTAGGATGCCGCGTAGAAGATCTTATGGAATAAAGAAGAAATATGAAAGCCCCCCGGAAACACATCACATTTCCGGGGGGCTATTAAAATACTCACAATCCATTTTTAATTGAGTCGGCAGCCTTGCAAGCGCCGTCTCGGGTTTTTTAGCCAAGAATGGCTTTATCGGATGTAAATTCCTGACCACTGACTTTTTCAAACTGGTGGAGAAGTTCTTCCACGGTCAGCTTTTTCTTTTCTTCCCCTTTGATGTCCAGAATGATAGTTCCTTCATTCATCATGATCAGGCGGTTGCCATGGGTAATGGCATCCTTCATGTTATGGGTGATCATCAACGTGGTCAGATGGTTAGCATTCACGATCCGGTCAGTGGCAGCAAGAACCTTGGCAGCGGTCTTAGGATCCAGGGCGGCTGTGTGCTCGTCCAGAAGCAAAAGCTTTGGTTTTTCCAGCGTTGCCATCAGCAGGGTCAGTGCCTGACGCTGTCCGCCGGAAAGAAGGCCTACCTTGGAGGTGATACGGTCTTCCAATCCAAGATCCAGAGTTTTTAGCAGTTCCTTGAATTCTGCGGTTTCAGCCTTAGAAAGGTTGGTACGAAGACCGCGGCGTTTCCCACGCCTTTTTGCCAGAGAGAGGTTCTCATCGATCTGCATGGTTGCGGCGGTTCCGGTCATGGGATCCTGGAACACCCGGCCGATATATTTGGCACGCTTGTGCTCCGGTAAAGCAGTGATATCTTCCCCATCAATGAGGATTTTTCCGCTGTCTACGGGCCAGACACCGGCCACAGCATTTAGCATGGTGGATTTTCCTGCACCGTTTCCGCCAATGACCGTAACGAAATCCCCTTCCTCCAGTTTCAGAGAGATACCGTTTAGTGCTGTTTTTTCATTTACGGTACCCGCATGAAAGGTTTTATAAACATTTTGGATCTCAAGCATTTGCTTTTCCTCCCTTCTTACGGGTTGTACCGTATTTGTTTTTCCAGTATGGTACAGCAAGGAACAAAGCAACCACCAATGCGCTCAACAGTTTCAGGTCATCGGTAGATAAGCCTAAGCGGAGTACGAACTGGATCACAATGTAGTAGATCACGGCACCAATGGTACAAGCCAATAACTTTAGGCTGAAGTTATGGAAGATTTTTCCAAAAACCACTTCTCCGATGATCACAGCAGCCAGACCGATGACAATGGCACCGCGGCCCATATTCACATCAGCAAAACCCTGGTATTCAGCCAAAAGCGCACCGCTTAAGGTAACGAGACCATTGGAGATCATAAGTCCCAGGACTTTTGCTGTGTTGGTGTTGATGCCCTGAGCTCTTGCCATATTGCCGTTGGCACCGGTGGCACGAAGGGATGCACCCAGCTCGGTTCCGAAGAACCAGTATAAAACAGCAATGATCACAGCCACAAAGATCACCAGCACAAGAAGCGGATTCCTTGCGGTCCACTCTCTGACATATCGTGCGGATAAAAGCAGAGAATACTTATCGGTACTGATTGGCAAGTTGGACTTGCTGCCGTTGTCTGTTCCCCAACCCATGATATGCAGGTTGACAGAGTAAAGGGCAAGCTGCGTCAGTATTCCTGCCAGAATAGCCGGTATCCCGAATTTGGTATGCAAAAGACCGGTGATCATTCCGGCAAGCAGACCGGAAACAAATGCCATGGCAAAAGCCAGCCACACCGGTGCACCGTTGATGGTAAGGATCACGCAGACCGCACCTCCGGTACACAGTGAACCGTCAACGGTCAGATCTGCAATATCCAGGATTTTGTAAGTTATGTATACGCCAATGGCCATGATGCCCCAGATCAATCCCTGAGCGATGGCTCCGGGCATGGCATTGGACAAGCCGATCAGAAAATCCATACAAAGCCTCCTGATTATTCTGTTTCGATCGCGGTATAGTCGTCAGGAATGGTGATTCCCAGTGCTTCACAGTTCGCTGCGTTGTATTCCTTGGTTACAGTGGGAGCATATTCTACAGCCATCTGTGTGATATCTGCGCCGTTTACCAGGATTTCGTAAGCCATTTCGCCGGATCTGTAGCCGATGTCATAGTAGCTGATACTTAATGTAGCAACACCACATCCTGCACAGATTCCTTCCTCACCTGTTACGGCAGGAACACCTGCAGGAAGTAAAACATTGGCAATGGCCTCGGTGTTGGAAGCAGCAGTATTGTCAGTCGGGATGTAGATTACATCAGAAGCATCTGCTGCAGTCTGGGTTACGGAAGTAACATCGTTGGAGTCTGTAAAAGCATACCAGGTTACATTGTAACCGTACTCTTTTAAGTATTCTTCTATCTTTGTACACTGATAGATAGAATTTGCCTCACTGGAGCAGTACAGAAGACCAACATTTTTTGCATCCGGGAATAATTCGTTTAACATCGCTGCCTGCTGGTCAAGAGGAGCAAGGTCAGAGGTTCCGGAAATGTTACCGCCTACAACGCCACTCCAGTCAGAGAGCTCCAGAGCCGTTGCATAATCTGTTACAGAGGTTCCAAGGATCGGAATGTCTGCAGTAGCAGAAGCGGCTGCCTGAAGAGGAGCGGTTGCATTGGCAAGGATCAGATCCACACCATCGGATACAAACCCATTCACGATAGTGGCGCAGTTGGTGCTTTCGCCGGAAGCATTCTGAAGATCAAAGGATACAGCGTCACCGAGTTTTTCGGTTAAGGCATCCTGAAATCCCTGGGTAGCTGCATCCAGAGCCGGATGCTGAACTAACTGGCAGATGCCGATCGTGTATTTCTGTCCGTCAGAAGAAGCGGATGCGTCATCTGACGAATTGTCGGCGGAATCAGAACCGCCGCAGGCTACCAGGCTTACTGCCATGGAAGCTACTAAAAGCAATGATAATAGTTTTTTTCTCATACTGTTTTCCTCCTAGAAATTGCTTTATTGCGTTGAAGCTTTAAAGCTCTAAATCGTATTAGTAGATTATAACCAACTTGACAGTAGATGTCAATGCTATAAAAAATGATAAGAAATTGCCGGTATTGATAGATTCGTCACACTTTTGCGATATAATCTGATATAATGAACAGAAAACCATGTTTTGAAAAAATGGTTTATTTGATTTTACATACGGGGGAATTTGATTTGGGTAAGCAGATAGCGGTTATTTTATGCTCCATTAATCTGGATAATCAGAAGAAAATATTACAGGGTCTGATCGCAGCAGCTAAGGAGACGGACACGAATTTATATGTTTTTACCAACTATGTGGGTATGCGGGAAAGTGCGGAAAGTGTCCTTAGTTCCTATCGGATCATGGAGCTTCCTGATTTTCGTAAATTTGACGGATTGATCATGGCTATCAATACCGTGTATCTGCCGTCAACGGCTGAGTATATCATGGAAAAGATCCATGAAACAGGAATCCCCACGGTCAGTATCGACCGGGAATTTGAGGGAATGAGCTGTGTGAAGATTTCCAGTTATGATGCCGAAAGCGAACTCCTTGAACATATGATCACGAAGCACGGGCATCGGGACATTCACTATGTCACCGGGCCGGATACAAACCGGGAATCCCAGCTGCGTTTTCAGGCTTATCAAGATGTTCTTAAGAAACATGATATTCCTTTCCGGGAAGAGATGGTGTACCATGGCGGATTCACGTTGCAGACAGGAATCGATGCGGCAAACTATTTTCTAAAGGATGGAAACTGCCCTCGTTGTATTGTCTGCGGAAATGATGCCATGGCACTGGGAGTCATGGAGGTTTTGCAGGACAAAGGGTATGAGGTTCCGAAAGATGTGTGCATTGCCGGATTTGATAACGGCGAGCTGTCGGAACTGAATTTTCCGCCGCTTACCACGGTGGATAAGGGACAGTTTGAAATCGGAAAAAGGGCCGTGTACGAGATTCTGGAACGTGTGGATGGAAAAGAACCGGAAACCTGTGTAGTGCCCTGCAAGCTGGAAAACCGCGGAAGCTGTGGTTGTAGCCGGAAAAAGCATATTGATGTCCGTTTACTTCGGAAAAAATATATTGAGCAGCAGAAGATCAATGATCGGATGACGGACACGGTCCGCAATATGATGGCGGATCTTTCCGGTAAAAATAACATCCAGTCAATCCTTCAAGTGGTGAAAAAGTACGTCCTTCATGCGGAACTGGGAGATTTCTATCTTTGTTTATGCGAAAAAGAAAAGGTGTTCCGTTTGCCGGAAAAAAATATCGGAAGAAGTATGGATATCGCACAGAAAAACACGGACTTTACCGAAAAGATCTTTATTCCATTAGCTTACGAGGACAAAGAATTTCATTCTTATCCATATTTCGATAAAGGATTTGTTCTGCCGGAAGAATGCCGTCAAAGAGCCAGTGGCAATGTCTATATTGTAACGCCCTGCTTTTTCCAGAACAGCTGCTACGGATACAGTGTCTGTGCCAATGCGGAAACCGTTGTAGAAAACGGCCAGTATTATTCCTGGATGACTAATATCGCCGTTGCGTTGGAGAATGCGAGAAACAGAATGCAGTTGGAAGATGCGGTGGTTACGTTAAACAGTATGTGGTCATACGATATGCTGACCAAACTGCATAATCGTGCCGGATTCTATAATGAGGCAAGACCTATGCTCGAAAATATGAAAAAATTGGATCAGAATGCTTTTATCCTGTTCTTTGATGTGGATGGTCTGAAGAGGATCAACGATACCAAGGGTCATGAATCGGGAGATCTTCTCATACAGGCTATGGCAGACTGTATCCGCTGTAACCTGGGAGATGGAATGCTTGCCATGAGATATGGCGGAGATGAGTTTGTGGTGTTCGGAAGGTATGAAGATCCATTAGAAATAGAAGAATTGATGGACAACATTCGTGCATCTGTCGATACGATCAATGATTCCGGAAAGTATGAATTTACGTTATCCACCAGCATTGGAAGCTCTGCATACAAAGCAGCAGAAATTGGAGAGCTAAGTTCCCTGATCGATATGGCGGATCAGGATATGTATAAGGAAAAGCGGCGGAAGAGGTAGGACGATTTAGCGTTCTTCTTTTGCCCGCAGAACGCTATGTACGATCATGCGCTGGGAGTGCCCCGTGCCGGTGCAGGTAGAAAGGGTCAGAAAAGAATCTTCCGTAGTCGGAACAATACCGGTGTCATATTCCGCACAGGACAGCGTATAATCGATGTATGTCTGTTTCTTTTCATCGGAATGGATGCCCACATCGTAACTGATGCCATCCGGATCTCCGCGGAATGCAGCATAGATTTCGTATACATAGACGCAGTCCGGTGTGCAGACATATATATAAGGATGTTCTTCCCACGTTTCTTTGTCTACATAGTATTTCAGAGCAGAGAACATGGTCTGATTCAAAAGACGGTGTCCATATAGAATGGTATTGAATTCTTCAAACGGTTCTTCTACTCTATAGTCTGCAAAAATAGCGCCCACGATGCTGGGCTCTTTTTGACTGGTATGCTCAAGATAGTACTGGTTATCATCATGCTGGCAGACGGGATAGGAGATATTGGTCCCGGGAATAACGATCCAGCCCAGGATCTCATCATTCACAGATAAAAGCGCATCAAAATCACAGTTATTAAAATAGGAAAGAGCATCTTCGATCAATGGATCCTGATTAGCTGCACCATCGGAGAGGGCAGGTGCCTTATCGGAAGACGGAGCATCGACACCAAACAGTTCGGTCATCTCCTCACTGGAAGAGGATCCCGCGATATAGTCTTTCACCCGAAGTCCGATCTGAAAGAGGCTTAATAGCAGCACGCAGATGCAGAGGACGGTAAATAAGGTTCTGGGGTTGAGGATTTTTTTCATAGTTTCACTCCGATCCTGAATTTGATATAGTTATTATAGCACAGATCAGACAACAGAGAAAAGATTGATTTACTACCTAAACAATATTAAGATTTAGGTAGTAAACTTTCATACGCTGATGTTATTTGGGTTGATTGATAGCTCATTAGGAAAGAAGGTAAGGCCATGAACCACGATGAAAGACATTCTTTTGAAACCTTCAAAAGCAACACCTGCCATCAGGTAAAAGATCTCGGGGATATTGAGTTCATAGTTCAGACGCTTGAATCTAACGAAATAAGAAAGCTGTATGACAGACAATGGTATAGGGAGGCTCTGTATTTGTTGGCAATGGTTGACTACCTGTCCAGATTGAATGACTTACCGATATGTACGAATTATAATGATATTCGAAATCAGAAACTCAAGAAGCCATGCTTTCCGTCAGGCATTGAAATGTTTTGCGCAGTAACGGGAGATGATAGGAAAAAAGAAGATGCAATGACAAATGCAATACCTGAGTTTATGAGGTTTAATATTGTAGAATGTGAGGTGCGCGATGTCTGCT
>JBJEKY010000090.1:0-62429 GCA_051878875.1 Lachnospiraceae bacterium | reverse complement strand
AAGCTTTGAATAATCCAATGTAATTTTCATTTTTCCACTCCTTTGCACCCCAAAATGACAAAAAGGGATATCAAAAGATATCCCCAATTACCTCATCAAACAGCTGCCGGGTCTCGCCCGTCCATAGCATCTTTTTTTCCTCATTGGTGAGTTGCTGGCTTTGCCTGTTTTTGAAAACGGCTCCGTCTTCCTGATCCGGCCTTTGTGCATCGTTATAAAAGGCACTGACGGCCTGCTTATCCTCTTTCGGAGGATCTGGCGCTATCCTGTCAGGTTCACCGGATGCATCGTCACTCAGGATGATGGTAAGATACCCCTCTAATCTTTCGGCACCCTTCTCCAAAAGTGCCCTTATCCTGTGTAACTCTCTTCCAATTCGGATGATTCCTATGATTAGAAGAATGCTGAAAGTAAACAGAATCACCAAGAAAAAGATTCTCATATCCTGCCTCCACATCCTTGCGGTCATTTCTCTAATCCAAACCATTATAGCATTCTTCCGATTCTACTACAAGAAAGAATTATCGGCTTCTTTCCTCAAAATGCGACCACTGATACAGTAGCTGATCTGATCCGTACCAAGTAAAAAACGGTTTCTGGGGGATGTTTTGGCTATATCCAGCATCACCTGACTATCGGTATAAGGCATGATGTTGAGAAACCAGAATTTTGAATAATTGCCCGGAAACAGTGACGGGAAACAATGATTCCACGACTCTTTACTTCCGCAATCCGGTATGGCATTGATCCGTATCATTTCACGGATACCACTAAAGCGGTTCAACATTTCTCCCAGATGCTGGTTCAGATTATAGGTTCCCAGTAAAAAATGCCCGAACACCTCATGCGGCACCGGATCTTTATTAATAGAGCGAAATGTCACATATTCGGAGTCGTACAGGCATTTTACACACCCCGCAACGGAACTGTCCAAATCGTGATTCCGGCAACTTGTCTCCATATTTATAGAAGATTCGTGAACCTTCGCTACAATCTTACTGCAATCCGTATCCACCGGTCCGGTATACAGCACCATGGTAGCATGGGTGTATAGGCTTCTTTCAGCATTCCGGATATCCGGACCGTATACACCCAGATAAAACAGCCAATTCGCTTTCTTGATATATCCCGCCCTTTTCAGATTTATGTTATGCCCTTCCATACTTTCAACGTAAGCACATAACTCTGCTGACGGTTCCTCGAAATATTCTCCCTCTTCCATGGATGTGATCGCCTGATCCATGCCTACATAATCTCTGGGTAGATCCTTTCCGTTCTGATACAGAAAATACCGGTTTTTCACTCCCAGTTTTTGAAGTGTGGCATCCGGTGATGTCAAAAATTCCGCTACTTCATCCAGAACACGGACAGAAACCCCGTTTCCTTCCGTTTGCCGGTCAAGTGCTCTTTTTTTCTGCATTCCCACATGACTCGTCTCATAATCCGAGAGGATCTGAAGTCTTGCAACCGGTGCAACATAAGGAAGGATCACGGTATGCACCCGCCGTCTTTTAATCTCCTGCATCAATACACGGATCATTGGCGGGGTGTAAGCGGAAAGGAAAAAATAATCCAAATCCCGGTCATCTTCCAGCGGCCGGCGTTTTTCCTGCGCCTCCCGGTATTCTGTCTTAGGTATTTCTACCCCGGCAGTATATTTAAAATCTACGGAAGTACCTGACAAGCGATCTTTCACCATGCCGGAAAAAATAATCCCTCCCGTACTGTTTTCATACATGCAACGAAATGAAATCCCGTCCATGATCTATCCCCATTTCTCTTTTGTTACCTCTTTCAGGGCCTTTCTCTTCACCCTAAAAGGAATTGACTTTTTTCATTAAGAGTATAATATAATATAGAAGATGTGTCAAAAGATTACGAGGAGGCACCTATGAAAAAAATCATACTGACAGGCGGCGGTACCGCCGGACATGTCACGCCAAATATTGCATTGCTCCCGAAGCTAAAAGAAAAGGGATTTGAGATTTCTTATATCGGCTCTTATGAGGGCATCGAGAAAAACCTTGTGGAAGAGGCCGGTGTTACATACCAGGGGATTTCTTCCGGAAAGCTACGTCGTTATTTTGACTGGAAAAACTTTACCGACCCGTTCCGGGTATTGAAAGGATACCAACAGGCGAAAGCTTATATGAAAAAAGTGAAACCGGACGTGGTTTTTTCCAAGGGCGGATTTGTCTCCGTTCCTGTGGTCATGGCTGCCGGTAAACTAGGCATTCCTGCCGTTATCCATGAATCGGATCTAACCCCGGGACTTGCCAACAAACTGGCTATTCCTCATGCTACCAAGGTCTGCTGCAATTTCCCGGAAACCATGAAATACCTTCCGGAAGGAAAAGCGCTGCTTACCGGTTCTCCTATACGGGAAGAACTGCTTCATGGCGATGCCAAAAGAGGATGTACCTTTACAGGACTTACCC
Source organism: Lachnospiraceae bacterium (assembly GCA_051878875.1). GTDB lineage: Bacteria > Bacillota > Clostridia > Lachnospirales > Lachnospiraceae > XBB1006. The sequence goes on along the minus strand of JBJEKY010000090.1, from coordinate 59,991 downwards.
ATGAAAAACCGGTTTTACTGATCATTGGCGGAAGTATCGGTTCCGTTGCCATCAATGATGCTATTCGCAGTATCCTGCCAAGTCTTTTAAAAGAGTTTGAAGTTATCCATATCTGTGGAGAGGGCAATCTTGATCCATCTCTTGACCATACAGAGGGATATCGACAGTATGCCTATGTGAAAGAAGAACTGGCAGACTTATTTGCACTGGCTGATATCGTAGTCTCCCGTGCCGGAGCCAATACCATTTGCGAACTGCTGGCTCTAAAGAAGCCCAGTATTTTAATTCCGCTTCCCGCTGCTGCAAGCCGCGGTGACCAGATTTTGAATGCAACATCTTTTGAGAAACAGGGCTTCGCCATGAAACTGGATCAGGAAGCCATTACTGATAAGGTATTACTGACTGCCATCCGCAATCTTTATGCTAATCGGGAAACTTATAGAGATGCCATGAACGCCAGCAATCAGTTAGACAGTGTCACCACGATTGTAGATCTGCTGGATGGATTAGCCGGAAAATAAAAAAGAAAAGAAACGTAAAGGGGCTGAAAACAGCCCCCTTTTTTAAACTATTTCAATTGTTCAAACACTTCGTCCATTTCCTCTCCGGAAAGTTCCGTGTGTGCCCACACCAGTTTCTCTCTATTTACATCGTCCACATAGCGCGGAATCAGATGCAAATGGAAGTGCTGCACCGTCTGGTTCGCTACTTCTCCGTTGTTTTGGATAATATTAAATCCGTCACAATGCAAACGCTCCGTCATTTTCGTAGCCAGCTTCTGTGCCAACGGAAATACTTTGGCAGCTTCTTCTTCTCCCAGATCATACAGATCCTCGTAATGGTTTTTAGGAATGATCAGGGCATGACCCTTGGTAGCCGGTTCAATATCCAGGATCACCTTGAAGGTTTCATCTTCGTAGATCGTCCTGGATGGAATCTGACCTGCTATAATCTTACAAAAAATGCAATCTGGTTTTTGTTTATTCATTCTTTTTTCCTCCTTGTCGAAATTTGTATCAGGAATTGCATTCCATTTGTGAAAATTTTGTGATAATATGTTTCATATAAAAAGTAAAGGAGGTCTAACTCATGTCAGCTGACGAATCGGCGCAAAAAGCATTCCATGAAATCAAGAACTCAATTACCATCCTCAATTCTTCTCTCGCACTGATCGAGAAATCACACCCGGAGGTTATGGGATTTGACTATTGGTCCGAATGTAAAGCCGAACTCAATTTCCTAAAAGGAATCATTGAAAACTATCACGAAACATGCTTTCAATCACCTCATATGTGCAGGATATCCGTATCCGATATGGTGGAAAAAATGTCCGGGCGGCTTCGTCCTATCCGGGATGAATACCCATTTCATTTCCAGGTACGTATACAAGATCATCTGCCGGATATGTATGCAGATGAATATCGACTTACCTCCTGCCTTATCAATTTGTTAAAAAATGCCTTTGATGCAATGGATCATACCGGAACCGTACATGTGGATGCCTCACAGGAAAACAACTTCATCCGCGTTGACATCCGGGACAGCGGCGGTGGAATCACCCCTGAGGTCATGTCTCATATGTATGACCCCCATTTCTCCACCAAGCTTGCCAGCAGTGGTCTGGGGCTTCCCATTACAAAGCAGTTTATTACAGAAATGAATGGTGAACTCCTTTGCGATACCAGGCTGGGAGAAGGCACTACTTTCACTATTAAAATACCTATCTACATAGCATAATACAAAAAAGTCTTGATCTATTTATCTTCCCCAAAGATAAACATCCGATCCAGATTTCTTAAAACTTTAAAATCCCCTTTGGCCGCAAGTTCGCCTGTCATAAAGGCTTTCTGAAAGGTCATCCGGCCATCCAGGATATTTTCCAACACCGGAACGGAAATTTTTATGAACTGATCCACATGGCTTTCCTGTCCATAGTGGCAGGAAAGCACCCCATCTTGAATCTGCAGGATCAGTGGTTTCTTCTTCCCTTCGATCATAAACGAATAAGTAGCGTCACAATCCTCCTGCGTTACAAAATGGGACTCAAAATCAATAATGTATGCCGTATCTTCATCCTGCATACTCTCCCCGATCTTGCTCTTAAACATATCCGCAAGTTCTGCCAGATCTTCCTTTTGTTTACGTACATATTCATCATCTGATACATACTTTGACAACTGCTCACTTTCCTGGGGAGTAAGCTCTAATTGTCCGGTTCTGGCCACAGAACGGCTCACGGCCTGGGAAGAACTGGGAAGACTCTTAATATTCTGGGAGATTGTCCGATACAGATTCTCCGCCTTTTTCTCTATGATCAGATTATAATCCTCATTCATCTGAAAGCTCAGCAAGTCTTCCACATATCCGCTGATACCGCTGCAGGGCAAGCCCCCCAAGGTATCCCACGCACCGGTGAGGGTCAGATAAGCCTCCCGCTCACCATAGGTGGTAGACATAACCACCGGCTGCATATAGAGGTTCCGGATCTTTTCTTTATCTCCATATAGCCAGCAGGCATCCAGAAACTGATGCATATAGCCGCCGATCCCTAACCACTCCACTGTGGTGGCAAAGATCACGCCATCTGCATCTTTGAAGGTTTGGGGAAGGGTAGAAATACTGTTCTTATGCTCAAAGATATTGTAACGTTCCACTTTTACCCTAAGTTCTTCCAGCACCTCCATCATTTTATCCACCACATAAATGGTAGGATCATCTAATAATCCACGTCCGCCGTAATAAATGTTTACTTTCATCCCTCGATTTCGCAAACCGTATCTTCCGGTCTGTGTCCTCCTTTCCGTTTCCTTCTTCCGAACAATAATGCCAGCAAAAAGCCGGAGATCAGGCCGGCCACATGGGCGCAATTATCTACTCCTGCTGCCGTAAATCCAGAATATAATGTTAAAACAATAAACAATCCTAACCGCTTCACAGTCAATTCTTCCATCCTTCCCCGGTTCCACAAAACCAGGAAGAACAGTGCTCCAAACACACCGAAGATGGCACCGGAAGCTCCTGCGCTGACTGCATAATCTACGTTATGATACATAACAAGATTAGAAACAAAGGAACTTAGCACTCCGGATCCAAGATAAATGATCAGATACCGGATCTTTCCTACCGCCCGCTCCAGGTTATCACCAAGAAAATACAACACCAGCATATTATTGAACAGATGGGCTGCCCCAAAATGCATGAAAATACAGGTGAACAGCCTGCTATATTCTCCCCCCGCAAAAACTGCCGGCGGAAAGGCTGCTCCGTGCTCATACATAAATTGGGCGCTCTGTGTATCTCCCAGAAGTTCCAGCACCGCGAACACCACCAGATTGATCACGATGATCAGCATGTTGCACATCGCCCGTTTGCTTCCGTCCGGTCTGTACAATAATTCCCTGAAGTCTAACATCTTTTACCAATTAAACCCTTTTCTATCTCAATTTCTAAGCCATTTCTAATACATTAACTATAAATTTCCCGATAGCAAAAGTCAAGTTTACGTTTCCTCAAAAAATAAGGTACTGTGTCCTACTCCGATCTCATCCCTGCTTTTTAAACGTACCTTCTCCTTTAACTCCAACAAGGCACCATTCAGGAAGGTTCCGTTTAATGAATTCAGATCCTCCAGATAATATCCGTCTTCCTCTCTTACGATCAGGGCATGAACACGACTGACAGAGGCATCCTCCACTACCAGATTGGCATATTCTTTTCGTTTTCCCACCACATATCTTGACTGGGTAAGGGGCATGCTTTCCTTTGCAGGATCTTCAAAACGGATCCATCCCACATGTTTTCTTGTGGAGGACCCACCGTTGTCACTCATCTCTGCGGATTCATCCCCATCATTCCCCGAATTTGCCAACTGCCCCAGGTATTCTGTATTTCTGTTTTCTTCCGGTTGCTCCTCCGGTTGGATTAACGTCACTTCCTCCCATTTTTCCGGCTTTAAGCGGGTATATTGTCTCATCTTTTTCTTTACCGCCCAGACTCCATCCAGATATTTGTTTTTTACGGCTTCTTTCATTCGATTCATGATCCGCTCCGAAGGTGCTTCCTCTTCTCCGGGCATCGCTTCATTCTTTATTTGTTTCCCAATGCTTTCTTCCGTCATAGTTTGAGAAAAGTATATATTTTCTTCCCTTTTTCCAGCGCTCTGTTCTCCATCCGGTCCAACAAGCAACGTCTCTTCTTCCTTATCCAGCAAAGTATCAACAGGTCTTAAGGGAATTTCCCGTAGAGTCTCTATGCCTGCATTTTCACGCCCCAGGGCCTCATACAAACTAAAAAGATACGTTACATAATCATTATCACGATAATCTGCTGTCTTGATCAATCCGTCCAAAAGCTGCATCAGCTGTTCCCTGGCCGATTCCTCTACTCCGGTTTTCAATGGGAGATATCCGAAAAAAACCCTGGTCCCATCCGTAGAAAAAAAGATCTCGCTAAACTGTATTCCCTCCTCCCGCAACGCATATTGTTCCACGGTTCTTAGGATCCTGTCCAACCCTTCCACCAGATTCTTTAGGGCTTCTTCATGAAAACGTCCGGATTTTCTCAAATCCTCCAAAGATTGCAATCCGGTAATGTTATACCAGAACTGCCCCTTACCATCTGCCAGCATGAATTCTATAGGCAAAAACCCTGCTAACTGATTGCGGCGGAGCATTTCCAATTCATGGATCTTAAGTTTTCCTTTCTCAAAAGTGACCACCTGATAGCTTTCACTTAACTTTCGTTTATAAGTTATGTTGTATTCGGTATTGTTCATACTCATTTCCCCCTAAATGTCTGATCCTCAATGCCTGAGCTGCTTCCGGCAATGACTCCTTTTTATATTCTTTGATCTGTTCTATATTTTCCCGGTACAATTGTATGGACAGGTTAAGAAAAGCTCCTATCACAAACAAAAATATACACATGACTACAGAAGCCTCCACAGTAAAAGAGGCTTTTCTTGCACCCCGGTTTTTTCTTTCTTTCCCCACGGTCTCCTCCTATATAAGAATGGTAAGATAAGCGCACAATAAGAACGGCACAAATGGCAACTCCATGTTCCGGTGAGGTTTTCCCGTTACCAGATAATATCTAAAGATACATACTATCCCCCACAACCCTGCAGCCATAATGGCCCTAAAAAAGACCACCATGGTGTCTCCTAATCCCAAATATGCTCCGCAAAGAGAAAGAATGCAGGCATCTCCGCTGCCCATTATATTACTGTTCAAAATACAACTTATGTAAAGGGCAACTCCAAATCCAATCCCACACAGAAACGATGGCCAGGATAATGCAGGAGATAAGACCTGTGCCAGAACTGCCCCCAGGAAAAATCCCCACACATAGACAAGGTGGATCTGTCTGGTTCTAACGTCATCCACTGCTGCCACAATCAACACCACTAGTAACATCCCCTCTGTTACGTTGACCATACTTCTCCTCCCCTCTGCTGCTTCCATAGCAGGTCTTGCAAGGTCTATGACTGTCCTCAACTGCCAATCTCTCTACTTTTTGAATAAAGCGCAACAGACTACTACAGTTCCTTGAGCAATGATATCGTTCTCCCTCGGTTGTTATATAAACTTTATCCCCACAAGATCCTTTTGCACACTGCTCACAGGGATAGTATTTTCCGCCGGAACGGTTTCTATAGGTGTCAATATCCTGAAACGACACTTCCCGGATGGACACCTGTAAATGGCTGCACTGTATTGTTCTATGATATACTTCTCCGGTTTTTGTAATGTAAACCATCTCCTTTTCCAATCCTTCGGACCTGTCATAGCCTGTCCAATGCCGGATATACATGGTTTGCAGAAAAATCAGGCGCTTTGACAAAATATCGAAGGGAACGGGCATATGAAACTCTCCCGAATAAAGTGTTCCTTCCCCTTCCTTTTCTGCATAATATACCATTCCGGAAGCTTTGCTTCGTGCCTCCCATGCTACATAGCTATTTACCAGAACAGTTTCTTCTACCAAACCCGGTTCCACTGCAGAAAGCAATTCCGCGTGTTCACAAACCTCATACATCACCTGCGTGTTCACGATCTCCTTTTCAATAAAAGGAAAAAGCAACAAAATGCATCCCATGCAAAGACAGAAAAAACCCATGGTCACTGCTGCCTCTACTGTCAATGATGCCCGACAAACACTTCTTTTCCATTTTCTGATGCTTCCTCTCACCGCTGCTCTCTCCCTTCTGCCTTCACACCGGTTTCTTTCGGTATCCCTCAACCCTCCTGCCGGTTTCTTTCGGGTCACAAAAATCATGTTTCCTGTCTAATATAAATAATGGGGAAACTAAATATGGATTGAAAACGGGTTTTCAGGAAACATGATCTTCATGACCCGTTGTACCAGGCAGTTCCGGGGTTTACTTTTTTAAGAGCAATTAATAATAATCTTCACTCCACTCCACAGATTTCTCGCAGATACTCCATGATTCCACCGGCACCATGATCAAATTGGCAAATAACCAGGGAAACTTGGCTTTCGCGCTTCCTTGTATAGCAGTGATGGTATGATCTACTTGAAAGCTTCCTTCCTCCAGTTTTAAATTGATATGGGTCTCAATGATATCCAGACTTCGCATCGCCATCTGCCTCGTTGGTTCTGCAAACAACAATAACTTCAGATAATCCTGATATCCGTACTGCGGCGCTCCTGCTGTTCCCAACAAGCTGATCATTTCCCCTGACAAAAGTTTTTGTACATCCTTTCGTGCGTCTTCAAAAGACCAGGCCGCCAAAAATCCCAGCTGCACTGCTTTTATTAACGCCGGATTACCCGTAAAGCCCACAAGCGCCACGGCATGTGCATATGCTTTCGCTTGTTGGTTCCCGTCAGCATAATATCTGGCGAACTGCACTGCCTCACGGATCACCAATAATCTGCTGCAAACTACAGACAGGTTTTCCCTGTCGCTATCCTTTCCTGCGATCAGATATTCCATTTGATAACGCAGTTCTGTTTCTGACGGAGTTTCTTCGGACATTCCTTCCCCCAAAGTCTGCTTATCACTTAGATAATTCGAAAACATTCTGTCACCATAGCAAATTCCCAAAAGTTTTTCCTGCATGGTTATGGATGCTGCCGGCATCGTTCCTACCTTCAGCGTTCGTTTACTCGGGCAGTATTCCGTATTTAAATAAGCCGTTGAAATCTTTTGATTCGGAATTACCAGGTCAAGAACCGGACTATTTCGCCGCCGCTCCACCTCTGTCATAACATTGTCCTCCAATGCATTCATGGATTCCTCACCCTCTTCCGATTGTTCCAAAAGCTGACTTGCACTTTGTAATGCACTCATAGCACCGGAATAAATCTCACCTATATCATTTTCTTCTTGAAAAAGACTATGATCTGAATACTCTCCCAATATCTTCTCCGTCACCTCTTCCGGTAACAACGCCATCATATAGGCAGATGCCTGTCTTAAAAAAACTTCCCCTCCACCATCGCTAAGAACCTGGTAGGTGCCATCCGTTATTTCCACACACGGATAATCCAACAGATTAACTCTGGCCGAGATCATGCTATGAACAGCCCGATTGTTTCGTTCCAATTCCTTTTCGTAGTCCAACTCCCGCTCCACCATGGCTTCCACCACGTCTTCGGATCCTTCTTCAAACTGACTGTATGCTTCATCGATTCCCAGAATGCCATAGTTCTGATATAACTCTCTTTGGTAACCCGCCATTACATTTCTGCAGGTCAGATGAACCCGGTCTTCCAGAAAATCTCCCATAGCTGCCACCCTCACTCCATCCAAAAGCACGAACACCATGGATGCCACCAGGCACCAGGTAAGCGCCGCAAACACCGAGATCACTGCCGGTAATCTGCCACGCATCTATACCTCACCTGCCGAAGAAGTAATGGTATCAAAAATGTCATTTACCAACGATGTGATCTGCTCTTTAAAGATCAGCACGAGAGCAATGAGCACCACCAGGATCAAAATCAATTCTACCGTTGAGATTCCTCTTTCATCCTTCCACAAATCCATTATTTGTCTCTTCATCATATTCTCCTTTCCTTACATCTGATTCATCTGCATCCATGCCGGCACCATAAGGATCACCATCACCAACCCTAACAGCAGGGTAAGCGGAAGCAGCATTCTGGTCTGCGCTTTTTCTCCATCCTGCCTTGCTAACTGTAACCGACTCTGTTCAGATTCTTCCACTTCCGCATGTAACATCTGCTTAAGATCCCGGCTCCCCTGCTCCTGATTCTGGAGTAGAAGACTAACCAGCTTTCGGTATTGTCGGACACCGCATCCTGAAGCAAACTCCCATAGTGCCTCATTCATTCCCGCACCACTTTGCAGTCTTCTAAGCAACGATTCCAATTCCTTTTGCAGTGGACCATCCCCTCCCAGATGCTCAATGGTCAACCGGCCTATGGCATAGCGAAGACTCATCCCACTATCCAGCAGCGTGGTCAGGGAACCTACCAGCTGGGGATATTGCCTGGTCAACTGCTCTCTGCGCTTTTGTTCCTGTTTGCGAAGTTCCTGATCCTGTTCCCTATACACCAGGATCGCCGCAAACAGTCCCAAGGCAACCAGTGCAAAAGGCGTACCATCTCTTTTCTTCTCCCAGACAATGGGTTTTCCCTGATAGCTGTCCGGCAACTCAAATGTCTCGGCTTCTCTGCTTTGCCTCTCAAGTTTTGAAATATAGGATTTTAACATCTCTCTGGGTGTCGCTTCTTCCTTCAACAGTTCCTCTTCTTCCCCCGGTTGCTGTATTTTCTTATACTCAACCGTCATATCAAAACAGTCTTCTCCCCAGGTTACACGATACTTGTTGCTTCCTCCTTTATCCCTGCTTATGATCTGTCCATCCTGCTTTGAATGGCTCCCTGCCAGCTCATAGCAAAGCGCAAGGACTACCATCAAAAGAAATACCATCAATGGCTTTCTTATTTTCTCTTTCCTGCTTTTCACAATCTTATGCCACCTCGATCCTAAGAAGCTTTATTCCCAGAAGCACCGCAGCGGCATAAACCACAAGACAGATACTCATAAACACCGCGCCCTTTATATTTCCATATAACACATCCAGATAGCTTCCATTGGTGAGATTCAGATAAAGGATGATAAACAGGGGCATAGCCGACATGATCTCCTGCTCATAGCGTCTGGATGCAAGGATCGTACGGATTTCCTGTGCAGTTTCAATCCTTCTTGATATGGAATGTGTCGTTTTTGCAATGATCACACAAAGATCCCCTCCTGTCCGTCGCCCAAACAGAAATACCTGCAAAAATAAAGTCAGTTCTTCCTCCTTTCTCTGTTCTCCCCAGGTTTTCATCACCTCCTCAGTCTGTGCCGATAATTCGATCTGACGACACATTTTTTCCACATCCCGATAAATAAAGGACTGCTTTCCCCATTGTCTTTCCAATTCCGGCAAAGAATGCCCCATGGCTTTTTCCATAGAATCTCCTACCTGGAGATTTCCGGACAGTAGCTGGAGAAAATCCCGCAATTGCAAAGAAAACCGTTCTTTCTTTTCTCTCTGCTGCTGTATACGGCACCATTTAAAGTAGGGATAAAGCCCCGGCAGGATCACCGGAAGGATCAAAATGGAATGATAAAAACAATAACAGACTAAAAGCAGCACTACCACTGCCAGAAGGATCCGTTTCAGCCAGAATCGTCCGTCGGTATATTTTTCCCGCCAGATTGCAGGATCAGTTGCTTCTCTTTTTTTCATGATGTCTCTTCTCCCCTCTTGTAAACACTATGATATTGAATGTCTTCACCTCTGATCCCGTCAACATGGATGATCTCATCTAATTTCCTGCTTCCGTCCGGATACTTTTTTACGTGAACAATATCCTGGATACCGGAAGCGATCTGTGCCCGGATAGCTTTTAACGGCAGATCCATAGCCATGAGCATCATGGTTTCCAACCTTGAAAAAGTATCCTTACAGGTATTGGCATGCAGGGTACTAAGAGAACCCTGATGACCGGTATTAAGCGCCTGTAATAGATCCAGTGCTTCCGGTCCCCGGACTTCACCTATTAGTAAACGGTCCGGTCTCATCCTCAAAGATGCCCTGATCAGGTCCCGAATGGTTACCGCCGGAGCCCCCTCGCCGTTGGCATCTCTGCACTCTAAGCGGATGAGGTTAGGTGAATTCTGCAACCTTAATTCTGCAGAGTCTTCTATGGTTATGACTCGCTCCTGTTGTGAAATCGCCGCCGACAATGCATTGAGCAATGTGGTCTTTCCGCTTCCTGTTCCACCGGAGATCAGAATGGTCTGTTTTTCCTGTACCAGATGTTTAAGATAGTCTGCTTCCTGCTGACTCATGGTTCCATTACTCACCAGAAACGCCAGATTCATCACATCCTTTTGGAATTTTCGTATGGTGACCACCGGTCCCTGCAGCGAAATGGGTTCTAACACAATATGCACTCTGGACCCGTCCTTCAGGCGGGTATCCACAATAGGCGTCCGGGTATTGACCCTGCGGTTATGCTCCCCTACAATCTGATCGATGATCTCCCGCAGCCGTTGCTCACTTTCAAATGATTCTCCAAACGGATACAAACATCCCTTTTTCTCGTAGAAAATATGATCCGGTCCATTGATCATCACCTCCGTCACTTCTTCGTCCTGCATCAATCCCTCAATAACATCCAGTCGCTTCAGTGAATTATAAAGAGCCTCCTCCGCCTCTTTCCAATCAGCAAATGTAAATCCTGTTTCCCGTTCCTTTTGCGCCACTACTCTCTGTACGGTATCCGCAATCCGGCCTTCCCGAAGGTCTGTCTGCTGCTCCAGCTCCTGAAGTATCTGTTTACGAAGCTGTCTGAATCGTTCTTTATCCAACTCTGTATTCCCACTCCTTTACCATAAGGTTCACCGGATCCAGATCCAGCTTCTTAAGAAATGCCTGCCAATCCCCGGAACGGATGGCATAACTTTCCCGGATCCCCTGTTCTGCAGGGATTACACAATACAATTCCGATGTCTTTCGTAAGATCCCCTCTAATTCAAAGGGTAATTCATCCAGATCCAGAACGATCCGGTCATATAAACCAAAAGACAGCACTTTCTCCAAAAGCTGTGAGAATTCTTCTTTCATCCGGGCAACATGGATGGGATTATGAAAATAAGCAAGATACTCATAGCCCTCTGCTTTTCGTACTGCAGCCATCACCTTTTCACGGGTCAGATCTTCCACACCCCTGCTGTAAATGTAAAAACACAGCGTTGACAGATCAATGTCGCCTTCCCTGCCGCTCTGCTCCTCCTCCCCCGTTACTCCAAAGGCACCATAATGGATAAACAGCACTTTCTCCATGGCTCCCATCCGTCTGGAAAACTGTTTGGCAGCCAAAGTCTGGGCGCAGTTTCCTCCCGGGGTGAAAAATAAGATCAGCCGTGTAACCTTCTGCGAAACTCCGGGCATCACAGAATTTCCTGTTTTAAATAATAACTCGCGCATTACTTGATCCAGGCTTTGATATCGATAAATAGCTTTATCACATGTATTCTGTTCCTCCGATAGGTAAAAGATCTCCCGGCTTCCCTGATCACCTGACCCTTGAAAAACTGCTTCCGCATCTTCCCTACTTGCTGTCAGCACCTTCTTCCCACTACCTTCGGTAACTGCCATTTTTTCCGTCACCAGGATCTCTTCTTCTCCTTCTTCCTGCACCACAAGGAAATACTCCTGCCAGTACCTGCGGACATAATCAGCCAGCATCCCCTGGTATTCCCTGTCGCTGCAGCAAAACCTTAGTCTTTTCCTCATTTTCTCCCCCTTTTTACACAACAAAAAAGACCTGCTGCCTGTTTTCAAATTGATATGAATGATCTTCTTGAAATCTCAGGGGCGAACTGCCCCGGAACGTCAACCGATGATACGTTGACTCTCTACACGCCGGATCCGGTGTGTTTGTTTCAATGTAGTTGACATTATAATACGGGCTTTTTCATTTGCCAACTGGTAATTTTCCACAAAAAAAGGCTTAAGAGAATTCGGACAATTTCTCTTAAGCCTTGATTTTCTTTCTTTTTTCCGTGTCAAAACGGAATAAAACTTATTTGAATTTTACTGCCGTTCCGTACACCATTACTTCACTGGCACCCTGCATGACTGCAGAAGATGCATAACGCACATTGATGATGGCATCTGCACCCAGTCCGATGGCCTCATCCACCATACGTTTGGTTGCGATCTGTCTGGCTTCATCGATCATCTCGGTGTAACCCTTGATCTCTCCACCCACCAGAGTTTTCATCCCTGCCATAAAATCACGGCCGATGTGTTTGGACTGCACCACGCCGCCTTTTACAATGCCCAATGCCTCGATCTCCTGATCCGGTACATAACTAATATTTAGAAGCTTCATACTCTTCTCCTCCTTTGATCTCTTTCATTCTTAAGTACAGTGCCATGATGATCCCGATGATGACAAAGACCGGCGCTCCCATACAGATGATCAAAAGTATCATCGGCATATCAGGCTCCACAATGGCTGCCCATACAAACAGCCCCAGAACCATTCCCATCAAGGCGATCATGGCCAGTGCAGCGACTGCTGCCACCACACCTTTATGGCGTTTGTCCTTTTTCTTAACATCCACCAATGTATGACCCTCCTTTTCCATCAGATTCATCTGTGCAAGGTAGGTTGTCAGGTCTTCGTGGTCCCAGGTAAACTGGCTGTCGATCATACTGTTGCACAGCTTTTTCATCTCATCGATAGCCCTCTGCTGTTCGGTAAGACGCAACACCTGATGCATAAGAACATCCCGGAATTCCTTTTTCCCATTTAAAAGATCCCGGATCTCCTCAATGGAAATGTCCATCATTCTTAAGATCTTAATGGTCTTTAGGATGTTCACGTCAGCTTCACTGTAATCCCGATATCCGTTTTCCTTATTCCTGTCAGGGTTTAATAAACCCTCCTGCTCGTAAAAACGGATATTCTTTTTGGTGATACCCACCAGGCTCTCCACCTCGTTGATCTTCATACTCTACCTCCCGATGCAGTAAACTTACACCTTCCATAAGGTGGAAGGTCAATACTTTTATGAAAAAAATTAACTTTTTTACATATTTTAAACCATTTTGGTAAATACTTACATACACGGAGGTGTATTTCATGCTTTTTTTTAAAAAACCCAAATCTATCCCCTTATCGGTTTCGGCGGTCCCGGTGAGTGATACCGAAGAACTGTCCCGACTCAAAGATCAGGTGTCGACAGCCTACGCCAATCTTAATTATGTAACCGAACCAGCCTTGATCGACAGCTGGATCTACGAGATCAACGCAGCTTCCCTTCGCTACGAATCCTACCTGAATCATGTAAAAAACGGCACAGACTAAGGCGGTCTGTGCCATTTTATTTTACTTTTACTACTGATTGATGGTAAGCCGGTCTACGATCTCACAGTCATTTTTAAGGTCAAAGGACCTCACCATGGTAGTAAGATCAGACCGCAGACATAGATACAACCGGTCATTCGCATACATACTCCTGTCCGGTTCCTGACCGTTCTCAACAGTTTTTTCCTTCATCTTCAGGGAAAAATGATCCCCTTCCCAGGAATAGAGATAAAACATAGGCCCATCCTTTCGGCTATCATAACCGGAAAAACCGATGAGGTTTTTCTCACTGTCTGCCAGCACACATTTGTAATTATAGATGGCTGGACTGTAATCTGCTCCCACCAGCACACTGTCTAAGACCTTGGGCCGGGTAGGATCTGTCACATCAAACATTACCAGCTTGACACCCTGCCAGTCTCCGCCATTTTCTCCTGTTTCATAACCGATGCCCAGTAACAGACCTTCCCCGTAAGGGTGCAGATAGTCGGAAAAACCGGTGATCTTAACATGTCCCAGAAGTTTCGGATCGGTCACGTCAGACAGATCTACCACAAACAAAGGATCGGTATTGTGATAGGTGATAAAATAAGCCATATCCCCGATGTATCTGGCGCTGTAGATCTCTTCACCCACAGCCAGTTCTGATAAATATCCGATACGCTCTAACTGCTCATCAAACACATACAGACGGTTCTCGGATTTCTCCTTCCACTCTGTGGTCAACACCCTCAGGATGCCCTCTTTTTCAGAAATGGCGAAAGTATCCGTTATATCCCCCCGGACTTTGGCACTGCTTTCTGCGCTAAGCATTCCGTCTTTAAAGGAAAATTTGGTGATACCGGTATAGCCTTCCGTATTTCGCCAGTCTTCACCGGAATCTTTCTCACCGTCCCAGTATTCATAACCATACACATAAATGGCTGAATTGCTCACGTAGATATCCCCATAATGATCCATCAAAACCAGATAATCCACGAAGGCGCCCGGGTTTTCCACATTCATGGAGGCAACCATCAGCCGGTGATCTGCCTCCTTCTGGTAGTAAATGCTGTCACAGGTTGCCTTCTCCTTGTTAAATAATGGGATAGGATCTTCTGCCCGGGGCGTATCTTCCGTGAACAGATAAAGATAATCCCCCACCTTCCGGGCTGTTTTGTATCCTCCGTCCTGACTGATGGTGCCAAGAAGCTCCGGTTTGTTCCGGTTGGTAATGTCATAGGTCAGCACTTTGGTTTCATCATACGGTTCGTATATATAGCAGCAATCGTAGGTTCCATACGTCACGGAATCCGAATCTTCGTACGAGGTTTCTTCCCTCGCAATGTTAAGAATGATGATCAGCCGGTCTTTTTCCACAAAGATCTCCGTAATCCGATCGCCGCCCTTCATTTCCGGCCGGATGGTGGCCACTTTTTCCATGTCTTCCTGACGGATATCCACAATGTAAACCTGCTGCTCTGCGCAGATATACAGGTACTCTCCATCGTTTTTCACAATATCCCCTTCATCCACGCCCTCTACCTGAAGATTGGTGGTGGAATAATCCTGTGACTCTTCCGCGGTCTCCATGACAGCATCATCTGTCCCCGAGGTTAACGTATAGAACGTATCACCTTCCAAGAAATTCTTCCGGCTATCTGCACTTTGTATGGCTGCGTAAAGCTCCTCATAGGAACCGGCCAACTTAAAGTTTCCTACCTGTTCTTTTCGCTCTTTCCCATTCCCGGACTCTTCTGCCAGCAGAGTTTCCTTTCCGGTATCATCCCCGGCTTCTGTAATGTCACTATCCTGCTGCTGTCCCAAACCAAAAGCTCCAATTCCCAAACCCAAGACCAGCATGGCTGCCAAGCCCGCGAACTGCTTTACTCTTCTCATTTTTCTTTGTTTCTGCAGTTTTTCCACCACTGCCTCCGGCTGCAGACTTTCCGGAACTTCTGTCTCTTCCAGATCTTTTAACTGATCCAACAGCTTCTGTTTTTCTTCCTCTGACAGATGCTCCTGTCCCATAAATTCTTCTATGTTATCCTGCTTCATATTTGCCACCTCACTTACTATCCCTTAACTGCTGCGCCAGCTTTTTCAAAGCCCGGCTTTCCTTGGATCGCACGGTGTTTTCATTTAGATCAAGCGCCGCCGCGATCTCTTTTGTTTTATATCCAAACAGAACATGGAGTAACAGGATGGATCGCTCCTGCTCGCCAAGAGTCGTCAGGGCAGTTTTTAGCTCCAGGGTTTCAATTCTTACCGTATCAAAGGCTTCCTTACACTCCGGTAGCGCATCTAAGCTCTCCTCCGGCTCTTCCCTGCGTTTCTCATAGTATTCCCGCAGCTTCCGGTTACATTTATTCACCACAATGCGGTAGATCCACTGTTCAAAGGCTTCTTCATTCCTTAGGCTTTTTATGGACGCAAAAGCATCCGTGACTGCCTCACTGACCATATCCTCTGCATCCTGCGGATTCTTTAAGGTGTAAAAAGCGTAGGCATACAGTTTTTTGTACACTGTCTTATATAATTCCCCGAAGGCCTGCACGTCTCCGTGCCTCGCCCGCCTGATCCATCCGTTTTTATCCATAACTCTTTGTCCTTTGCGAAACGTTTCGTATATAATATCTGTGTATCACAGGTGCCGTTTTGTTGCAAGAAAAATAAAAAAGGATCCTTATGCGAAGAATCCTCTTTTTTCATCATCCATATAGATTTCGTTCATACTGGTTTTTCCGTAGGTCATTCCGGCCACAACCTTCTGGGAGTTGTGCATTAACGGGCCGGAAGTATCTTCCTTTGCCATGCCCTGCATACCAGCATACAGATTTTTTAACACCTTTCGGCAATTCTCCATCCCTTCCAGATTCTTTTTTACCCGGCACAGGGCCAGCTGCTCTAAACAGAACCGGTACAGCCGGAATAATTCTCCTGCGATGTCGTACTTGTGGTCCAAAATACTCTGAAGATGTCTTACAATATTTTCAATCCGGTCAAGATCGATCTTTACGTCTTCCCAGCGCTCCTTACGATAATCTGATTCTGCATCCTCCATATAGGCAAAGGCCATTTCGTACAGTATCACAATGAGCTGGCTACGGTTGGCATGGACGATACGCGCCGTAAATTCTTGTTTCTGCTCTTTTTTCATGCTTGAACCTCTTAAACTACTGTAACAACTGCAAAGTCTGCTCCGGCAGGTCATTGGCCTGGGCAAGCACAGACGTAGCTGCCTGCACCAACACATTCATCTGTGTATAAGTAGACATTTCAGTTGCCATATCCACATCTTCAATCCTGGAAAGGGCGGCGTTCATATTTTCATCGGTTTCACCCAGATTGTCCACTGCATAATCCAGACGATTCTCTGCCGCTCCAAGACTGCTTCTGGCACTGGTTACTTTAGCCAGCGCTGCATCCAAAGCGCTCATGGCTTTGTCCGGTCCAAATACGGTGGTAACATCCAGGTCATCGATCCTAAGTGCCTTGGAAGACATATCCGGAATATCCACTTCAATAGTCTGATACTGGTTTGCACCCACCTGCAGGGACATATTTCCGATGTTGGTAACTTGTAATAAGATGTCCATGGGGCCAACTGTTACCGTATTGTTAACCGTATCTTTTGTATACGTCCCTCCCTCTATTACATCAAAGGACATGGAAAATCCATTACGGTCGGTGATGGACACGGTGTTGCCATCGGTAAGAACGGTAGCCTGTTTGGTAAACTTATCCCCGGTAAGCTCAATCTCCACATCCGTTCCGCGGACGGTCTGCTCTTCTGTAGTCAGCCCGAAGAACTTCGCTATGTTATCATCAGAGCAGGAAATGGTGACCTGCTCACTCTTTCCTGTAGACTGAGCGATAAAAGCCAGAGCATCTCCGAACTGGTAAGCACCTTTCTGTACATAACCTTCGGTTTTCAGATTATCCATCCTAGCCTCATCACTCACTGTGAAGTTCTCGAAATCGCCTCTATCATCAAAGCATATCAGATTCACTTCCGCTTTTTCACAGGCATCACGCAGGGTAGTATAAACCTCTTCTTCGGTTTCTCCGCCTTTAAAACGGACTACGACTCCATTAATGGAAATCTGCCCTTCCGGGATCACCAGTTTATCCGGATCATCCGGATCTGTTTTATATGTATCTGCGTCACCGGCAGCCATCTTAGCAGTCAAAACTGCTCTGGTGGCATCATTTTTAACTGTCATGGTATAATCACCGGTATCCACGGTAGAACTTACTTCCACTAAGCTAACCTGTCTTGTATTGGCATATACCCTGCTGGATAAGGAACCGTCCAGAAGGGTCATTTTATTAAATTCCGTATCGGTGGAGATGCGGTCGATCTCGTCTTTCAGTGCTTCAATCTCGTCCTGCATAGCCTGTCGGTCATCATCCCCGTAGGTATCATTTCCCGCCTGAACGGCTAATTCACGCATACGCTGGATTATAGATGTAACTTCCTGTAATGCACCCTCGGCAGTTTCAATAACACTCATTCCGTCAGATGCATTTCTGGAGGCCTGCTCCAAACCACGGATCTGAGTCCTCATCTTTGCAGACAGGGCCATTCCCGCCGGATCATCTGACGCATGATTGATCCTGTAACCGGATGATAATTTTTCCAATGATGCAGTCAGCGCATCTTCATTCTGTAATAATTTTGCATTTGCCACATAGGCCGACATATTGTAATTTATTTTCATATAGGCATCTCTCCTCTTACCTTCTATGTATCGGCAGATTTATTCTGTTTCTTTACCGGCATTTATTCCGGTTAAGCTCTTCAAAAATACCCTGGCCACGGTATAAAGGGTCCGGGTCTGCACCTGCGAACCGGTTGTTTCTCCGGTTCCGCTTCCCCGGTAAAACTGCTCTAAAGACAGATTTTTACTGGTCACATAAGCCACGGAAGGTTCACCGTCCAGATTTACCCCTGCTTTTGCCAGTTCTTCCGTAAACTCACTGCATAATGTTTCGTCCGCTTCTTCCAGCTTTCTTTGCGCCGCCTGGGTGTCTGTGGCGATGTATCCTTTGATCCCACCTGTAGTCACAGAAAATTCTGCTGCCACTTTTCCCAAAGTCTCTGTCTGGGTGGTGATACAAACCTTGCCTTTTTCTTCTTTTCCCCGCACGATCTTTAAACTAACGCAGCCCATTTCATCTGCCACCAGAACCGGGACAGCATATTCTTCTTTCTTACCCAGTTCCGATAAAATGCTTAACTGGCGGCTTTCCATCTGCATCTGTCGTATATCCAGAGCGCTGACATCCTCCTGATCCAGCATTCCTTCCATCACCTGTTCCGCAGTTTCTGCCAGAGTCATCTGTGCTTTTGCCATATCCTCCGGTGTTTTCACTGCTTCACTAAAGTTCTCCCAGATATCCTGCTTTATATCTGCTACTTCTTCCATCAGATCTGCATGGGTAGTTTGTCTGCCGTAAAGGGATTTATAAAGTTTATTCCGGTCTTTCATAAAGTCTGCCACAGCCTGGATGTTCTCGGCGCTTTTGGGCACATCCAACTGTCGGAACAACTCCTCCAGATCCCGGTTGTTGTTCAGTGTAGTATAGGCTTCCCGTATCTGCTGTCTTGATTCTTCCGCCACCTGCTGCTCATAAGAAACCTCTTCTTTTGCGGATTCACGCATGGCTGATAACAGCTGTTCCGGTGTCAGATCCATCAGATCCCCACCTGCTTCATTCTGCTGTTTGGCAAATAAAAGTTTACCCGGGGTGATCTCATAGAGGGCATTTTCTACGCAGGAACTTTCGTAAGCAGCTTCTACCTGCTGGGTGATGGAAAGATCCGGCACATACTCCTGCGCTCTTTCTCCGGTTTTATCGTCGGCTGCCATATCGATGCCTCCGGATTTCATGGTTCTTACCTGGGTCATCAGATTTCGCATGGTGAGTTTTTCTCCCGACAGAACCACAGCTCCCACAGCCGCACCGTCACTTTTCTCTACCTGGCGCAGCAAACGATAGATTCCCACAAAGCTGTCACGCTCCTGCGCGCTGATCTCACCCTGCTGCTCCATCTCTACCAAAAATTTACTGTAGCGTTCGGTATCTTTTTCATCCTGCGTGCTTCTGATCTCTTTGGCTTTCTCATTGATCTCTTCCAGCGTGTGGTCAAGAGGGTTATATCCTTCCCGGATCATGGAAAGTACCACCTTCGGTGTCATGGCATGAAACAGGGTCTGAACCTGTTCATCCTTCTGTTTCATAGCCGCTATGTTATCGATCGTCAGTTCTGTCTGATTATATGCTAAAATACGGACCGCACGCTGATTGGCCGCACTGGTTTCCAATCCCAGGTCTTCCAATATATCGTCCACATTCCGGAATGCTTTCTGCATAGAATCACCCAGATCGGTCCGCACCTTGGTCATCATGGTTTCATAAGCTCCGTTTACCTTTTCATAGTCTGCCTGTGCTGTGATGTTTTGTGCTGCCTGCTTTGCTGTCCGGTGTGCCAAAAACAAGCTCTCATCCATGGAAACAAAACCAAGCACATAGGCAGGCGCATTTTTCATCTCCTGAATTGCCTGTGTTGTATCCGTAAACTGCTGCTCTCCATCCGCTGCTTCCACGGAAGAACTGCTGCCGTACAATACTTCTTTCAGGGCTTCTTCCTGACTTTTCAGTTCTTCCACCAGCTGCTCCAACGGTTCGGTTTCAATATGGATACCCTGCTTCAATAAAGACAGATTTGCCTGTGCACTCATATACAAACGAACCTGCTCTAAAGTACGTCTGGCTGATACCAATCGGTAAGCATTTTCCGTTTCCGGTGTCTGCAGGCTATCTCCTGACTGTATCACACCGCTGGTTTCACCAGCACCTTCCCGGGTTCTGTAAAGGATCGACTCTGCCAAATTGGCAACGGTGATCTCTTTATCTTCCTGTATCAACCGTTCCAGATCTTCCGTAGTCGCGGTATTCACAATCTCTTCCGCCGATATGGCCCGCTCCTGCCAGGAATATCCGGGTAAAAGCATACCGGCCGAAGCGGTACGTCCCAACACCACTGCCTGGTTCATGGATTGAAGGATCGTCTCTTCACTTAATGGCATCTGTACCTGCTCTAACTGTAATACATAGTCATAGTTTTCCCTGGTCAGATCTACCCCATTTTGCACCATATAGGTGGCACGCTCCAAAGACTCCGGCGTTACCTCAATAGCAAGTTCGCTCATTCGCTGACGGATCTTCTCTGCAAGATCTTCGTCGATCTGTACCACATTCTTTTGACCGCTTTCTTCCATTCCGGATACCATGCTCTGTGCCTGATAAAAGTTTCCTATGGAAGGTTCCAACTCATTTCCAACCAGATAGCAGATCTCTTCCCTGGTGGGCGTGGTGAGTTTCTGTGCCATTTCATAAGCAGACGTTACGGTAGGCGACATGGTACTTAAATCTTCTATGGATAAATCTGCTATCCGGGCAACGTAACTGTTTCCACCTTCAATCAGTTCCATTTGGATCTTATCCACAACCGTAACCAGATTTTCCTCATCTTCTTCTGATAAGTCGATCCCATTTTCCTGCGCTTTTTCCACCAGAGAATCGTTCATTACCCCTGCCACATATTCTGCATGGTTGGTGGTCTGACTCTCTGTTATGGATTTTGCCTTGCGGGAAAGTCCTCCTATGGTCTGATCTTCTTCATCCGATGCCGCCACCGGCATGAAAAATCCGGTTTCCCCCGTCTTGGTAACAGGCGTCGTATCTGCCGTAGAAACTTTTACTCCGGAAAGCTGTTCTGTCGTTGTCTGAATCTGTTGTATCTGCATAAAAAAACCGTCCTTTTATCCTGTTACATGTAATGTCGGATAAACGGACGATTTTCTTTAATGTTCTTCTTTGATCACATAGGCCAGGAAAATATTACCCGCATCGTTAAACATTTCCCGGGCACTCTCCAGACTTACGTTTTTCGTGTCATTTATGGCCGGATCGTAATAAACAACCCGGTCACGGGTATATCCACAGATCAGCACCGGCTTCTTTGCATTAGCCATGGCATAGACCGGATATCCCTGATCCACATAGTAAAACATCTGATCAACACTACATCCCGTCAGCTCTAACACCGTCGCTCCCGGCAACAGTTTCTGCAGGATTTCTTTGGCCGTGCGACCGCTGTCCAGTAACTCCCCTACCGAAATAGAAACACCCTCATAGTTTAAGATCACACTTAATGCGCGCTCGGCATAATCGGTTCCTACCTTAGAGGAATCGGCATGCATTCCGGGCAGCGTATTTTTGTATACGCTTTTGGCCTGTTGCCAGATATACTGCGCTTTTCCGTCTACTACTACACCGGTCTGCTCCGATGCAACCTTAACAGCCTCTGCTTCATTGGGACTGATCAGCATTACCTGGCCTTTCGCATAAGCATAATAGTAATTCTCTTCTCCGGTACTCTCCAGTTCCATGGTGCGATTTTCTTTATTTTCCACCAGCTTGGACGTTAACAGGTTTGGATCGCTGTCTGCGACACCTGCCGACATCTGGATGGTCACCAAGGTCTGTTTCGTGTCAGAACGTACCAGCTCCAGTGCCGTCGTCTCCTCAGAATCACCCTTCATATTCATAATGGTGTCCTGACTAATGGTAACGTAGCTTCCGTCTGAATACTTCACCCGCTCCAGCCGGATGGTGTAATTCTCGGTACTCACATCCATGATGTAGATGTTTTTCTTATGATAGTCCTTTTTCACATCACCGTTTTCACCAAGAATCTCTACGACATACATGGGGAAAACTGTTACTCCGGAAACACCGGTCGAAACCTGCTTTTTCTTAGCTCTTCCAAGAATCAGGTCTGTTCCCATGAATCCCAGTGGACGGATATACTCGTTCTCCTGAGCTTTTATGATCTCTTCTTTTCCTGTGGCCATATTATAAAGATGAAGGACCTGACCCGCATCAGCATTCCCACCCTCGATCCAGGCAAGGCGGCTGTTATCTTCGGAAACACTGAACCACTTCTCACCGCTGCCCTGAGCCAGCACCTTTTTCTTACGTGTGGTCAGGTCAATCTGATAAATGGTTCCTTCTGTCATAATGTAAAACTGGTTGTTATCGTTTACATACATGACTTTTCCCAGTACTTCATCGATCATCTGATAGGACTTGTTAAAGGGGATCCACACCAGCTCTTCAATCGTATTGACAATACTATCGTAGTGAAATACGGAGATTCCCACAGCACCCTCATGAGTGCCCCTGTTCATATATCCATATACGATAAAGTCCATACTTCCCGTCTCATCTACACGGATGATACGGATGCTATGCTGACTGTTATTCTCTCTTAGATCGATCTGTTCATAACCGCGGAAACTAAATACTTTCGACAGGCTTTTGTTCACATTATTGTATTCCCACAGGTCTCCCTGCTGCACAAAGCCCAGGATCGTTCCCATTTCATTACTGATGTAATTCACATCCTCAGAACGGATCCCCAGATTGATACCGCTTTGGGTAAAATTATCTCCATCTTCCCGGAATATCTGATCCACGGTACGCTCAAAATCCAATAGATACATCCGGTCCGATCCATAGCGGATCCGATAATACTCTTCCACGTTATAATATTCTGCTTCGCCGTTGGTTCCGGTTGATCCCAGTACATAGGACAAGATCACCACGGTATACTCCTTCTTGGCCTCTTTTACAGAAATCTGCACCGGACTTACCACGGAGCAATCAAAATCTGCCCAGAAAAGCTGATTTACTGATGAATGGATATCCACCTTATGGAGACTGTTATTGGTACGTGTGCTGTCCGGTTCCATGTATTTGGTTAATTCCTGTTGATTATCTTTATCAAAGGTTTTTTCATGAAATTTCCATGCGAAATCCACACACTCTTCGACAAACATTCCATTGGGGATCATGATACGAGTATAATAATTGATCTGTTTCTTCCCCATTCCCAATCGGATGATCATCTGATATTCCACGTTTTCGTCCAGAAGGTTCTGAATATGAAACGTGGCATCAATAGCCTGATCCTCTTTGTTATATTGGGTGATCTCGGTATCTTCCACAAGACGGCTGCCATCCAGTGTACGGATCTCATAACGGATGCTGTCAATAGCATTCCCATAAGTATCAATGTGTACCGGAAGAGACAAGTCCTCATTTACTGTGGTAATGGTATCTCTGGTGTACACAGGATCCATTTCATGACTGTATCCGAATAGCGGATTGACCTCTTTTTCATCCTGAACAAAATATAATACCGGCAGTGTGGCATCCGACATGGTGGTAGTAAGATCTTCTCCACCGGTATTAAATACCAGCTCCAAAATGATCACCGCCACAACAAAAACTGCTGCCAGGCAACCTGCCTTAATGAATCCTTTTTTCATCTATTTCTCCTCATCAAACAACCGACTTAATAAAGGCGTAACGCCTAAATAGGACATGGCCTGACGGTAACCGGAAGCATTTTTTCTTTCCACCCGGATCTTCGGTTTACCCGCAGGCTTTACTGCCCGTATCAGAATGTTCTTTGGTGTATGTTCCATGTCAATAAATTCCAGGAGTTGTACCTGATACCCCTGTTCTTTTAAAATCTCTGCACGAATGGCATCCGTGAACAACGCTGCACTTCTTTCCTGAATGAGCCCGTAAGAAAAAAGTGCTGAGAGCTCATGTTGTTTTTTCTCTTTTTTCATCTGTCTGTTCAGCTCATGCTGACAGCAGGGAACGGACAAGATCACGCCGGCTCCCCATTTTACCGCTTTATACAAAGCATAATCCGTTGCAGTATCGCAGGCATGCAGGGTCACTACCATATCCACGGCCTTCACCTGCTCATAATCTGCAATATCCCCGGTTAAAAATGTAAGCTTCTCATATCCATAACTGTCTTTTAATTCATTGCATTGCCGGATCACATCCTCCTTAAGATCCAGCCCGATCATACGTACATCAATCCCCAGCTTTTCATGGAGATAGTAATACATAGCAAAAGTAAGATACGACTTTCCGCATCCAAAGTCAAGAATAACCACTTCACGATCTCTTGGAAGACAATCCTCCACATCCCGGATGAACTCCAGAAAGCGGTTGATCTGGCGGAATTTATCGTATTTTGAAGAAACGATCTTTCCCTGTTCTGTCATAATTCCCAGATCCACCAGAAACGGAACCTTTTCTCCCGGTTCTATAAGGTATTCCTTTTTCCGGTTGTGGCTTAAAACCTCCGAGGGTACAAGATCTTCTGCATTCCCGCCTATAGATTTTACCGCTTTTTTCTTAATGGTCGTTGTTCCCTTTTTACTGATCAGAACAGTCGCCGTCATTGTGGAAGAATTTAACTGCAACTGTTTAAACTCCTCCATCAATCCAAGGATCTTTGTAATCACATCCTCACGACCGAGGTTTTCATGAAATACCTGTTTTTCGGTATAGTTTGCCACCTGATAGCATACTTTATTCTGTAGCAGAATCGGGCGGATGTGAATTTTCTTCACTCCGCCCTTCTGTCTTGGGTTACTGATAATAATCTGTTGTAATCGGTCATTGACCTGAAGTTCTAATAATTCTCTAAGTTCTTCCATACAATGTCCTTCATTGCTTCTATCATGATTAATGGTACTGCTTTGCTTCCTCTTCTTTGTTCAGTACGCGCAGCGCACCCTGAGCCAGGGCCAGCAACTCATCTTCTCCCGGATATGCCGTTACCGGACAGATAAAGGACGTTCTTGCCTTGATCATTTCTACCATTTCTTTGTCATGTGCCACGCCTCCGGTAACGAGGATCTGATCCACCTTACCTTCTAAAACAGTTGCCATGGATCCGATGTTTTTGCTAATCTGATATGCAAATGCCTCCCGGATCAGTGCTGCCTGCTTATCTCCTGCCTTGGCACGTTTTTCCACTTCCATCATGTTGTTGGTTCCAAGGTAAGCAACCACACCGCCGGCACCAACGACCATACGATATGCTTCTTTTTCAGTCACTTCGCCGCTAAAACACAGTTTAACCAACGCACCGCTGGGAAGTGCTCCGGAACGCTCCGGCGCAAAAGCACCGTCTCCGTCCAGTCCGTTAAATACATCGATCACTTTACCTGCTTTGTGGGCACCTACGGACACACCGCCACCCAGATGAGCAACAATGAGATTTAAATCTTCATATTTCTTTCCAATATCCTTTGCATAACGCTTTGCAATGGCCTTAGCGTTCAGTGCATGGAAAATACTGATACGAGGAAGCTTCGGATGTCCGGAGATCCTTGCCAGGTCCTCCATTTCATCTACCACAACCGGATCCACGATAAAAGAAGGTACCTCGCCACACTCTGCTGCAATATCCTTTGCCAGAATACCGCCCAGGTTTGATGCGTGCTGTCCGCTCACTCCGGCTTTCAGATCACGGATCAGTTCCTCTGTCACCTCATAGGTTCCGGAAACAATGGGTTTCACCAATCCGCCACGACCTACTACCGCGTCCATGGAAGTCAGTTCAATTCCTGCTTCTTCTAATGTCTTTAAAATAATCTCCTTACGGAAACCTTCCTGATCTGTGATATGTTCAAAACGAGACACTTCTTCTGTCTCATGATGGATGTTTTTTACAAAAACCTGATTTTCATCTTCAAATACACCTATCTTTGTAGATGTAGAACCCGGATTAATGGTTAAGATCCTGTACATACTACACCTCCTGCTTTAAACGCTCGGCAACCATAGCTGCCAATACGATAGAATTTAATTTGGTCTCATAAGAATCCGAACGGGAGGTTAATACTACCGGAGCAGTGGTTCCTACCAAAAGGGCACCATTTTCGGAATCCGCAATGTGTCCTAGCGCTTTATACAGCACGTTTCCGGTTTCAATGTTCGGCATCAACAGGATATCTGCATCTCCCACGATCTTACGGTCCGTCGCTCCCTTATGCTCTGCTGCTTCATGGCTGATAGCCAGGTCAAAAGCCAAAGGTCCGTCTACAATACAGCCGGTGATCGTACCTTCTTCATTCATTTTGGTCAGTTCCACCGCATCTACTGTTGCCGGCATTTTCGGATTTAATACTTCTACGGCTGCAATCGGTGCCACCTTAGGACAAGATACTCCGCAGGCGTGAGCCACTGTAACTGCATTTTCCACGATCTGTTTTTTCTCTTCCAGTTCCGGATACATATTAAAAGCAGCATCCGTTAAAAACAACAGACGGTCAAGCCCTTCTACTTCGAACACTCCTACATGGGATAACAGCTTTCCGCTACGCAATCCCACTTCTTTATCTAACACACAGCGAAGAACGGTTTTAGTGTCGATAATGCCCTTCATGTACATGTCTGCCTTCTTATCATGCACCAACTCTACGGCTTTTCTTGCTGCCTCCGCTTTGTCCTTTACGTCTACGATCTCGTATTCTGAAAGATCAATGTCTACCCCCTGTGCTGCCTTACGGATCTCTTCGGCATCGCCAAATAATACCGCATCTGCCACACCGGCTTTTTTTGCTCCGGCCACAGCCTCCAGCACCGCGCTGTCCTGTGCTGCAGCCACGCTGATCACCTTGCGTTCAAGACGGGCTGCTTCTTCCCAGATTCGCTTAAATTCCTTTTTCATTCCCATACCTCTTCCTTTTTCTTAATATTTAAAAATAACCGCCTCATATCCTTTCAATGGATATGCAAAGGAATATGCCCTTGAATCACATTCCTGTTTCACGGCCATAAATTCCGTTTCCTCACACAGGCCTTCTGAACCGAACTGCTCGCAGGCACTGCTTAAAAGCTTCGTATATTTCTTTTTCTTTGGGACTCCTACCCGGTAATCCGGTCTGTCCACCGGCGTGAAATTGAGTACCACCAGCATATTATTCCGCTTGGTCGGGCTCTTGCGGATAAAGCTTAAAATACTGCGATCCCCGTCCGTACTATTGATCCACTCAAAGCCTTCCCAGTCATGATCATGGCTGTAAAGTGCAGGATACTTGTTATACAGACCCAATAAAGACTGCATGAATTCCTGTACCATCCGATGTTCCGGCTGCTCAAGCAAAAACCAGTCCAGTTCCCGTTCCTCGCTCCACTCCCGGCGCTGGGCAATGTCCTGCCCCATAAACAGAAGCTTCTTACCCGGATGAGTCATAAAGAAACAATAGCCAAGCATCAGATTCCGGAACTTATCAAATCCCAGACCGGGCATTTTTTCTAACATGGAGCACTTTAAGTGTACTACCTCATCATGGGATAACACAAGAATAAATTTCTCACTTTCGTTATAACTCATTCCAAAAGTCATCATATGATGATTGTATTTACGGAATAACGGATCTAACTTCATATATTCCAGGAAGTCGTGCATCCAGCCCATATTCCATTTATAGGTAAATCCTAAGCCTCCTTCTTCTGCCGGTGCGGTCACTTTCGGCCAGGCCGTACTTTCTTCCGCGATCATCATCACTGATGGAAATTGTTTCTTCATCACGCTGTTTAAATGCCGGAAAAATTCAATGGCTTCCAGGTTTTTATTTTCACCATACTGATTAGGAACCCACTGCCCGTCCTGCTTGCCGTAATCTAAATACAACATGGATGCTACCGCATCTACCCGTAATCCATCCACATGAAATTCCTTCACCCAGTACAACGCACTGCCGATGAGAAAATTTACCACTTCATTTTTACCATAATCAAAGATCTTCGTGCCCCAATCCGGATGTTCCCCTTTTCTGGGATCTGCATATTCGTACAGCGCTTCTCCGTCAAACT
This sequence comes from Lachnospiraceae bacterium, assembly GCA_051878875.1. Lineage (GTDB taxonomy): Bacteria > Bacillota > Clostridia > Lachnospirales > Lachnospiraceae > XBB1006. Next base: position 31,872 of record JBJEKY010000090.1, on the reverse strand, counting down.
CGGCAAGACCATGGGCATCCCTTGGAAAATGCGCCGGAACCCAGTCTAAGATCACTCCGATATTTGCCTGATGCAGCTGATCCACCAGATAGGCAAAATCTTCCGGCTTTCCGTATCGGGAAGTAGGTGCATAATAACCGGTCACCTGATAACCCCAGGAACCATCGTACGGATATTCGCAGATTCCCATAAACTCCACATGGGTATATCCCATCTCTTTTACATATCGGATCAATACTTCCGCTAATTCCCGATAGCTGTATAGCGCGTCATCCTCTTCCCTGCCCGGATGACGCATAAAAGAACCAGGATGCACCTCCAGGATGGCCATTGGATGATCCTTCTTTGCTTTTTGGTCCCTCTCCTTCATCCAGTTTCTGTCCTTCCAGCGGTGGGACAGTGCCGGCGCAACGATAGAAGCTGTATCGGGACGGACCTGTGCATATCTGGCATAAGGATCTGCTTTATAAAGCTTTCTTCCGTCTTTGGTGGTAATGCAGAATTTATACATTGCCCCGCTTTTTACTCCCGGAATGAATAGTTCAAAGATACCACCTTTTGATGGTGTTCCCATATCATGGACACCATCCTGCCAGTTATTAAATTCTCCCACTACACTGACAGCCTTTGCATGAGGTGCCCAAACTGCAAAAAAGCAGCCCATTTGTCCGCTGCTTTTTCCCAGATGTGCCCCCAGTTTTTGATATATCTCATAATGTGTTCCTTCGCCAAACAGATAGCGATCCATTTCTGTGATACGATTCATAACTGCACCTTCCTGTCTTATCCAAAATCCTTTTCGTGAATAATGATCTTACCGTCCTCTGTGCGTTTCTTCTGAAACGCCTTTCTGAATCCTCCTCTGGAAGCATTCTCCATGGCCTCATCCATGATTTCTTTCACTTCTGCAACATACGTTGCCCGATCCACCTTCTGGATATTACTGATCCTCTTATAAAGGGCCAGAATGGCGATCTCTTCAATCTCATATCCTGCTTCCTGTGCATAGCTCTTGGCAAAATGAACCAGTTCGTCACTGGTAAATACCGGAATCGTGATCTTCTGATCGAATTTGCCGGCCAGTGCCTGAGACTGCGCCAGTGCCTGTTTAAGCCCTGCAGAAGTATCCTCCATGATCACGGTCAGACCACCGGTAGCCCCTTCCATAGCCAGGGCCAATCCTTCCGCTGTTTCCTTCTTCAGATCTCCGGCTTTTTCAATGATCAGATAACCGCCGTTCACTTTTCCCATCAGATCCAGAATATTTTTCTGATTTAAGACAGACGCCTTAATTTTTCCTACTTTATGTCCAAGATTCGGCTGTTCTGTATGCAGAGCCTTGATCAAATCCAGAGCAAGGGCCGTTTTACCGGATCCCCGTCCTCCTTCGATCAGAAGGTTACCCTGTGAAGAGTTGGTTCTGGAACCATTATGGACCATAGCATCCAATGTCTGGCACAGCTGCTTTTCCATACCGTCTACTTTTAGAAAATAAGCAAAATACTCTTTCTGCTGTTCCGTCAGGAAAGTGATGGTACGTGGTTTCTCCTGCTCCTCTTCCTCCTGTGGCTCTTTCGTTTTCTCTTTTTCAAAACCTTCATCCGCTGCCTCTTCTGTTTTTGCCACAGCATCAATCGTCTCTTCCTGTTCTTCGGCCTCAGAAACAGCTTCCGGTTCTTCTTCCGGCCCTTCCGCCTCAAAAACAGCTTCCGGTTCCTCTTCCGGCCCTTCCGCCTCGAAAACAGCTTCCGGTTTTTCTGCCGGCTCTTCCGTCTCAGGAACAACTTCCGGTTCCTCTGTCATTCCTTCGGTCTCTTCAGAATCCTCTTCGATCTCCATCGTTGCAGGCTCTTTATATTCGATTTCATCCTCCGGAATCACATCCAATTTCCGGGTATATTGTTCTTCCATCAATTGTTGTGGGGTTTTTCCTGCTTCCAGCTGGGGTATTACATCCTGAAGCCGGTCCATAATGCCTTCCGCTTCTTTCAACGCTCTTGCTTTTGCGGATTCCAGTCGTTTCTGCTCCGCCACTTCCATAGCTGCCATAGCTGCCTGTTTGGTTTTTTCCCACTCTTGCAGGACTTCTTCGATACTCATCTGGCCCGTGATCTGTTTTTCAAAGGATGGCTGGTCCGGAACCTGGAGACTCATCTGTCCTCCCTGCTCTTCTGCCAGCATTTCCTGGAAATCAATCTTTAAGGAACCATCTATCTCTTCATCCGTTTCAATATGCCCATATTTATCATCGTCTTCCTGAGGTGTATTCTCTTCAGCAATTTTTAAATACGGGATGGTATTCACCAGTTCCTTGATCTGCTCCATGTGGGTGGATACGGTTTCTTTCTCTGTTGCCTCCATGATCTTTTTCATGTTTTCAGCCAGTTCCTGCTGTAGATTCACCGTATTGAAAGTTGGAGAGGGTGTCTCTACCTGAGGGATCACTCTGGTCTCTGACAATATCTCGCCACTCATCAATTCTTCACCCGGTGTCACTTCCACCTTACCACTGCGGTTCTGTTTCATGCGGCGGAACTTCTTTTCCTGGTCCGCTGTCAGTGGCTGATATAGCATTTTTAGTTCCAATGCTTTTTCAACATACTTTCCTTCACCATACCAGAGGATCAGTTCATCGCACAGATCCACACATTTTGCTGCCATACCCGCCTTATGGTATAAAGTAGCCAATTCATAAGTCCAGCGTTCAGAACTCTCCCGCTCTTTAAACTCCTCCAGGATACTGATCAATTCACCCACAGAAGCTCCCTTTGCCCGGGCAATCTGATATTTTAAAATGTATCGCATATTATCTGTAGGAGCAATTCCCACAAATTCATCGTAGTATTCTTCTGCTTCATCCATGTCACCGGATTTAACCGCTACCAGGGCCAGACGATAGATAATGGTCCGCCCGATTGGGGATCGCTCATATGCTTCCCGCAACATTTCCTTACTTTCTTCATATCGCTCTGCCTTCTCATAAACTTCACCGGCAAGACAAAGTGCAGAAACCATCTTTACTTTTCTCCAGTTTATGGAATCCACAATAGCTACTGCCTCATCGATTTTCCCCTCTGAAAGCTTCTTTCTGATGTCATCCAGTTTTAATTTATACTCATATCTATCCATTTTCCCACCCTCTTTGCGCACAAATAGGTATTCTATCCAATTTATATTATATATAGCAAGTGTATCACATTTACTGTATGGATGTCAAAAAAAAGTGTCGTAAAAACCACTAGATATATAGATTTTGTGATTTTTACGACACAATATTTAGTTTTATTTGTATTTTAGTTTTCTGGTATCTTCATCCAGTTCATCCACATCCAAAAAGTCTTCGGAATGCTGTGGCATATTCTTCTTCCTTAGGCAATATTTTACGATTTCATTGAAAATGTAATAACCCACTGCAAATGTAGGAACGCCAAATAACATTCCCCAGAAACCGAATAGACCACCGCCCAAAAGGATGGCAAACATCACCCAGAAGGAGGACAGGCCCGTGGAATCTCCCAGGATCTTGGGACCTATGATATTTCCGTCAATCTGCTGGATGATCAGAATTACGATCAAAAATTGCAGTGCCTTGATGGGATTTTCCAACAGGATCAATAAAAAACTGGGAATTGCTCCAATGTAGGGTCCAAAGAATGGGATCACATTGGTCACTCCAACAATGACACTGACCAGCAACGCGTAAGGCATATGCACGATCAAAAGCACGATATAGCACAAAATTCCAATGATAATGGAATCGATTACTTTTCCCACTACAAAACCGATGAAGATCTCATGGGCCTTTCTTGCAGTCTTAACAATGGTATTACTGCTTTTTGCAGGAAACAGTCCATAGGTGATCTTTTTAAACGTGCCTACAAAATGATCCTTCTCCATCAAAACGTAAATACAAACGATCAATCCGATAAAGAAATTGATGATTCCCTTGGCAAATACAATGATCCCACCGGTAACCTGGGTAATGATCTCTTTGGACTGAGGCAGAAGATCTGACTGAAGCCAGTTTTCCACATATCCGGTAACTTCTTTCAGGATCGTATCAGCATATTTTGCCAGCATTTCATCCTGTTCCAACATATCCTGGATCCACACCGAAGTCCTCTGTGCCTGATCCGGCAAAGAGATCACCAATCCTTCAATGGTTTCATACAACTGCGGAATCAATATCTTCACCATTAGAAACAAAAACATGATCAGGATCAACATAGCCGTCAAAACTCCCATGCCCCGGCTTAGCTTTTTCAAGGTGTTGTTCCCCTTTGCCTTGCTTTCGGCGAACAGGATCAGTCCTTCCTGGATCTTGTTTACTAAAGGATTTAATAAATATGCAAACAGGATTCCTATAAGGATGGGCTGTAAAATGGTCAGCACTCTGTTAATATTCTCCGATGCACCATCATACCGGGCGATCAAAAAGAACAACACAATACAGCAAGACAATACAATAAAAGCCGTCAGACCGATGGCCAGATACGGTCTGATGTTCCAGGCTGTTCGGTTCTTCTCTTCCCGCCTTTTAATGTCTTTGACCGACTTTACTTCAGTCTTCCGTGTTCCGTTTTCTTCCTTTTTTTCATTCATTTCCATATTACTTGCTTTCATCTTCTTTCGTTTCTCCTGCAGATTGCTCTTCCTGCTGCGCTTTTTTCCACTTAAAGTAATTAGAATTGGTATCCACTTTTATCTCCGGTTTGTCTGCTTTCTTTTCTTCCTTCACCTTAGGAGTACCGTCTTCATTTAGACCCATCTGCTCAAAATACTGTTTGTTGATCTTAATTTCCGGTTTTGGAAAAGCGGCTGTATTTAAGCTTGGAGCCATAGCCTTCTCTTTCTCAAGTTTTTCTTTTTCCTGTTGGATCTGCCTGCGACGTTCATTAAGAAGATTTAGATACAGGTTGCTGTCCCTCAATTCAAACAGTATATCCTGCAATTCCTTCTGATTTATGCGGATACGGTCCTGCTCTGCCCGCAGTTTCTTTTCAAAATCCACATACAATTGTTCCACGGATTTCTCGCTTTGGTCAAGGATCCGTACCAGACGGGTAATCGCCTCGTCTGTATAAAGCACAGACGCAGAATACACATCTTCTGCCTTGGCAGAAGCATTATCCAGAGTCTTTTCATACTCCTGCTTCAGCTGATAACGGGCTTCTTTCTTCTGCTGTCTTGTAAGCTCAAACTCATCTAACATATCATAAAAGCATTGACTTAAGTCATTCAGCTTGGAAAACAGAACCGTTTTATCTATCACTACCTGATTGGGATCACCCTTTAAGGTAGGACATTCGGATACCAAAATATGGATTTCTTTCAGGATCTGTTCTAAATTGTTCTGTGCGCTCATGACTCTATGCTTCCTTCTTATATTTTATTTCTCCGTCTATTATTGTATACAAAATTTCCGTGTCTGACAACATCGGATCTGCTTTTGTTATAACAAAATCTCCATCTTTTCCCACTTCAATGCTACCTACCCGGTCTTCTACACCAATATGTTTTGCTGCATTAATGGTGATCGCCTTCAAAGCATCAAATTCATCCATGCCGTTCTTCACCGCCAGACCTGCACAAAGCGGTAAATATTCCTGGGGCACTACTCCTGCATCTGTGATAATAGAAACACTGACTCCGGCTCTTGACAAAATACCGGGTGTCTCAAAGCTCTTGTTGACAAGCTCCAGTTTTCCGGGATGTCCCAAAGAAGGACCTACCGCACAGGAAATCTTCTCTGCTGCCAGTTCCTCTGCTATAAGACTTCCGTCGGTACAATGCTCCAGCGTCAATTTCACGTTGAATTCTTTTGCGATCCGGATCACGGTAAATATATCATCTGCACGGTGTGCATGAGCTTTTAACGGCATTTCTCCACGGACTACCGGTAACAATGCCTGTAACTTTGCATCAAATGCCGGCATTTTGGACGGATCCTCTGCTCCTTCTTTTAGTTTACGCTCGTACTCAAAGGCCTTTGCCAGATAGGTACGCAGTAATGCTGCCGTTGTCATTCGGGATGTGATATGATTCTTTTCATATACCCGTTTGGGATTCTCTCCAAAAGCACACTTCATGGCAACTTCTGTACGGATGGCCATATCGTCCACCCGTTTTCCACTGGTTTTCACCGCCATAAAAGTCCCTCCCAACACATTGGCACTACCCGGTCCGGTACAGATGGTGCTTACACCACCCTGTACGGCCAGCTCCAACGCCCTGTCCTGCGGATTAAACCCATCAATAGCCCGTAACTGGGGCGTCACAGGGTCATTGCACTCATTATAATCACTGGCATCAAATCCGGAAGCAAACGAGTCCAGTCCCAAATGACTGTGAGCATCCACAAATCCCGGATATACCCTCAGATCTTCACAATTTATGATCATGCAGTCCTCAGGCGATCCATCATGCAATGTATCTGCAATGACTGCGATTTTTCCGTTTTTCACAAGAATATCTTTCTTTGATGGCTGTCTGTGTATTCCATCATACACCAGCCCCTGCTTTAAAAGTAAATCCATCCTTTTCCCTCCTTGCTGCCTGCTTATATCACCAGACTGTCCAATATATCTCAAATACCCCGCCTTCTCCGGTCTTTTTGCACAAACAGCCCGGCATACTCTGCCGGACTGCTTTTGTACTAATGATTATGCTTTTAATTCAAGACGTACTAACGCCTTCTTTAATGCCACTTCTGCGCGGAGCACATCCAGATCTTCTCCGTGCTCACTCAAGCGCTTCTCTGCACGCTCTTTTGCAGCTTCTGCACGTTCCACATCGATCTCGTTTGGCCATTCGGCAATCTCTGCAAGCAAAGTTACTTTGTCCTGCATGATCGTTGCAAATCCGCTATGAACCGCTGCAAGCTTTTTATTATTGTCCTGGTCTGTAATGGTTACAACGCCGGGTGCGATCACTGTGGTAATGGGAACATGGTTCTTATACACACCGATCTGACCCTCTGTGGTATTAAATTCTACCATATAAGCCTGTCCGCTGTAAAAAACACGGTCCGGACAAATGATCTCAATATCAAAAAGGTTCTTTTCCTCTGCCATGTGTCTTCACCCCTTACTGCATACGGGCTACTACATCGTCGATGCTTCCTGCATTCAGGAAATAGCCTTCCGGAATGTCATCATGCTTTCCTTCCAGGATCTCTTTGAATCCTCTGATGGTTTCGGAAATCGGAACGTATTTTCCTTCCAGACCGGTAAACTGACCTGCTACGAAGAACGGCTGAGATAAGAATCTCTGTACCTTACGTGCACGGTTTACAACCAGTTTCTCTTCCTCGGATAACTCGTCCATACCAAGAATTGCAATGATATCCTGTAATTCTTTGTATTTCTGAAGGATCTCCTGAACACCACGGGCTGTTTTGAAATGCTCCTCACCAACGATACGAGGATCCAGAATACGGGAAGTAGATCCTAATGGGTCTACAGCCGGATAAATACCCAACGCTGCAATAGAACGCTCCAATACGGTGGTAGCGTCCAAATGTGCGAAGGTAGTTGCCGGTGCCGGGTCAGTTAAGTCGTCGGCCGGTACGTATACTGCCTGTACGGAAGTAATGGATCCGTTCTTGGTAGAAGTAATACGCTCCTGAAGAGCACCCATTTCTGTCTGCAGGGTTGGCTGATATCCTACTGCGGAAGGCATACGGCCAAGCAGAGCGGATACCTCGGAACCTGCCTGAGTGAAACGGAAAATGTTATCAATGAATAATAACACATCCTTTCCACCTTTATCACGGAAGTACTCTGCCATGGTAAGACCGGTCAGTCCTACACGCATACGTGCTCCTGGTGGCTCATTCATCTGTCCGAATACCATGGTGGTTTTATCGATAACTCCGGACTCTTTCATTTCGTAGTAAAGGTCATTTCCTTCACGGGTTCTTTCACCTACTCCGGCGAATACGGAATATCCACCGTGCTCAGTAGCGATGTTGTGGATCAGCTCCTGGATCAATACGGTTTTACCTACTCCGGCACCACCGAACAAACCGATTTTTCCACCCTTCTGATACGGGCAGAGAAGGTCTACGACCTTGATACCGGTCTCTAACATCTCCTGAGATGTTGCCTGCTCTTCAAAAGCAGGTGCTTTTCTATGAATCGGCATATAATCTACGCCTTTAGGTGGCTCCTGATTATCAATAGGCTCACCTAAAACATTGAAGATACGACCTAAGGTGTTCTCACCTACCGGAACACTGATGGGTGCGCCTGTTGCGTCGGCTTCCATACCGCGCACCAGACCATCGGTGGGTCCCATGGCAATACATCTTACGATATCGTCTCCCAGATGCTGTGCAACCTCGACTGTAAGCGTGTTGCCGTCTTTCAACGGAACCTTGATCGCTTCATTGATTTCCGGAAGATGTCCTTCGGAGAATTTAATATCGAGTACGGCACCGATTATCTGGGTAATCTTTCCAATATTCTTGTCTGCCATATATTACACTCCTTGTTTTGATTTTTATCTCTTCGGAGAAAAGCCCTAGGAAATCGCCTGCGCTCCCGCAATGATCTCCGTTAATTCCTGGGTGATTGCACCCTGACGGGCTCTGTTGTATTTCAGCGATAAGTCGCTGATCATCTCTTCTGCGTTACTGGTTGCAGAATCCATGGCCTGCATTCTCGCACCATTTTCACTGGCAACGGCATCAATGAGAGCGCCGTAGAACAGTGATGTTACATATTTCGGGATAACCATTTTCAGAACTTCTTCCTCATTGGGTTCAAATCCCATAGGTGCTTCTACTTTATTCTCCTGCTCCTGTTCAGCTTCCACTTCCACCGGAAGTAATTTCATCAGGGTGGGAACATGGACTACTGTATTTTTAAAATGAGTATAAGCAAGATAGATCTCGCCGATCTCACCTTTGGCAAAAGAATCCAGAACCTTGTCGCAGATCCTCTTTGCGTCATCGTATGTTGGAGCTTCCATCACCGGTGAATCATCCGATACGATGTTATAACCCTTCAGTGCAAGAGAATCACGTCCCTTTCCACCGATGGCATAGATATCTACTTTATCCTTATCCAGTCCGCTTCCTGTTACCAGTTTTACAATGTTAGAGTTATATCCTCCCGCAAGTCCGCGGTTAGATGTGATCACTACCACTGCCGCACGATCGGATTCTCCGGATTTCAAATACGGATGTTCAATATTCTCGCATTTGGAAAGCATGGAGGTTACCGTGCCATATACATGGTTAAAAAACGGATAGGAATGCTCGGCCCTTGTTCTGGCTTTCTGTAATTTTACGGTAGATACAAGCTTCATGGCTTTGGTAATCTGCTGCGTACTCTGTATGCTGCTTTTTCTTTGTTTTATGTCCTTCATTGAGGCCATAACTTCTCACCGCCTTACTTTAAGCTAGTTCTATCGAAACTGTGCCTTGAATTCTTCAATTGCTTTTACAAGCTTTGCTTCATTCTCCTCATCCAGAACCTTTGTTGTACGGATAGATTCCAGGATTTCGGGATGTTTGGTATCGATCTCCTCAAGGAGTTCCTGTTCAAATCTTGAAACATCTTCTACTGCAATATCCAATAAGTATTTCTTGGTTGCTGCGTAAATGATGACAACCTGCTTTTCAACCGCCATTGGTTTATATTGAGGCTGTTTTAATACTTCTTTGATACGCTCGCCTTGTGCCAGTGTCTCTTTGGTAGCATCATCCAATTCGGATCCGAACTGTGCGAAGCTTGCAAGCTCTGCATACTGGGCAAGTTCGGTACGGATCGGTGCAGAGATCTTTTTGATTGCCTTGATCTGTGCATCACCACCAACTCGGGATACGGAAAGACCTGCGTTAATAGCCGGACGGAATCCTGCATTGAACATTTCTGTCTCTAAGTAGATCTGTCCATCGGTGATGGAGATTACGTTAGTAGGAATGTATGCGGAAACGTCTCCTGCCTGGGTCTCGATGATGGGAAGTGCGGTTAAAGAACCTCCACCCAGTTCATCGGAAAGACGTGCTGCACGCTCTAACAATCTGGAGTGTAAATAGAATACGTCTCCAGGATAAGCCTCACGTCCTGGTGGTCTCTTCAGAAGAAGGGAAAGTGTACGGTAAGCAGCGGCATGTTTACTTAAGTCGTCATATACCACCAATACGTCCTCTCCGTTCTCCATCCACTCTTCACCGATAGCACATCCTGCATACGGTGCGATATACTGTAACGGTGCCAGCTCACTGGCTGTGGAAGCTACTACTGTGGTGTAGTTCATGGCACCATACTCTTCCAATGTATTTACGATGGTTGCAACGGTAGATGCTTTCTGACCGATGGCAACATAAATACATTTTACATTCTGTCCTTTTTGGTTAATGATGGTATCAATGGCGATAGCTGTTTTACCGGTCTGTCTGTCGCCGATGATCAACTCACGCTGTCCTCTTCCGATAGGGATCATGGAATCGATCGCTTTGATACCGGTCTGAAGTGGTGTACTTACGTGTTTACGGGCAATTACACCGCTTGCAATTCTTTCAATCTGTCTGAACTTATCGGTTTCGATAGGTCCTTTTCCATCAATTGGCTGTCCAAGTGCATTCACAACTCGTCCCAGCATCGCATCACCAACAGGAACCTCAACTACTCGGCCTGTGGTTTTTACGGTATCACCTTCATTGATGTTCTTGCTGTCACCTAACAAAACGGCACCTACGTTATCCTCTTCGAGGTTCAATACCATTCCGTAGATTTCGCCCGGGAACTCCAAAAGTTCTCCCTGCATAGCATTCTCAAGTCCGTGAATACGTGCGATACCATCGGCTACCTGGATAACAGTACCCACATCGGATACTTCCAATTGCGCTGCATATCTTTTAATCTGCTCTTTAATTACAGAACTTATCTCTTCTGGTCTTAAATTCATGGAGCGCACTCACCTGCTTTCAACTGTATATTTGACAATTCTCTGGATAATTTCTCCAGTTTCGTTTTTACGGAGCTGTCCATTACCCGGTCTTTGATCCGAATCGTCATTCCGCCAATCAGGGACGGATCTACTTTATAAGTGATCTCGAATTCCACATAATTGGTTGTTTCTAATAATCTTTGTTTGATCTTTTCTTTCTGCTGGTCACTTAACGGCATTGCTGCTGTCACAGTGGCAAGACCAATATTTTTATAATCCTTTACTCTGGTGATAAAATACTCCAATACCTCATCGAACTGTGAAGCATGGTCTTTTATGATCATCAGGCGTAAGGTTCCAAGCAACTGGCTTGATATTCCTTTGGAAAAACAGTCTTCTAAAACTGTGATCTTCTCTTCTTTAGGAATTTTAGGATGATTCATCAGTCTGACCAAATCCTCATTCTCTGAAAACAGACCTTTTACCGTCTGTGCTTCCTCAAGGAAATCATCTAAACGACCTGATTCAATGGCCACATCGAACAAAGCATCCCCATAGATTTTGGATACTAGTTTTGCCATGTTGATTCTCCCATTTCTTTCAGTGTTTCATCTACCAATGACTCCTGGATCTCTGTATTCATATTGGCGGAAACTACTTTTCCGGCCATTAATTCTGCCACAGAGATCATTTCCTGTTTCATGTCGTCTAATGCACGTTTCTTCTCAAGCTCAGCTTCCTGTTCAGCCCGCTTAATGATCCGGCCTGCTTCCACTTTTGCCTGTTCTGTTACTCTGGCTTCGTTCTGCAGTGCTTTCTGGCGTGCCTGACTTAATATCTCATCTGCCTGCTTATCAACCTGCTTAAGCTTCTCATCGTAATCACTCTTTAACAAAGCAGCTTCTTCTTTATCCTGCTTTGCACTGGCGATGTCTTCAGCAATCAGTTTCTTTCGCTCATCCAACAGTTTTCTCAGTGGATTAAAAAAGAGGTAGCTTAAGAGAAAATACAGCACCAGTACTGCAATGAGATTCAATGCGGAATCTGCGAGCAGCTGGGGATCTAAGTCAAATAGTCTCTCCATGCCCTGGCCTCCTTTCTGTTATTTCGTTAGTCTCGTTTTTATTTTGCAAGCGGCTGAACGAATAACAGTAAGATTGCTACTAACAATCCGTAAAGACCTGTTGTCTCGGCTACGGCCTGTCCTAATAACATGGTAGAACGGATAGCACCCTGTGCTCCCGGATTACGTCCTACAGCACTTGCTGCATAACCTGCTGCGATACCCTGTCCAACTCCAGGTCCAATACCTGCGATAACTGCTAAACCTGCACCGATTGCGGAACATGCTTTGATTAATTCAACTCCTGTAACGTTCATACAAATATCCTCCTAAGATTAGTTTTCTTCACCAATCGCGTTGGTGATGTAAGTCATGGTTAACATACTGAATACATATGTCTGGATTGCACCTGAAAACAGGTCAAAATAGAAATGTAATGCTGCCGGCCAGATTAATGCAAACTTGTTTAGCAGCGCGTATATTAACGCCATAATCGCCGTTCCTGATAAAACGTTTGCGAACAAACGCAAAGACAAGGAGATCGGAACAGCAAAATCGCTGACAATGTTGATCGGTGCCCAGATTGGCCACGGATCGCAAAGTCCGGCGATGACTCCTTTGATCTTTTGGTACTTAAACTGGTTATAATGAATCAGACAAAACGTAATGATTGCCAGTGGGAATGTGACACCGTAGTCTGCTGTTGGCGGACGCAATCCCAACAAACCGGAAATATTGCTCAGCAGGATAAATCCAAATATCGTGCCGATGTAATTCACAAATTTCCTGTAGTGCTTTTCGCCCATGGAGTTAATAACCATGCCATCCAGCTTTTCCACAATGATCTCACATGCATTGATCAGGCCCTTTGGCTCATCTTCCGGTTTTACTTTACGCAGCTTAATGTTCACAACAAGCGCAAAGATCACCAGGATCAGCATTACGATCAATGTACAGACATGTGTTGTGGTAATCCACAGCTTCTGCCCAAACAACTCATACTGGAAGAGTCCATGTATCATAAAGTCAACGTCTGTGGCAGCCACCATATAACTTCCCATTCATTCACCTCCATTTCCTTTAGAAAAGCGCTTCCTTAACAGGATGTTTCGTCCTCCTGCTGCGATTTTCCAAAAAATACTTTATGAATCAACGGTTGGGCAAATGCCGCAACCTTTAATCCCATTACTCCGATAAACCAGGTCAGGATATTTCCCAGATTAAAATAACCCATGGCAATGGATACCACGGCAACCACCAGATAGCGTCCCACCGCTTTCACGGCAACACCTGCCTGGGCTTTCTTAGTGGTTACGTCCATCATCCCCCAGATAGAAGATGCTATATTAACACTCATAAACAAAGCCAAACCGATTCCGATGACCAGCCCGCTGGTATAACGGATCTTATCATCCACCCACCAGACACCGATAAGTTCCACCAGAACTCCGTAAACAAGAATGGTCACGACGAGCTCCGGAAGTACCGGATTTAACCGTTTCAGATAGTTGATCATTTCTTTTTCCTACCCTCTTTCTTAGGCTCGACAACCGGGTAATCCGGGGATTGGGGATCATCTCGTAACATTTTCCGGCTAATGCGGAAAATACTGGTAATGCCGGACAACGCCCCGAAGAAAAATCCTATGATCACCAGAAAAGATGTGCCCAGCTTCGTATCCAGATAATAACCAAAAAAAGTGCAGGCAAAAATCGGAACGATCATATTGATGGAAAACTGCAAAATATAAGTATAAGCCTGAACCTGTTCATTTCGCTGTTTTCTTTTCTGTTGTTTATCCATCCATACCCTTTCCTGATTCCCACAGATAACCGATTTACTACAATAAAACCCTTATCGCTTATTATATCATGCATTTATGATTTGTCTATGAATAAATTCGAGTTTTTCCCCGAAAACCAAATATTTTTCCGACAAATACAACATTTTCTATTTATTATGAAATATACTGGTTTCTCTCATTATAAACACTGATGAACCACTACTCCAAGAACCGCTCCGATAGCGATGTAGATTACCGGATGTTTTTTAAACTTCGTGATCCCGAAAAACAATCCTGCAAAGATCACAACGGCCCGGATATCTATGGCGTGAATCCACTCCATGAAGGTTTTTCCTTCTTCTGTAAAAAAGGTCACCCTAAAGATCGCAATGGACGCCACCGTAAGCAATCCCACTACCGTGGGGCGAAGTCCTGCAAAAGCATTCTGCACATAACGGTTACTTTGAAATTTATCCAACATACCCGCGATACAAATTATAATAATATAGGCAGGCAAGACCAATGCGAAGGTTGCTATCAGACTTCCTAATACCCCACCAGCCATAAAGCCTGCAAAGGTTGCCATATTAATACCCACGGGACCCGGTGTAGATTCGGAAATTGCGATCATGTCAACCAGATTAGATGTGGTAAACCAGTCATATTTGGAAGCAATCTCATACAAGAACGGAATGGTGGCCATCCCGCCTCCGATAGCAAACAGTCCGGTTTTAAAAAACTCCAGAAAAAGATAGAAATAGATCATGCCTTCTCTCCTTTCCGGTCTTTAAAATATCGATATAGGTTACCACCTGCAATGGCCAGGATCACCATTACCACACTGCTGACACCGAAGGCTCCGGTCAGAAGCAGGGCCAGCAGAAACATCACCATGCCAAAAACATCCTTTACACCGGATTTAAACAACTTGATGATGGAACTTAAGATCAGTGCACTGGCTGCAATCCTGACTCCCCATAAAGCATCCTGCACAATCTGGTACTCGCTGATATTTCCGAGAAATGCGGCTATGATCATAATAATGATCAGGGAAGGGGAAACTACACCAAACGTTGCAACCGCCCCACCCAGGGCTTTTTTCTGCTTATATCCGATAAAAGTAGCAGTGTTCACCGCAATGATCCCCGGTGTACACTGCCCGACTGCATAATAGTTCAGCAACTCTTCCTGAGTTGCCCAATGTTGTTTGTCTACCACCTCGGCCTGCAGCATGGGAAGCATGGCCATGCCGCCGCCGAAAGTTAAAAGTCCGATTTTAAAAAAACTTTTATATAATTCCAGTAATTCTTTCATATAGCTCCATTACATATAAGATAAATCTGTGAGTAGCCTTACTTATCATAAATTCAAATGTACATCCCGATTGGTATGTTCATATTTATAATATCTGACTCCCGCTGCATCCAACATCCTTTTTGACGCGATGGTGGATGGGGTCATGGCATATTTATCACTATCGTACACAACCGTCTTGATCCCTGCCTGAATAATGGCCTTGGCACATTCGTTGCAGGGAAAAAGAGAAACATACAATTTCGCTCCCTCCAGACTGCCGCCCCGATAGTTCAAAATCGCATTCAGCTCACTGTGGGTAGTATAAAAATACTTGTTCTCCAGTGGCTCTCCTTCTCTGGTCCAGGGAAACTCATCATCCGAACAACCGATGGGAAATCCGTTATATCCCATAGACAAAATCTTATTGTCCTGACTTACGATACAGGCCCCTACCTGAGTATTTGGATCCTTCGAACGCATCCCGGACAACATGGCTACTCCCATGAAGTATTCATCCCAGGATATGTAATCTTGTCTTTTGTCGCTCATGAATTACCCTCCCTCGTACTTTTATTTTGTTCCGAAAATACGATCACCGGCGTCGCCTAAACCAGGAACGATATAACCGTGCTCGTTCAGATGATCGTCCAGCGCTCCAATGTAAATATCAACGTCCGGATGCGCTTCCTTCATACGCTCTACTCCTTCCGGTGCTGCAATAACACACAGAAAATGGATTTTCTGAACCCCTTTATCTTTCAGCATCTGGATTGCTGCCACGGAAGAGCCTCCGGTCGCCAGCATCGGATCCACCACGAACACCTCTCGTTCGCCGCAATCTTCCGGTAATTTACAGTAGTACTCCACCGGATCTAAAGTTTCCGGATCACGATATAATCCGATATGTCCCACTTTTGCAGCCGGGATCATGGCTAACATTCCGTCAACCATACCTAATCCTGCGCGCAGGATCGGCACAACCGCCAGTTTCTTACCTTTCAACTCTTTTACCGTAGTTTTGCAGATCGGTGTTTCAATCTCCACATCCGTAAGTTCCAGGTCTCTTGTTGCTTCATAGCACTCTAACATTGCAATTTCACTGATCAGCTTGCGAAACTCCTTTGATCCCAATGATTCCCTTCTGATCCAGCCGATCTTATGTTGGATCAGCGGATGATCCATAACAACAACTTTTGCCATGTTTTATCTTTCTCCTTTACTTACTAGCATAACTAGTTTTTTTATGATTATACTAAGAGACTCATAACATAGTCCGTAGGATTGTAAGGTACCTCCATACGGATCCATGATCTCTAATTCATCTCCTGTAAGATCTGTCAACAACTGCACATTTTTCGCATTTTTGTATTGCTCCAGAATTCTTCTCTTCTGCTGCTCTTCCATGGTCAGTACCAGTGTATCATCAGCAAAATCTTCATCCGTAAGCTGCTGGCTTAGAAAATCCGGACAGTTTAATCCATTGCTGATAAGTACTGCCTCTACCTTCTGATTCATGGGTTCAGAAAACAACACTACAAGACCCCTGGCCTCTGCAGTGACCTCTTTCTCTTTATTATGTTCATCAAAAATGGCCTTTGCCATAATGGCACGTTCATTTCCATGGTCCTCCACAAAAATGATCTTCCTGATATCTGCCATATACTAATTTCCTTTCCCGAAAAGCTCCTATTCCACACGGATCACGTTATGTCCCGCCGCACGGATCAGCCGGTTCATAACAGCCTGTCCTACCCCCGTATCGGAAAAGCTCTCAGAATAAATGATATCCGTTTTCTCTTCATCAAATTCCCGCAACACTTTGTACAACTGCTTCGCCACAGAGGCATCATCATCTTCGTGGCCGATGGACTTCAATATAAGATGCGATTTTCCGCTCTCAGGAAGCTCCCGTTGCATTTTTTCAAAAGCCAGTAGACTTTCCTGTGTAGCCATAATACCGCAATACCGGTTGTTCTCTACTGCATTCCTGGCAAGTTTTAACATCTCACGGTTGACAGATTCCCGGTCGGTTCCCTGAACCAAAAAAAGTTCCGCTTCAGGAGCGTAGTGGCGGTATTTCATTCCCGGTGCTTTGGGTCTGGCATCCTTTGAGGCGCCATTCACTGCAGGATCTATATATACTTCCTTTCGTAAAACCTGTTCTATCATTTCTTTCGTGATATATCCGGGTCGTAAAATAGTAACCTTCTCTTCTGTAAGATCCACAATGGTAGATTCAATACCGATCCCCACCTGACCTCCATCTAAGATCATTGGGATCTTACCATTCATGTCCTCATATACATGCCGGGCTAAAGTAGGGCTGGGACGTCCGGATGTATTGGCACTGGGCGCGGCAATATATCCTCCTGCTGCCTTAATAAAAGCCAATGCAACAGGATGGCTTGGCATACGTACCGCTACTGTTTTAAGCCCTCCCGTGGTTTCATCCGGAACGACTTCTTTCTTATTGAAACACATGGTAAGCGGCCCCGGCCAGAATGCATCTGCCAAAAGACTTGCTTCCTGGGGTAGCTGTTTTACGATAGGATCCAATGCCTCAAACTCTGCAATGTGTACGATCAGCGGGTTATCACTTGGTCTTCCTTTGGCCGCATAGATTTTTCCGGAGGCCTCCGGATTTAACGCATCTGCGCCCAATCCATAGACTGTTTCCGTGGGAAACGCCACCAATTCTCCCTGTTTTGCCAGTTCTCCGGCAATCCGGATCTGTTCATTATCTATATTCTGTTCATCAATCTTAACAACTTTTGTGATCATAGTTTTATTATAACAGTTTTCTCTCAGTTGGCAACCTTTAGCGGGAAAAGTAATCCAAGATTCCGTCACAGATCGCTGTAGCTGTTTTTTCCTGATATTCCTTGTCAGACAACTTCTTTGCTTCTTCCGGATTGCTCAGAAATCCGCACTCCACGATAACAGTCGGACAGCTGGAGTGCACCAGAATGTAGTAACTGGAATCCGCTTTTTCCACTCTCGTATTTTCAGGATCAACATCAGACACCAGACGGTTTTGAATAGAATTCGCCAGTGCTTTTCCCTCCTCTGATGCCGTGTAATAAAACGCCTGTGCACCATGTATGTCGGAACTGGTATAACTGTTCTGGTGAATACTGACACACAGATCCACATTCTCATCATTGATCATCCTGATCCGCGCATTCATGTCCTCGCCTTTGGACGAATTTACCTCTCCGGTAGCGGTCACATCTTCCGTCCGTGTCATGATCACATGAACATTATGCTCAACAAGCTTCTCCTGAAGGGACGTAGCAATGGCCAGATTCAGATCTTTTTCCACCTGTCCGTCCACTCCTATCTTCCCGGGATCCTGACCGCCATGACCGGAATCTACTACGATGGTATATCCGGCCTTCTTTGTCGCTGCCGTCGTTCCTGCTTTTACAAGATCATTTTTTACATTTAATACAATGAGTGCCGTCAGGATAAGCGTGCATAAGCCAAGCATCCGCTCTTCTTTGTCTGCTTGGCTTATGGTTTTTCGATGTTTTGTTTTCATAAAGTGTTCCTTTTTCGGCTTTCTACAATGTATGCCTTCAAAAAAGAAACATTCCTTCTGCCTTTGGGCAGAGAACTTAGTTCCAGTATTTTAAAACTGTATTCCAAATCGATGATTTCTCAAATCCCAACTTCCAAAATGATACACCGGCCAGTTCGTTACTTTCCGCTTCCTGAAGTTTTCTGGTCAGGGATTCCTCTTCCTCCATCCAGATCTGATATACTTTTCCGGAATTCTCATACTCTGCAAAGTACTGGGCGCATTCCTTGTCCCAGGTAGGTGTGGCACCATTGACTCTGACCATGTTCTCTGCGGTTTGCATTCCCACGGCCTGACTGGTAGTTTCGTACATCATGTTTTCTTCTTCCTCATCCGAAACCGGTGTCAGCTCCCAGACTCTGGTGTAAAACGGTAATCCCAGAATAATCTGATCCCTTGGCACTTCCTTTAAGGTATTTCTTATCCCATCTTCTACATATCCAATAGAGGAAACACTTCCTGCTTCCGAACCTGCATAATGTTCATCGTATGCCATGATCACAATGTAATCTGCAAAATTTGCCTGCTCCGCTCTTTGATAAAAAGCTGTATAAGCAGATGGTACATAATTATCCACGGATAAAACAATTCCGTTGGCATGGCATTTTAGGGCCAACTCGCGGATGAACTGGATATATCCGTCACCCACATCTGTGCTGAGAGCTTCCATGTCCACATTAATCCCGTCCAGCTTATACTCAATAGCTTTGGAGATCAACGCACTAACCAGCGATTCCCGATAAGTCGTAGTCGTCAGTACCTGAGTGGTATCCACAGAAGAATCTTCCAGATTACTTACCAGTCCCCACACCTGTACACCCTGCGCATGGCAGTAGCTGACATAATCCGCACTTGCCAGACTGGCAATGGAACCCTTGCTGTCGTTTAAATAAAACCAGGTAGGAGAAATAACATTTACCCCTTTGGTCTGGGACAAAATGCTTGATATCTGTGCATTTGCACTGCTGTTCGTAACCTGATGCCAGGCCATTGTGATCTTTTCCTCTACAAATTCATGGGTGAATTCTTCCTCAACAGGCTGTACCTCCACAGAGATCTCTTTTGCCTTACCCAATGTAGAATTCTTCATATACCCGCGAAAACCGTCTTCCGTTAATACATTGCTCCAATTATCACCACTTTCAAGAACGATCACTTTCTGACCCTTTTCTATTTCCGAAAGGATCTCGCTCTTGATTCCACCACGATAACGCACCTGTGTATTTTTCTTTACCTGTGCCTCTTGAACCAAACGTGTCTCGGTATTAACGATCACACGATATGGATCACTGTAGACCTCATAATCCAGACCGGTATTTTCATTTATATAATCCAGATTAACAAAAACCTGTTCACCCTGCAAAATAACGATCTGACCGTATTTTCCGGCAATCTTTTTGTTTCCCACGTAATAATCGCTGCTCTCCGGTTCTGCCAGCCAGGTATCTTCCGGCGTGGTATATAACAGTTTTCCTTCGTTCTGATCCCAGTAAAATCGGCTGTTCATCCTGTCATGAAGCGTAGAGTATTCCACATAGACCTTCTCATCTTCATAAAGGGCATGTTCTGAAATCTGTTCGCCGTTTAGGATAATAGCCATCTGGTTCTCATCGGTGATCTGAAAATAATCATTAAGATCTGCCTTCTCTTTCCCCGGTGTATATCGTTTTATTAATAAGGTAATTCCCATAAACAAGCATAAAATCAGTATTAGTATCGCTGCTAAAAAAACGGGTGCCGTTCTCCTCTTCATAGTTGTATATCCCTGCCTTTTTCTTCAAAAATGATTACTCATCAAGTATAACATACAATCTTTTGAAACGCCACAAAAAAGGGGCATACTCATCGGTATGCCCCCGTCGCGGTTAAATGTTATTAGAGTTGTAACATTTCTCTTACAATCTACTGCTTTCCACTTTTGTTGATTACACGCTGTACAGTTGTCTTAATGATATCTCCGTTGTTGTCAATTACATAGTCACGCATGTAACACCCTTCTTCTTTTACGCAGATTGTGTCGATTACAACATTTTGTGGGTTTAGATTCCCCAGTTTCATCTCTCTCATCCTATCTTTTGTACCAGTATGCGAAAACAGACAGATCCGTCAGTTCGTGATATATTTTTCCTCGCAAGCCAGACGGTATAATTCTTTTATGTCTTCTACACGCAAGTGAAACGGATCCTCAATAAAGATCCATGGCTTCATATGGCAACCGGTCTTTTTCCCTATAACTCTTCTGTTGACTTTTCCCTCAGTCACCAACACACAATTCCACAGATCCTTTGTTGCTCCGTATTCCAGAAAATTGTAAACATTCTGTATTTTCCAGGGGAGCAGACTACATAAAAGAATTCTGCGGCTGCACAACTTCAATACGGTAGAAAACTCATCCGGTTTATCACCGCAGTCAAGTATCAGGAAAATCTCTTCCCTGGCTGCCATCCTGACTGCCGTATCTTCATCCGCATCGGGTACAAACGTCACACCGTCCACATGAAATGATCCATCGATATCCACCATACTTTCCCCATAAAATCTTCTTATTTTTGAATAGATGTATCGATTGCCCATTTCCATGACCACGATCTCTTTCCATTTGCTGCTGTTCGCCATTGTAGCAAGTGCAATTGCAAGATTTGTTGCCGCCCCGGCATTCTCAAATCCTGCAACTCCGATTATGGATTTTTTGCCACCATTTCTTTTATGTGATCTTACTTGAACTGTTTTCGTAAACCTACCCCTTTCCACTTTTATCGTAATCTTTTCCTGACTGTACAAATTCCTGCAGTTGTCGCCAAAGAGCTCTACTTTGGCGTCTTCCCGGTCTGAATGGATCACTCAGAGCCGGTATATGGATTATCTTTTTTCCAATGAGTCCCGCAAGCCTTTGGACTTCCTCTTTTGTCTGAAGACTGCAAACATACATACAAGATAACAATCCTTCAGTATCCTTCGCCATCTGACAGCTATTTTCTTCTTCCCAAGGTCTTGCACCCAGCACCACAATTACCACCTCATAGGTATGTAGCAGCAGGTTTGGACTTATGACCCCCAGATCTTCCACAATAATCTCAGGATCATTTTTTCTAAAAACAACCTCCTTTACGTCATCATTATCCACAAAAGCTCCGTAATCCGGCAAAGCTCTAAACTTCCCTTTCCACACAGGTTCAAATTCCTGCCGGAAAGAAGGATGTAGCGAACTACGCACGATCCACCGGTTCTTTTGTGTTTCCTGATAGCAGGCGGAATACCCCATTTGATTCAGGCAGCTTGTCAACAACACCGAAGTAAACGTTGTTCCTACTCTCGGCTGGCTTCCCACAACTGCTATTCTGGTTCTGAGATTGGTTGTATGCCTGTCTAAATTTCCTCGTTTCAATTGGGATAATGTTTGAATAACCGGCTGAAGCGATTGGTATCTTGCGGCTGGACTTTCCTGTGTCATTTGATCGATCATTGACAGAAGGACTTTTTTACTGTTTCCATATCTCCTGAATTTCGTCTTTTGAAACATTTCTTTAAACAGGATTCCAAGACTGTAGATGTCGGACGCTACCGTTGCACTTTGATTTTCAATAACCTCCGGTGCCGTATACGGTCTTGTACCATACAGTATTTGATTGGTTCTTCCCTCTTTTGTCACAGCTGCCAGCCCATAATCTATCAAATGTACCTGTTCGTTTTGCACAATAAAGTGCTCTTGCTTAACGTCAAGATATAAAATGGGCCCACTTTCCTGACTGTGCATATAAAACAATAAGGCAGCCATTTGAAGACTATAGCTAATAAATTGTTCTTGGGATAAAGCTTGCATTAGAATGGAATGCAATGATGTTCCGGGGATGAATTCCTCTACGATGACCTCTTCGTCATCTGTCATTTCATAATCATAGAGTTCTGGAATTCCCGGATAAGACAAGTTCTTTAAGATTTGAACTTCCTGTTGATGTTGGTTTCCTGATAGAGCATTTCTTTTCCGTTTCTTCATAACCAGAAGTTTCGATAACTCTTTATGCCGCACCAAGTAAACTTTACTGTAACTCCCCTCACCTAGCAATTGCAAAATATCATATCTTGCTTGTAATTTTTCACTAACCTCTTTCGTAACCTCCCTTTTGACTGGTACAACTATCTCATAAATAGATATATCACACTTTTTTCATAAGTGCAACACATATTTTTCACATTTATAAATGTTCTGAAAACATCTTCCTTCTGCACCAGCTTTTCCCGAAAAAAGATTGTGCTTTCCAACTTGACCTAACGATACGGTTGCTTTATAATCAGTTATAATCTATGTACCATAACCTTTTTTACGGGCATAGAATGTAGGGAAAAAGATTTCGCGGTAACAGACCGTAATTTCTGCCACAAGTTTACATCAATTTTTAAGTTAGGAAGTGATTTTATGAGAATTGAAAAAGTAAACGACACCCAGATCCGCTGCACCCTTACCAAAGAGGATCTTGCAGAGAGACAAATAAAACTTAGTGAACTTGCATATGGATCGGAAAAAGCAAAAGATCTTTTCCGGGATATGATGCAGCAGGCTGCGTTCGAGTTTGGTTTTGAAGCAGAAAATATTCCACTTATGATAGAGGCTATTCCACTTTCCACCGAATCCATTATTTTAATCATTACCAAGGTAGAATACCCCGAAGAACTGGATACCCGGTTTTCACAGTTCTCTCCGGCTACTGACGAAGATGATTCGGAGGAAAATTCCGCCGGGGAACAGCAACCGTTGTTAGAAGGCGCAGAAGATATCATGAATCTTCTGAACCGGCTAAAAGAACGTGCCGGCAACCCACAGGAAAAAGAAGCTGTCGCTTCTGCAAACCAGACTCAGGATAGCAACACAGATACTTCTCTGGAAACCAAACAGCCGGTTAATCTTACCAAGCTCTTTGTTTTCCACAATCTAGAAGAAGTTGAGCAGATTTCTGACGTATTAAAAGGTGTCTATTTCGGCGAGAATGAACTATACCATAACAGTAAGGACGGAAAGTATTATCTGTTCCTGCATCGCTGTGGATATTCTTCCGAAGAATTCAATAAAGTTTGCAATGTTCTCTCAGAATATGCCAAACAGGTTCATTTTACCAATGCTACGGAAGCGTTTTTTAAAGAACATTTCCGACCGGTCATTGAAAAATTTGCTCTTCAGACCTTATCTGATCTGTAAGTTACCAGCAATCAAAAAGACTTCGCTGCTTCCATATAACGGAACTGCGAAGTCTCTTTTTGTTTTTATCTATGCTCTTACTATTCCTGGCTTGCTAAAAACTCGTTAATGGTATCTACCAGAGCATCCGGATCGATGCCGTGAACGGCTGCCGCATCCTCGATAGACTCCATCTGGGAAGACGGACATCCCAGACAATGCATACCAATTCCCATAAGGATCGGCGCAACATTTGCATTGATGTTCAATAATTCGCCGATCATTGTCTGCTTTGTTACCTGTGCCATATTGTTTTCCTCCTTATATTCATTTCATAGCCATTATATTACTTTTATTTCCAAAAAGCAATTCTTTCCCTGTTCCAAAAAGCAATTCTTTCCCTGTTCCACTTGAAAAACCCTGTTGAATGTATTACAATGTGCGTAGGTTTGGAAACCAAAATCCAAATACATATAAAAGGAGGAACTTACTATGGCATACGTTATTTCTGATGCATGTGTTATGTGTGGTACCTGCGAAGGACAGTGTCCTGTAGGCGCTATCAGCCAGGGAGACAGCCAGTACCAGATCGATGAAGGTGCTTGTATCGAGTGCGGATCTTGTGCTGCAGCTTGTCCGGTAGGTGCTATTAACAAATAAACACCTGATGAAGCAAGGAAGCTATTATGATTATGTGATGACTTTATCGCACTTCGTAATAGCTTCTTTTTTGTTGTTTCTTAATTCTTCTTTTAACTTTCTCGCAACTTCTTTCTGGCCAAACACAAGTCCCTTCACCTTCCGGTTTTTGCCTAACCGTTCCCGGATCAGTTCATCCAGCTTTCGATATCTCTCTTCTTCCTGCTGCTGACTTTCCCTTGCCAGGTAGTTCATCTCCTTCATAAGTTTCACCGTTATTTGTTCACCAATTTCTTCCCTGTTTTCCAGAATGGCTTGTCTTACCACTTCCTTCATCAGGACTTGAAATTTTTCCATCTTTTCTTCTTTTAGAGCGGCATTATCCTCCACCTTCTGAAGCTCGCAAGAACTCACCTCTTCCTCCTCCATTCCTGCCATGATCTGCATCCGAATGGCATTTAATTGATATCCCTGTTCCTTAAGCCTTTTTATGGTCGAGAATAAATCTATCTGTTTCTGGTAATATACCCGGTGTCCCAGTTCATTTCGTGGTATGTTAAGCTGGAGCTCCTCTTCCCAGTATCGCAGGGTATGCGCATGTACATTCAGGGCATTTGCCGCTTCTGTTATCGTATAGCGGTTATTCATTTTGCATCCCTCCATTTTTTCGTACCTACTTTAAGTGTAAAATAAATGTCCGATATTCTCAAGAAGTTTCCATCGCATGTTTTGACACGCAAAAACAGGGAACGACATTTTGTTCCCTGTTTCTTAAAATTATATTTAATTTCTTGGCATTTCCAGGTTTGCAAACCGGGTGTGCTCTCCGATCCAGGCCAGATTCACTGTACCGGTCGGGCCGTTTCTCTGCTTTGCAATAATAAGCTCTGCAATTCCTTTATCCGGAGAATCTTTATGATAATACTCATCTCTGTATAAGAACATTACCACATCGGCATCCTGCTCGATGGCTCCGGATTCTCGAAGGTCCGATAACATGGGGCGGTGATCCGGTCGCTGCTCCACCGCACGGCTCAGCTGGGATAATGCGATCACCGGCACTTTTAACTCTCTTGCCAAAGCTTTCAAGGAACGGGAGATCTCGGAGATTTCCTGCTGCCTGCTTTCAGATCTTCCGGATCCGGTCATCAACTGCAGATAGTCGATGATCACCACAGAAAGATCATACTCCAACTTATATTTTCTACACTTGGATCTAAGTTCCGGAACAGAGATACCCGGTGTATCATCGATGATCAGCTTTGATTCACCGATCACTCCGGCTCCCTCTACCAATCTTGTCCATTCATCAGATTTCAGATTACCGTTTCGAAGCACCTGCGCGTCAACTCTGGACTCTGCAGACAGAAAACGATTTACCAGCTGCTCCTTTGACATTTCCAAACTGAAAATAGCAGTGGTCTTCTTTTCCTTCACAGCAATGTGCTGTGCAATATTCAATACGATTGCCGTTTTGCCCATTGACGGACGCGCTGCCAGAAGAATCAGATCCGATGGTTGTAATCCTGAGGTTTTGTAATCCAGATCAATAAATCCCGTTGCTATTCCCGTTACGGAACCGGTATTCTGGGACGCCTTTTCAATCTTCTTCAAGGCACTCATAACCACCTGCTTGATGGGAACAAACTCTCCGCTGGCTCTATTCTGTAAAAGATCAAAAATCCGTTTTTCCGTATCTGCCAAAATAGAATCTAAGGGCTCTTCTCCGGCATAACACTGGTTGGCAATTCCCTCGGTGATCCTGATCAAGCGGCGTTCTACTGCTTTTTCCGCTACAATATTTGCGTAATACTGTACATTAGCAGAGGTAGGAACAGCATTAATGGTCTGCATGATATATTCAGTTCCGGTAATATGCTCCGGTGCACCTTTTTCCTTTAGCCTGGCAACTGTGGTTACAGGGTCCACCGGCTGGCCTTCGTTATACAACTCCAGCATCGCCTCAAACATCATACCATACTGCTGACTATAAAAATCATCCGTCGTAACAAGCTCTGATGCTATCACGATGGCCTGTTTATCCATCAACATGGATCCCACTACAGACTGTTCGGCTTCCAGACTATGGGGCATGATTCGTTTTACCGAAATTTCATCCATCCTGTGATTCTCCTTCACATTTCAATCCGTTACTCTTCCACAACCTTAACCCGTAAGGTAGCGGTTACCTTTGGATGTAACTTCAGCGGAACTTCTGTAACACCCAGTGTCTTAATAGACTCTTCCAGGATCATTTTTTTCTTATCTACCTCTAAACCAAGCTGCTCTTTCGCCGCCTGTGCAATTTCCTTCGTAGATACGGAACCAAAAGTTCTTCCTCCCACGCCGGCTTTAATCTTCACAGTTACGGATTTATCCTTCAGATCTTCAGCCAATGCGAGGGCATGATCATAGTTTTCTTTTGCGATTTTCTCTTCGTTTTTATGCTGTAATTTCAGATCATTGAGGTTCTTGGGAGTAGCCTCCACTGCCTGTTTCTTCACCAGAAGATTTCTGGCATATCCCTGACTCACTTCTACGATATCATCTTTTTTTCCCAGAGATTTTACATCTTGTGTTAAAATTACTTTCATTGCTATATCTCTCCTTCTTCTATCATTTCATCCAGTGTTTCCTGGAGTTTCATTTTGGCTTCATCCAAAGAAACACCTACCAACTGGGCACCAGCCACATTTAAATGTCCGCCGCCGCCAAGGCGCTCCATGATGATCTGAACATTTACTTCATCAATCGATCTGGAACTAATATATACCTTATCCTGATAATCCGTTAAAACGAAGGATGCCTTGATTCCCTCAATGTTCAATAGTTCGTTTGCTGCCTGGGCACCTGCTATAGTGGGGCTTTCCAGATTCTCCCCATCGCAGACAGAGATCGCATAGTCACCCCTATAAACTTCCGCCTTACGCACAGCCTCCGCGCGGGCCTTATACGAATCAATATCATCACGCAACATTTTTCTGACCCGGGTAACATCCGCACCGCTCCGTTTCAGATATGCCGCCGCCTCAAAAGTACGCACACCGGTTTTATTCATGAAATTATTGGTATCTATGAGAATACCGGCATACAACGTATCTGCTTCTACGGCATCCAGTTTGATATCCTCCGAAAAATACTGTAATACTTCAGAAATCATCTCACAGGTAGAGGATGCATAGGGCTCGATGTAAGAAAGCACCGCATTTTCGATAACTTCTTCGCCTTGCCTGTGATGATCAAATACCACAATGGTTTTTACGATATTTAATAACTGCGGACACTCCGTGTAAGATGGTTTATTGGTATCCACTACCACTACCACCGTATTACGGTCTGCCAACTCCAGAGCTTCGTCACTGTTCACAAACATCTTCTCACTATAACCACTCTCCTCGTTAAACCGCTCCTTTACAGGGCGAAGAGAAGAGTTGATCTCGTTTAGTACTATGTAGGCCCTTTTTCCCAGCACCTTTGCCGCACGATGGATACCTACTGCTGCTCCGAGAGCATCAACATCACTGATAGAGTGACCCATAACGATAACCTGCTCTTTTCCTTCCAGAATCTCTCTTAAAGCCTGCGCTTTTACCCTGGCTTTCACACGGGTGACTTTCTCCACCTGTTGGGTCTTTCCACCATAATAAGAAATCTTTTCGGAAGATTTCACCACTGCCTGGTCACCACCACGACCTAGGGCCAGATCAATGGCTGCTCTGGTGTAGTCATAGCTCTGGGTATAGGTCTTGTTACTGTTACCCACACCGATACTGAGGGTGATAGCCATTTCATTTCCGATCTTAATGGACTTTACATCCTCAATCAGACTGAAACGATCCTCTTCCAGATCCGTCAGATACTTGCGCTTAAATACAATGAAGTATTTATCCTTCTCGATCTTCTTTACTATACCATCTGCATTACCGAAGTATTTGTTTACTTTACGGTCAACCAGCGCAATCAGAAGGGAACGTTTTACTTCTTCAATACTGTCTAAGGCTTCCTCATAATTGTCAATGTATACCAAAGCAGAAACCAATTTCTGCTCTTCATTCTCTTTTAAACTCTCATGTAATTGGGTCTCGTCAAACAGATACAGGGCAAAAAGGCTTTCCTGCTCGTTCATGGCTTCCTTTTTGTCTTCTTTTTCCCTGATACCATCCTCAAGAAAGATCCGACGCACGATCACATGATAAAATACATCCTCTTCCGTCAGGTAAAAATGATGATCGTCCACTACTTTATGGAGTAATTCCTTGGTAATGCCCGGAATCAGGGTGGTAATAGATTTGTGGTAATCCTTGGTGGTCTTGGTGTAGGAAATAAACTGCTGATTTTCCCACAGGATCTTTCCATCGGAATCAAGAAGGGCATAGGGCACCTCAAAATCATCCAACAGATATCGCTGTAACACACCATAGGAAGTGGCAAAATCAATCAGGGCCGATTTGATTTTTGGTACCGCAAGGGCAATGGTCAATCCTGCAATGGCAAAAAACACTACCAACAAAAATGTCAGCAACGTTCCTGTTTTCCTATCCTGAAAAATTATGGTAACATCCACGGCTACCAGCAATACCACAAGAAAAACCGGTATGCCGGAGAATTTATGAAGAATTCGTTTCATTTATAGCCTCATTTCCGATCCCAAAGTGATCCTCTAACTTAATTTGATAGAATCCTATCGTATTCCCCTATTATAGCATTTATAG
This sequence comes from Lachnospiraceae bacterium, assembly GCA_051878875.1. GTDB lineage: Bacteria > Bacillota > Clostridia > Lachnospirales > Lachnospiraceae > XBB1006. The sequence goes on along the minus strand of JBJEKY010000090.1, from coordinate 2,730 downwards.
GCAAAAACGGAAAGACTCTTTGTGATAAATGCAAAGAAAAGAGTGGAATCTCTCCACCCTTTTCTGAATTTACCTATTTTGCACTTCTATCTATGCATATAATTTATATTTGTCAGTTAAAGTCTTAACCAGTTCTTTTGCTTTCTCTACGCCATCGCCGTCACGCTCATCGATTGCACAGCGGATAGCTTCTGCAACAACCACCATATCTTCTTCTTTGAATCCACGGCTGGTCACTGCTGCGGTACCAAGACGGATTCCGCTGGTAACGAATGGAGATGCCGGGTCGTTCGGAATGGTGTTCTTGTTACAGGTAATGTTTGCAGAGTCTAATAACTTCTCGCACTCTTTACCGGTAATACCTTTATTTAACAGGCTTACTAACATTAAGTGGTTATCAGTTCCGCCGGAAACGATCTCAAATCCTCTCTTCTTTAACTCTTCAGCTAAAGTAGCGCAGTTCTTTAAGATCTGCTCCTGGTATGTTTTGAACTCAGGAGATAATGCTTCTTTGAAGCATACAGCCTTTGCTGCGATGGTGTGCATTAAAGGACCACCCTGGATTCCCGGGAAAATAGCCTTGTTGAAGTTGAACTTCTCGTTAGCTTCTGCTGTAGCCATGATCATACCACCACGAGGTCCGCGAAGAGTCTTATGTGTGGTTGTGGTTGCTACGTCAACATATGGGAATGGACTTGGATGAAGTCCGGTTGCTACAAGACCAGCGATATGAGCAATATCAGCCATCAGAACTGCTCCAACTTCATCAGCGATCTCTCTGAATTTCTTGAAATCGATAGTTCTTGCATAAGCAGAAGCTCCGCAGATGATCATTTTCGGTTTGCACTCTAATGCAATTCTTCTTACTTCATCATAATCAATGAATCCTTCGTCGTTTACACCATATGGTACAACGTGGAAATATTTTCCGGACATATTAACCGGGCTTCCGTGTGAAAGATGTCCGCCATGATCTAAGGACATTCCCATGTATGTATCACCCGGCTGAAGTACTGCGAAGAATACTCCCATGTTAGCCTGTGCGCCGGAGTGTGGCTGCACATTAACATAATCACAATGGAACAACTCCTTTGCACGTTCTCTTGCCAGATTCTCTACAACGTCTACGCACTCACATCCGCCATAGTATCTCTTTCCCGGATAACCTTCTGCATATTTATTGGTTAACGGGCTACCCATAGCTGCCATAACTGCTTTACTAACCACGTTCTCAGAAGCGATCAGCTCAATGTGGCTATCTTGTCTCTCGTTCTCTGCGGTAATCGCTGCCGCAATTTCAGGGTCTACTTTCTGAATTTCGTCAAATGTAAACATTCCCCTAGTTCCTCCTTGTATGTTTCGTGTTCTTTAATGGGTCCAAAAACCCAGTTCTGTACTTTATTATAGCAACGCTTTGAAAGAAACTCAATGAAAATATTGAAAAAATTAATCAATCTATCGTTTATTTTTTGTCAATTGTGCATTTATTTTTCCTATGCCTTTTAGTTTGACTTTTTTGCGTTTTCCCGGCTTTTGCATAGCACATAAATTGTACTTCTAAAAATACAATTTTGTTCCATTCTCCTATTGTGTTATTTTTTTAACAGTGTTATGATTTCGTTAATTAAATAACAAATAGTTCAAAGGAGATGTTACGTATGGCAAGATTTACATTACCAAGAGACATTTATCACGGAAAAGGATGCTTAGAAGAACTGAAAAACCTGAAAGGAAAAAAAGCCATCCTTGTTGTAGGCGGTGGCTCCATGAAACGTCAGGGATTCCTGGACAAAGCAGTACAATACCTGAAAGAGGGCGGTATGGAAGTTGAGCTTTTCGAAGGTGTGGAACCGGATCCGTCTGTAGAAACCGTCATGAAGGGCGCTGCAGCCATGCAGGCTTTTGAGCCGGACTGGATCGTAGCCATGGGCGGAGGTTCTCCGATTGATGCTGCCAAAGCCATGTGGGCATTCTATGAATATCCGGATACTAAATTCGAAGACCTGATCACACCGTTCGGATTTCCGGAATTACGACAGAAAGCAAAATTCGCTGCAATTCCTACCACTTCAGGAACTGCTACAGAGGTTACGGCATTCTCTGTTATCACCGATTACAGCACCGGTGTAAAATATCCTCTTGCGGACTTCAATATCACACCTGACGTTGCCATCGTGGACCCGGATCTGGTTGCTGCCCTTCCTGAAAAACAGGTAGCCTACACCGGTATGGATGCTTTGACACATGCCATTGAAGCTTACGTTTCCACCTTACATTGTCCGTTTACAGATCCTCTTGCCCTGCAGGCAATTGAAATGGTTCTGGATTATCTGCCGGCTTCCTACAACGGAAACATGGATGCCCGCGAACAGATGCATTACGCACAATGTCTGGCAGGAATGGCATTCTCTAATGCATTACTGGGTATTGTACATTCCATGGCACACAAAACAGGAGCTGCTTTTTCCACCGGACACATTCCACACGGATGTGCAAATGCCATTTATCTCCCATACGTTATTAAATACAATGCCAAAGATCCTGTAGCTGCGTCCCGCTATGCAGAGATTGCCCGCAGAATGGGACTTGACGGAACATCCGAAAAAGCACTGATCAACAGCCTTTGCGAGAAGATCGATGAGTTCAATGTTCGGTTGAACATTCCAAAGACCTTAAAAGATTTCGGTATCAAAGAAGATGAATTTAAGGAAAAACTGAACAACATTGCTG
>JBJEKY010000089.1:0-13522 GCA_051878875.1 Lachnospiraceae bacterium | reverse complement strand
ATTATGCATACAGCCACGGAACCATTATGATCGATGTGAATTCCGCAAAACTGTCTGATTATCTTACCGTATCGGAAGCAAAGTTAAAGTCCAAGGGTGTGTCATCCGTAAAAAGCCGTGTAGTAAACCTTTCGGAATTAAATCCTGAGATCACCATTGAGTCCATGCGAAAAGCACTGGTGAAAGCTTTTGAGGAAGAATACGGGTTAAGCAGTACCGAATGGAAGCCGGAAAAAGAAGAATGGGACGAGATTGAAAAAGGAAGACAGAAATTTGCATCGGAGGAATGGCGGTTTGGAACCAATCTTTCCATGAGTAATGAATTACTTCATCGGTTTGACTGGGGAGAATTACAGGTGCTGTTGCAGGCAGAATCAGGAGTCATCAGTAATGTGAAGGTTTATACAGATGCACTGGATGCAGAACTGTCTGATAAAGTGCAGACCGCATTGTTAGGAAGAAAGTATCGTTATGAGGATCTGAAGGAAGCTGCCGGACAGCAAAATGAAGAAATGGTTTCGGAAGCTGTGATGTGGATTGCCGGATCTTTGGAATAAAGTCAGAAAGAATACAAAATCATTATCTGAAAATGGACAAATGTGAGAAAAAGTGTTAAAATAACTCTAACTATGTGATTGACTTTCCGGGAGAGAAGACATGTGGAAAAGAATGTTGGACGATCTGCCTGGTGGTGTTTGCGTGATAGACAAGGAGACGTATGAAATCGTCTACGTAAACAAGGCAATGAAGAGTACCTTTTTCTTAGAGGAAGAGAGCGTGGGTAAGACCTGTTATCAGTGTATTATGCACGCTTGTTCTCCGTGCGATCATTGCAGTACCAGCTGCGGTGTTTGCCGGGAACGGATTGTGAAGAATAGCCGGGGAGAATCTTTCCTGATGAAGGGAAAAGATTACACGGATGGTCAGCGGACTTTGCATGTGGAGTTTATATCAAATATCACGGAACAGGTGGATGCCGAAAAAATAGCAGGTGAGGGTGTACAGACTTTTACCACGGTGTTGGAGCAATCCAAGCTTTTGTATTGGGAATATGACCTGGATACTCATACCTGTTATCGGACGGAGCGGTTTGTCAGTGCCCTGGGCGGAAGCTATGTGGCGCAGAATATTCCGGAGGAACTGGAAGAGTGTGGCTACACTGCACAGGAGGACATGGAGAAAGTCCGTGCTTTGTATCAGCGGATCCTGAATGGAGAGAAGGAAGCTGAGGCTGAGGTCAGATTGAATTTTATTTCCGGAGAAAAGTTGTGCCGGGTGCATCTTACTACCATTTATGATTCTAACCATCTGCCTATTAAGGCGGTGGGAACCATTGAGAACCTGGAGGCACTAAACGAATTGGAGTCCTGCTTAAGGATCGCATCCAGACAGAACCATTACAGCTTCATGAGTCTTGATCTGAAAAAGGATGAAATGACCTTTTTCTCGGATGATCTGAATGGCGAGGATCGTGTGGTTACGGATTATACCACCAAATTAATGACAGACACGCCGGAAATGCCTATCGAGGATGCGAAGAAACTGAAGGAAGCCATTGATAATGCACGGATGGGCGTAGTGCATCAGGAGATCGTAGTACGGTGGAAAGCAAAGAACTGGATCGATTACCGGGTGGTGCAGATCCTGTTGACCACCATGTTTGAAGCATCCGTACGCCCCAGCAAAGTGTATGGTACAGCCAAGGATATTACCGACAGGATCAAGCAGGAGCAGAAGTATAATAGTCAGCTGGCTTACATGGAGACTTATAAGAAATCCTCCTTAGGCTATGCGGAACTGAATCTGCAAAAAGATAAAATGTTTAACACCAAGACCAAGTACCCCAGATTAAGAAAAGGGGTTGATGGTCATTCCATAGAAAACTGGGCATCCAATATCAGTCATTACGTTCTTACCAAAGAGAAGCGGGAAGAAGTAATTAAGACTTTTACCCAGAAGAAACTGCTGGAAGAATATGAAAAAGGTAATAACCGTATTTTCCTGGAGGTTCCTTTTGGCTTGACGGAAGATATGATCTGCTGGGTATCGTTTGAAGTCTCCATGCTGTTTAATCCTGCTACGGAGAATGTGGAAGGCTATGTGGTAGCAAGGGATATTACGGAACGTATCCGTGATCTGGAAATCGGCCATACGGTTATCCACATGGATTATGAAGTGGTGATGGCAGTTGATGTGCTGACAGAGAAGATCGAGGGCTACTATCGGGATAACAGTACCTTTGTGGGAAGAGAGAAAACAGAGGATGAAAGTTACTCGGAGTACATTAGATGCTCCGCAGAAGATATTGTGGAAACAGAACGCAACATGTTCATGGAGGAAACAGAACTTAGCGTACTGTGGCAAAAAGTGAAGAAAGAGCATAAGTATGTCCTTCCCTTTACCATGAAAGGGGAAGACGGGAAACTGTACCGGAAGCGTATGGTGGTCACCAAACTTCGCAATTTTTCCACCAAACTGTTGCTGGTGGTGCAGGATATATCAGACATTTATAGTGAAGAACATGAAAAACAACGCGTGTTAAAGCAGGCACTGAAAGAAGCAAAGGAGGCAGAGAATGCCAAACTTGACTTTTTATCCAGAATGAGTCATGATCTTCGGACTCCCTTAAACGGAATCCTGGGAATGGCAGAAATTGCGTTGGATGAAGTTAATGAACATAATATCAGGGAATATCTGGAGAGGATCTTATCTTCCGGACAGCTGCTGTTGTCTCTGGTTAATGATATTTTAGACATTTCCCAGTTAGAAGAAAATAAAATGATCCTCCGGATGGAACCCTACAGTGTAAATGAATTTATGGAAAGCATTGAGCGGGTGATCGGCGAGCAATGCAAGTCAAAGGGACTGATGTTCTTGTGCGATCTGGGTGATTTAAAGGATCAGTGGATCGTTGTGGACAAGCTTCGGTTTGGTCAGATTTTCATGAACCTGTTGTCCAATTCCGTAAAATATACACCGGAAGGCGGTATGGTGTTGTTTGAAGCTAACACGCTTTCTGTAAAGGACAAGGTAGCAACGGTTCTGTTTAAGGTGAAGGATACCGGAATCGGAATGACCAAGGAGTTTGTATCGCAGGCATTCGATGCATTCAGCCAGGAACATGTGGAGGAGACTGACCAGCGTGTAGGAAGCGGATTGGGATTAAGTATCGTCAAACAGCTTCTGGATCTGTTCGGCGGAGAGATCAACGTGCAGAGCTGGCCCGGAGAAGGTACTACCATTCGGGTGAAGATGGAGTTTGAACTTACGGACCCCATTGAAGAAAAAGAACAGTGTCAGGAGATCAATCCGGAGAGTCTGCGTGGAAAGCGGGTTCTGGTGGCAGAAGACCAGCCGTTGAATGCAAAGATCCTGACGAAAATGCTAAATCGCAAAGAGATCAGTGTGGATCTTGCAGAAAATGGTAAAATGGCTGTTGCTACGTACCTGGAGTCAGAAGAATATCATTATGATGCGATCTTGATGGATGTCCGTATGCCGGTCATGGGTGGATTAGAGGCCACGAGATTGATCCGGAGCCATAGGGAACGGAAGGATTGTGAGATTCCCATTATAGCCACCACTGCAAATGCTTTTGTGGAGGATAAGATGAAGTGTATTGAGGCAGGAATGAATGATCACATTTCCAAGCCTATCAGTGAAAAAGAGTTATATCGATGTCTGGATATGTATATTAAATAGAAAACGCCGTGAAGGGATAGATGTGTTATTATGAATAAATTCTTTTCAGAAAACAATGTAGACAATAATAAACAGGGCCTGAGTGGGTTGTTTGAGAATGAAGAGATGCTGGAGTACTCTATCCTGCATAATGCATGCAGGCGGGAATTCTATAAATTGCTGATCATCGACGGAAAAACAGGACGGGCCAAGGAGCTTACCGATGATCCGGTTACCGGAAAGCCGCGGTTTGAATACATTGCCAATATTGACGCAGGCGGGGAGAAGTATTTTAACAAATATGCTTCTAAAGAAGATGCAACTGCAAACTTCGAAAAAATGAAATTGGAAAAGATACTGAAAGCTCTGGAAACAGAAGAAGGCTATGATGTATTTTTTGACCGGATGACCAAAGAAGGGCAGAAGCACTTTTACCATGCGCAGTTCTGGTATATTGAGCAGGAACAACAGCTGATCTGCTGTTCTATTTCCGATGTGACCGCAGCAGTGATCCGGAGCAGGGAGCAGCAAAAGGTTCTAAAAAACAGTATGGATCGGGAGGCCGAAGCCCTAAAGGCGAAAAACGTTTTCCTGGCTAATATGAGTCATGAGATCCGTACTCCTTTAAATGCAATTGTAGGTATGGCAGAAATCGCCAAAATGGATATCAATAATCCTCAGAAAGTCAGGGAATGTATGGATATTATCCTGTCTTCATCCGAGACGCTGGTGGATGTGGTGAGTAATATTCTGGATTCCAATAATGCACAGGATGGAGGGATCCGTTTGATGGCGGTACCCACGAATGTGAGAGAGCTGGCAGAACGCATTGCGGAAGAGTTCAAATCCACGCTAAAGAAACAGAACCAGCAATTGAAGATGAAGATCAATATTCAGCATGAAGTGGCAATTGTGGATCCGGACAGAGCATCCAGAGTGGTATTAAATCTGTTATCCAATGCAGCGAAGTTTAGTTCGGATAAGGATATCATTGAATTTCGGATTACGGAACTTCCGGGAAAGCGACCGGGAGAAGGTTTTTATCGTGTGGAGGTCAAGGATCACGGAAAAGGAATCTCGAAAGAAGATATGAAGCATGTATTCGAACCTTTTTACAGGGATCGGGAATCAGCAGAGAATTATCTGTCCGGTACCGGATTGGGATTATCTGTAGTAAAGAGTATTGTAGATGCCAAAGGTGCCAATATAGAGATTGAAAGTGAGCCGGGAGGCGGAACCAGTGTGACCATAGTTGATCCGGTGACTTTTGTAGACGAGGTTAAGAAAAATGTGGTGGAAAACACCCGGGTTCTGGAAGGAAAACGGGTGCTTATGGTGGAAGACCAGCCCATCAATATGCTGGTAGCAAAGCGGATGTTAGAGCGGTTCGGAGCCATGGTGGACACGGCGGAGCATGGCAAAATTGCTGTGGAACAATATTTGAATCATCCGGCGGGAACTTATGATATGATCTTCATGGATATCCAAATGCCGATCATGAATGGATATGAAGCAACCAGACGGATCAGGGAATCAGGAAGAGAAGATGCAAAAAGTGTAAAGATCGTTTCCATGACAGCAAATGTCAGTCCCGAGGATTTGGAGAAGGTAAGACAAGCCAGGATGAATGCATATATTTCCAAGCCTTTCCGTGTGGAAGATCTGCAACAGATGATCGTGGAATTACTAGGACGACAGAAAGAGGAGAAATAAGAAACCAGGAGGCAGCAAATGAGTTCATTTACAGAAAAGCTTGCGTTGTATGGCGCAGATGTAGAGGGAGTTATGGATAGGTTTTTGGAAGATGAGGAATTATTGGTTTCTTGTCTGGATCAGTTTGTCGAAGAGGACGAAATACCGAAGCTGAGAGCGTGTCTTGATGAAAAAGATTACGAGGAGGCTTTTGAAGTTGCACATGCATTAAAAGGAGTCACCGGAAATCTCGGCCTGACACCGTTATATACCGCCACCTGTGAACTGGTGGAATCATTAAGAGCCCATGTGTATACCCATGTGGAGGAACAGTTTGAAAATGTAAGAAGAAAGAGAGAGGAATTCGTAAACGCTTACGAACAAATGAAGTAGGATGAAATTGATTTCGTGGAACGTAAATGGCATCAGAGCCTGCCTGACAAAAGGATTTATGGATTTTTTTAAGGAGGCCGATGCGGATATTTTTTGTATTCAGGAAAGTAAAGTACAGGAAGGACAGGTAGAGCTTGATCTTCCGGGCTATCACCAATACTGGAATTATGCCGTGAAAAAAGGATATTCCGGAACAGCGGTTTTCACCAAACAGGAACCGATGTCCGTTTCCTATGGAATAGGAATAGAGGAACACGATCAGGAAGGACGGGTTATTACCCTGGAATTTGACAGCTTTTATTTCGTGACGGTATATGTACCAAATTCCAAACAGGAACTGGAACGCCTTTCTTACCGTATGGAGTGGGAAGATGCGTTTCTTGCCTATATCGAGAAACTACAGGAGACAAAGCCTGTGATCTATGCCGGGGATCTCAATGTGGCGCACAAAGAGATCGATCTTAAGAATCCCAAGACAAATCATCACAACGCAGGATTTACCGATGAAGAAAGAGGAAAATTCAGTACCGTGCTGGAGCATGGATTCATTGATACTTTCCGTTATTTTTACCCGGATCTGGAACAGATTTACAGCTGGTGGTCCTATCGGTTTAAATCAAGGGAAAAAAATGCGGGATGGAGAATTGATTATTTTATCACCTCAGGATCGCTGAAAGATAAGTTAAAGGATGCCAAAATACATACGGAGATAATGGGTTCCGACCACTGTCCGGTGGAACTTGACGTAGAACTATAAACGGGAATGAGAGTGTGTTTATGAAAAAAACATCCATTATTTATGTGATCTATAATATCGTCACATTGATCCTGCTGGTTGCTTTCGGATGTCTGGCGTTTTTGTCAGGAAAAGCAGGATATACCGGTTGGCCACAGCTTTTTTTCTGGATCTTAACCGGAGCTATGGTAATCCTTCTGATATTAGGAGGATTGCTATATGCTTCTTCTTTTAAACAGCAAAAAGATGCACAGAAGCTAAAAGAGCAGGTGGAAAATCTTCGGGAAGAGTGTGAGAGCGCTTTTCGGGAAAAGGAAAAGCATGAGCATGATAATGTGGCAAAAACGGCCTTTTTGAACAGTATGGCCGGGCAACTGCGAACTCCGCTAAGTACGATCCTGGGAATGGACGAAATCTTAAAAGAGAAGGAGTTTGATGCGGAGAGCAGTGAATACCTGGAGAACATCTATAGTGCCGGCAAGATCATGGAGTCTTTGCTTTCTGACCTTTCGGATCTTTCCAAGATCGAGAAAGGGCAGTTGTTTATTGAGGAAGCACCTTACAGTATTGCGGAGGTGATCCGGGAAACCTATACGCTGATCAAAACCAGGGCAGATAGCAAGTCCCTTGACCTTCAGCTGGAATTTGATGAATCGCTCCCATCTGTCCTTCGGGGAGACGGAGAGCGTATGAAACAGGTGATCCTCAATCTTTTGGCCAATGCGGTGGCCTATACGCCTATCGGACGGGTTTCCTATCAGATAGGCTTTGAACCGGTGGATGAGAACAGAATCTGTTTGAAAGTACGTGTCAAAGATACCGGAATCGGCATTAAAGATGAGGATATGCAACAGGCCTTTGGACAATTTGATGAAAAAATGGATCCGATGGATCGCCTGCTGGATGGACTGGGACTGGGCTTAACCGTTACGAACCAGATCCTGCAACAGATGGGAAGCTGCCTTAATGCAGAAAGTGAGTATGGACAGGGTTCTCTGTTTCAGTTTGAACTTACACAGGAAGTGGAAGATGCAACGCCTATCGGAAACCGGGACGAGGTATTTAAGGATACCGCAGTGCCCAAACAGGAGGAAGGACAGGAGTTTCTGGCACCCAATGCCAAGCTTCTGGCTGTAGACGATAACCGCATGAATCTGGCGGTGATCAACGGAATCCTTAAGAAAACCAAAATGCACGTAGAGTGCGTGACCAGTGGAAAAGAGTGTCTTGAGGCAGTGCAGAGAGAAAAATATGATATCATTCTGCTGGATCATATGATGCCGGACATGGACGGTATTGCAACCTTGAAGAAGATGCGGACAATGGAAGAAAACTTAAGCAAGGAAGCACCGGTGGTGGTAGTGACAGCCAGTGCGGCATCCGGAGTCAGGGACTTTTATATGCGTGAGGGATTTGATGACTATATTTCAAAACCCATAGAAGTAGCAGTGTTGTATCGTATTATTCGAAAAAACCTTCCGGATGATCTGGTGGCAAATCCAGATTCCACGCAGCAGCAGATTGCTACAGAAGTGAAGAATATCCAGGAAACCATCGAAAAAAATCTGACCGCAGAAGATGTGGTAAGGACTGTGCAGGCCGTAAAGCAGGATATGATGCAGTTCAATCTGGAACACGCCATGCAGCTTTTGAAAAAATTAGATGAGTCCAATGTTCCGGAACAGTTCCGGGAACATATCAAAGGGGCAGTCTGCTGCATGGAAACAAAGAATTATGAAAAAGTAGCAGAATATTTAGATACCATGCCGCAAAGCGGCGAATAAAGGGATGAACATGTAAACATGGCATACAGAAGAGGCAGACGAAGAACAAACAGCAACATGATCATAGCAGGAACGATCCTTCTTACGCTTTGCTGTCTTTTAGTCCTTGGGATCGTAGTAAAAAAGAGCAGGCAGAACGTTCCGGCAGACGCGGGAGCACAGATCGCTAAACAGGGAATACGCTATTTGGAACAGCCTGAGCTAGATGTGGAACTGTTGACCATAAATGAGTACAGCAGACCGGGAACATCGCTTCAAGAGATAAATGGGATCGTGGTGCATTATACGGCTAACCCCGGGACTACGGCACTTGAAAACCGGGATTACTTTGAGGGATTAAAGGACAGTCACACTACGAAAGCCAGTTCTCATTTTATCGTTGGACTGGATGGTGAGATCGTGCAATGCATCCCTACTGCAGAGATTGCCTATGCTTCAAATGACCGGAATTCGGATACGATTTCCATTGAGTGCTGTCATCCGGATGAGAGCGGAAGATTTACGGAGTCTACATATCAATCTTTAGTGGAACTGTGTGCGTATCTGATGGGGCGGTTTGAACTGACCAGTGAGGACCTGATGCGCCATTATGATGTGACAGGAAAGAATTGTCCAAAGTATTTTGTGGAAAATGAATCTGCATGGCAGACCTTTAAAGAGGATGTGGATACCTTTATTTTGGAAAACGGAGAGAAGTAATTGTCAATGATCAAAGAAAACATTGAGAATATAAAAAACAATCGGGAAATCAAAGAAAATCTGTTCCTTATGCGGGATGAATTGCGACAAATGCAATCCACGGAAAAGAATGGAGAAGCGGACGAGGTTTGGTTAAGCAGGAACAAACAGGATAAAGAGAGGGTTTTGGAGATGAGAAAAGAGCTGGAACAGCTTTTTTTCCATGAAGACCCTAAGGTACGCAGATGCGTGGCTCAGATCCTTTCCGGTGTAAAAAGTCAGGAGTCTTTGGATGCAATATACCGGGCTTACAGAGAAGAGGAGACCCTGTTTATCCGGGAAGATTATCTGAAGGCTTTGGCACAACTGGATTATAAAAGCCTGATCCCTGAATTGAAACAGCGGCTGGATGAACTACTGGATATGGAGATGCCGGAAGAACACCGGGGACATCTTATGTCGGAGGCAGGTATTTTATTTGAAATGCTGACAGCAAACAATGCTCTGGCGAAGCATAAGTTTACCGGTCTTACCGGGGTGCAGGAAATTCTTTTGACTACAAAAGAGGGTCTGCAGGATGTGACCATAAAACAACTTCCGAAAGTGCCCAGAAAAAAAGTCCCCGGAGGGGTGATGGTGAAAACCGATGACCTGGATGCGTTATTTGAAATCCGAACCTATGAGGAACTGTTGTTTTACATGGGAACCAGTCATGAGCAGAAAGCGGAACCGGAAACTCTGGCAAAGGAAATATCCGAACTCGGAGTTGTCGGATTTCTGAAGAACTCTCATGAACAGTCCGGCCCCATGGGAGTGAGGATCGGATTGTCCGATCTTATGGAGCGCAGCAAAAAAGGTGCGTATGTGAAACGGATCGGTCAGGAACTTACCAGATTAAGCAAAGGAAAACTGATCAATACCACATCGGGATATGAGGCAGAAATCCGGTTGCTTCCAAATTCTGAAGGAGGACACCGGGTTATGGTGAAGCTTTTTACCTTACCCAGACACCGGTTTGACTATCGGAAAGAGGCAGTGGCTTCTTCAATCAAGCCCTATCTGGCGGCAACGCTTCTTAAGCTGGCTGGCGGATATCTGAAAACCGGAGCCCAGGTACTGGATCCTTACTGCGGAGTAGGTACTATGCTGATTGAGCGAAGGGCAGTAACTACCACCGGAGATTGCTACGGTGTAGACAGTTTCGGAGAAGCGATCCGGAAAGCCAGAACCAATTCGGAGAAAATCGGACCATATATTCATTATATACAGAGAGACTTTGAGGATTTCACACATTCTTATCTGTTCGACGAGATCATCACGGATATGCCGGTGGCAACGAAAAACGTTGGCAGACAGGAAATCAGACGATGTTATGAGTTGCTTTTTAAAAAGGGAAAAGAACTATTAAAAGAAGGGGGGATCATGGTAGTCTATGGTAACGAACATGGACTCATGAAACAGCAGCTTAGGCAGAATAAAGAATATAGTTTGTTGAGAGAGTACGGCATAGAACAACGTCTTGATACACATCTATATGTGATAGGATATAGGACAAGCCAGGGGAAGAAAAATGGAAACGAAGTTACAAAGTGAGAGACATCATAGGATGGCAGAGGAAAACAAGTTAGAGGTGGAGTATTTACCGTTGATACAGCGGTTTTTATATGAAACCACACAGATTTATACCATAGCAATGAACCGGAAACATGAGATCGTGGCAGATCTTTCTTATCTGGAAGAACCGGAAAGGGAACGCATTTCGCAATACCTTCCCAGAGAACGGTTGATGGAACTGGTGGATGCTGTGGAGAATAACTTCATGGAAGATATTATTCCGGTCCCTATGCAGGATACAGCGGCGGTCTGCCAGTGCTTGTTGCTAAAAGATAAAGGTACGCCCAATGGTATCTTATGTATGCTGGGATTTGTAAAGCCGGAAGAAAACGAGGAAATAACCTGCTTAGATGGGCTTCGATATTTGAATGGGTCAGAGTATGATAAGGCGGTGGAACTGGGATACCGGCTTATTAAATGGCAGCTTGATATGTCTGCTAAAGTCCGGGAAGCGAAACTTAAGATGGAATTATCCCAGGCGGCCCGACAGGAAATGGAAGCAGACTTTCAGAAAAATGCGCTACTTACAGATATTGTTCAGATGCTGGAGTCTGAAAACGATATTGTAGAAGTAGTACAGAATATTTTTGAAAAAGTCTGTACACAGATGAATCTGGATACAGCGAATCTGTACCGCATCAATGAGGATGGAAAAACCGTGTCCATGATCGGAGAATGGGTTGCAGACCGTGATTATTCCTGCATGGAGAAGGAACAGGATGTTTCATTGGACAGCGTTCCCTTTATGAGGAAGGAAACTTATATCGTGTCCTCAAATACCATGTTGAATGAGGATCAAAGAGCCTACATGGAGAAAAAAGGTTATCTGGCCACTATGGTATTGCCTGTCTATATGAGACAGGATGTGATCATGTATCTGGCGTTTTCCGATAGATCGCAGCAACGGATCTGGGAGGCGCAGACAGTTGGCTTCTTGTCAGATGTCCGGAAGATCATTCAGAGTATCATTATGAAGAGGGTGGCACAGAATTCCCTGTCCGGCTCTATTACCTCCATGGAAGAGATCATGGAGAACTTAAATGTGGGAGTTGTTGTTGTGAAACCGGAAACCAGAGAGATACTGTTTCATAATCATCTGTATTCCGGGGAGGTTCAGGCAAGATTAAGTAAAATAGACCTGCGGGATGTGGTAAGGGACTGCAATGAGCAGGTAGAATATTACATAGAAGATTTGAAACTCTGGCTTTCGTTTCGCAAATCGGAGATTATGTGGGTAGATTCCAGCAAGGTGGAAATGTATACCTTTCAGGATGTTACCCAGCAGAAAAATTATGAAAAGAAGATTGAGAAATCTTCCAACAGTGATTTTCTTACAGGATTGTTTAACCGGATGCGGTGCGAACAGGATTTGGATTTCTTTGTGCAGCTGGCGAAAGAGAATGGAGGAAACGGGGCACTGTTTTTCATTGACCTGGATGACTTTAAGCACATCAATGACGGACTGGGGCATCAGTACGGAGATATTCTGTTGAAAGCGATTTCCTCCAATTTACGCAAGGTCAAAGGGATTGAAAGCACCTGTTACCGCGTCGGCGGTGATGAATTTGTTGTAATTATCAGCGACAGCAATTATAATAGACTACAGGATATATTGGAATCTATCGAAGAGATTTTTAAACATCCGTGGTTTTTACGGGGAGCAGATTACTATTGCACCATGAGTATGGGAATCTGCTGTTTCCCTAAAGATGCGGATACGGTGGAAGAGATCATCAAAAAGGCAGATATGGCATTATTTGAAGCCAAAAAGGCCGGCAAGAACTGTGTCCATTTCTATGGAGAAGATACGAAAGTTACAGATGTAAGACGTCTGGATATGGAGAAATTCATGCGGGATGCCTGTATGCATCCTGAGGAAGAATTTGAAGTATTTTATCAGCCGATCATGGATGTTTCGAGACGGGGAAATCCCTGTGTGGGAGCTGAGGCACTGGTGAGATGGAATTCCAAGGTCATGGGAAGGGTTCTTCCCTCCGATTTCGTGCCGCTGGCAGAGTATCTGGGATTGATCAAACCCATCGGAGACTATGTGCTGAAACAAGCCTGTGCGGCCTGTAAACGATGGAATGACCTGGGACATCCGGATTATAAGGTAAATGTGAATTTCTCCGTGGTACAGCTTGTGCAGAGCGATATGAAGGAGAAGATCAAAAGCGTGCTTCAGGAAACCGGATTACGTCCTTCTAACCTGACGCTGGAAGTGACAGAGAGTCTTGCCATTAATGACATGACTTATATGAATAAGCTTTTGAACGAGATCCGGGAAGAAGGGGTGCGCATTGCACTGGATGACTTTGGCACGGGGTACTCGTCATTGAACCATATCCGGGAAATGCCCATAGATATCGTGAAGGTGGACCGGTGCTTTGTAAAGGACGTCGGAAGGGATGAGTATTCACAGGTATTTGTGAGAATGGTCTCGGAATTGGCCAAAGCGATGAAGATGAATGTCTGTGTGGAAGGTGTGGAGGACGAAGTCCAGTATCAGATCATGAAAGAGAATCATGTGAACATGATACAGGGATTCTTTTTTGCGGAACCTATGCCACTAAATGAATTTGAAATGAAGTTTGTAGACTAAAGGATTGTTACATAGAAGAAGTTAGGTGGGAAAACCTGCGAAGATACGATAGGGATAAGGAACGTGTGTTGAAACGAAGAGAGAGGTAACAAATATGGATAGTCATTTAAATGATCTGCTGGAACAGGCATATGACCACTTTGATATCAACCCTAATCTGGCGATTCCGGATGGAAAGCGACTGATCCGTGAAGCGGAGCGCATGAAGGATTATGAGGCCTTAGCTTACGGACATTTCGTCGTGGGAACATCAATGTTTGCCAGTGGAAAACGGGGCGATATGTTAAAGCATGCGTTGCATGCTGTTGCCTATTTTAAAACGACGGACAACTATAGGGCACT
>JBJEKY010000088.1:0-2406 GCA_051878875.1 Lachnospiraceae bacterium | reverse complement strand
TGGAGAAGTACTCAAGAGGCCGAAGAGGTGCCCCTGCTAAGGGTATAGGTCGGGTGACCGGCGCGAGGGTTCAAATCCCTCCTTCTCCGCTAAAGAGCCAGTGACTTTATGTCGCTGGCTTTTTTGTATACTATCTGATATACTGGAAATGTAGAAGAATAAACAAAAGAATTGGAGGTTTTATAATGAAGCTTGAGGGCAAATCCCTGAAGAGCGATTTTCTACGTTTTATCATTCCATCTCTGGTGGCACAATGGGTCTACGCATTTTACACCATGATCGATGGACTGTTTGTTGCAAGAGGCGTTTCGGAAATGGCACTTTCCGCCGTAAATATTGCAATGCCTTTTGTAACCTTTATTTTTTCTGTAGCATTAACATTCTCTGTCGGATCATCCACCATTATTGCAATTCATCTGGGAGAAGGAAATAAGAAAAAAGCACAGGAGGTCTTCACCCAGAATATTCTGACCGTATGTATCGTTTCCATCCTGATCTCAATTTCCGTATTTTTTGGAGTGGAAAAATTAGCAGCCTTTTTAGGTTCCGGGGCAGAAACCCACACAAATGTGTGCACGTATCTGGTTACGATTGCCATGTTCAGTATTTCGTTTATCATTTCCTATTCTCTGGAAGTACTGATTAAAACCGACGGTTATCCTGTGAAGACTACCATTATTGTAACACTGGGCTGTGTTTTAAACTGTATCCTGGATTTTCTGTTTGTGATCGTATTTCATAAAGGAGTCTTGGGAGCAGCATTTGCAACCGGTTTATCCCAGTTTGTGGTAGTACTGCTTTATATGGTGCATTTTCTTGGGAAGAAAACCAATATGAAACTGGTGCGTTTCCGATTTGATATCAAACTATTCTTCCGTACCCTTCGGATTGGACTGGCTTCCGGAATAACCGAATTCTCTGCAGGAATCGTGATCTTCCTGTTTAATCATTATATAACGAAATATTTGGGAGAAGCTTACATTGCCAGCTATACCGTGGTAAGTTATATCAGTACCATTGCAGTCATGTCTATGGCAGGAATCTCCCAGGGTATCCAGCCATTAGTAAGCTATTATTATGGCAAAAAGGTTCAGGCAAAATGCAAGAAACTTCTACAATACGCTTTATTTGCCGGATCCATTCTCTCGGTCGTATTTTTCGCAGCATCTTACTTGTTGGCGGAACCACTGGCATCTATATTTATTTCAGAAGATCTGGTTTTGTTACGACAGGAAACTATCACAGCATTTTATGCTTTTTCCTGGTCCTTCTTATTATGTGGTTACAATGTGATCCTGGGAGGTTATTTCACCTCATTGGAATATCCTGTATCAGCCATGGCCATTTCCCTGGGGCGGGGTTTGATCTTTGTAGCCATTTCGTTGATAATCCTAACAACGATTTTTGGAAAAGACGGATTATGGTGGGCCAGTACCATGTCGGAAACCCTTTGTTTGGTGTTGACGGTAGTCCTATACGTTCGAAATTTTAAATGGAAAAACAATCGGACAAATAAGAATTCGTAGATGAAATAATAGATTCCACTTAGATTCTCCAAATAAGGGATGTTGTTATCTTTGGAAAAAGATATGATTCCATTATAAACAACAAATGGAGGTAGTATAGATGAATCAATTAATGACAGGAAAGTTTATATCACAAAAAAGAAGAGAAAAAAATTTAACACAAGAACAGCTGGCAGAAAAACTTGGAGTATCTAATAAAACAATATCAAAATGGGAAACAGGTAAATGTATGCCGGACTACTCTGTGGTTAAAAGCTTATGTGAAGAATTAGAGATTACAGTCGCAGAATTGATGGATGGTGAGGAATCAGAAGAAAAAAGTGTTCGTACATATGACGATGATCAGATTATGGATTTATTAAGAAGAACACAAGAATTAGAAAAACAAAAAAACAGCTTATATGGAATCATATTAATAGTGATGGGAATTGCGTTACAGGCACTTTCACATACATTTGGCGGTACATCTTTTCAGGACTTTTTATCAGGACTTATGATGGGGTTGTCAGTGGGAGAAATGTTAGTAGGTGTTTATGTAGTAGCAAGAAGCCTGGCAGGTAGATAGATGAAAAAATAAAAAAGTGAAAATAAAGCTTGACGCCGCAATGGAATGATGATATTATATTATCCGTTGCGGCGTTAAAATTGTAAACGTCAATGAAAGAAAAGTAGCATCGGATAACATGTGGAAATGAAAACAAAATGTGAAATTATTCTTGACAAAAGCTGCGACAGATGGTATGATATACGAGTTGCTGCTAAGAACAGCAAGCACCTTGATAACTGAACAGTGAGACAACCTTGAAAAGATTCCATGAATAAAAATGATCCTTTTTGGATCATGGATTTTTTCGAACGTTTTGTAGAAATACAAGACTCA
>JBJEKY010000087.1:0-2437 GCA_051878875.1 Lachnospiraceae bacterium | reverse complement strand
TGTCGAAACAAATCGAAGGTAAGTATGTTGACAATGATAACACGGTATGTTTGAATATATATGCGTGCAAATTAATTGAAAGAAGGTATAAGTCCATTGAAGAATAAAACTACCGTTTTACTAATCTTGCTATTGATATCAATTACTCTAAACGGCCTTTTAGGGTTATCTCTATTTACAGAAAAAAAGCCGGATCTTCATGGTTCCTATCAAGTTAAGAAGGATGGCGAAATATACACTGCGAGTTTTGATACAGACAATATGACGTTCTATATCATGCATGGTGCCAGTGCTGACGGAGAATATATGGAAGAGGGTTCCATCCTTTCACTGGAAGGAAGAACTGCCATTCTTGAAAACGATGATGGACAAAGACTTTCCGTTACCATCGATGATAAAAACAAACTCTTAACCTACTACAATGCATCAGAAGATCTACTTTTAGAGCTTGATAAAAAAAGTGAGGCCCTTGTAGAATTCTCGGATCATAACTAAGAGTAAGGAAAAATAGATAAAAAAAATGGGTAAAAGGTATCCGTCCTGCTGGTTGCTTGCGCAAAATCGCAGGACGGATACCTTTTATTCGTTTTTCCTATTTGATTTTCCTCTATGCCGTCGGTAGGCGGGTTGGGGACCATACGAACATTCATCCCAACCCAGTAAGAAGTTTTAGCAAAGATGAAATTATCATGATATGCCCACGTCTTGATAATAGAAGTTCATCCCTGCAAATGGCAATTCTGTTTAAAAAGATGAAATATCCACTTGCGTTCACCTGAAATCACACCAAAAATTCATCTTGGTTTCAATAACAAAAGCAAATTAGGATGACTTTCATTGCGAATTCGGTCAACTCTTCGCAAAAAAGTCATCCCAAATGAAACAAGCATACCATAAAAAGATGAACATCTATACAAATTGGGATTTATCGAGCGGTGCGCAGGCAGGACATAACACAGCCAAGGAGCGCTTGCACGCCTAAGGCTGTGTTACGAACCGGATGCATAGCGCGACAGCGTGTCATGGGCATGAAGCGCAACGAAATGCGAATGGCACCGCTCAAGCCTCAAAAGACCTTATAAGAGGTAATTGCGTAAGCAACCAGTGAAAACAGGACACTTTCCTCTATTATTTATTCATTCTCGTCAATCGTTCCCACATTGGCACAGTAGAAGATATACTCTTCCACCCCATCGAGTCCAAACATCTTGGATGCCAGTTCCGGATCTACCGCTGCATTGGCGCAAGTTCCCAGTCCCAGCGCAGAGCATGCCAGATACAGGTTTTCGGTGATATGTCCGGCATCGATCATCATAGGACGGTGAGCATCCGTAGAATATCTCCACTCTCCCCTATAGGGAATGATACTGTAATAAAAGATTACATTACTCTTTAACCCCCAGATCTGTCCGCACAAGGTATCATTGATCTTCTTTTGCACGTCCTCGTCTGACACGTTTAACGGCTCCAAAAGCTCCAACTCATGTTCCAATGGAAGATAGTGATATAATCCCGGTTCCAGGCCCTCTACGGACATAATAAGCGGGTATAACTCAAAAGGATGCCTTGCTCCACCGCTGGGGACAGTTCTTATGGTGGCATAATTGTTTCCACGGATTCCTTTTACGCCCTGCTGTGCCCAGATCAAAAACGACAGAGTCAGAAGATCCATTTTTTCCTGAGTATAGATCCGACTGCTCTTTCGGTTATACAGGATCTTCACGAAGTCCTTTTCCATGGGAAGATCCTCATAATTCTTCGGCAATTTAATCCTCACATCACTTACCGGAGCCTTCACAAGAGGCGGCTGCGGTTTCTTCAGTTCCTGATCCGAGTCAAATCCCTCTTTGGCAAGGCGGGTAAACTCCCTGCCTGCTTCAATCTTTTCCTTAATGATTCTATCAAGTTCTTTCTGATCCATAACACAAACTCCTTTTCTATTTAAGTTCTGGCAAGTTCTGTTCACACGCTTCCGCGACAACAAACCGTAAAGAATTCCATATGGAACCGGGAAGCGTTCTGCTCGGAGACACGATTCCTCGTCAGCAAACCGTAAAAGTATTCCATATGAGACCGGGAAGCGTTCTGCTCGGAGACACGATTCCTCGTCAGCAAACCGTAAAAGTATTCCATATGAGACCGGGAAGAGTTCTGTTTGAACGATTTTGCGTAAGCAACTAGTGAAAACAGAACTCTTCCCGGTCCCTATAATGTTATTTCTTCGGTTTCCTGCCGCAGGATCGTGCCTCCGTACAGAACCCCATCACTTCACATTTTGGCATAAAATAGTTTTCTACAAGGTACTTCCACTCTTCAGAATATGCCACCAGCTCCTTCATCATATCCTGCATCAGCTGGCGATACTCCCAATAAGCCCTGGTACAAAGACGCTGATGGGACATATCGATGAGATTTCTTAAATTAGTACGAAGTACCA
>JBJEKY010000086.1:0-2452 GCA_051878875.1 Lachnospiraceae bacterium | reverse complement strand
AAAGTGTGCAGCCAGGAGGCATAAGTCCAGCTCCTGTCAGCACACTTTTTTTGTTTTGGAGGTTAAACAATATGAATCAAAAATCGAATGCTTTTCTGGAAACAGAAAAAATCGGCACGCTCATGCGGAAATATTCCATTCCCTGTATTATTTCCCTTCTGGTGGGTGCCCTTTACAACATCGTAGACCAGATCTTCATTGCTAACGCAACTTATCTTGGCTCCTACGGAAATGCAGCCAATACGGTAGTCTTTCCCTTGACTGTAGTGGCTCTTGCTCTTGCCGTTATGGTAGGCGACGGCTGCTGCGCTTTTGTCAGTATCAGCCTTGGAAAAAATGAGTCCCATACCGCAAAACGCAGTGTAGGAAACTCTGTGTTCATGGTAGTGGCCATCAGTCTTGTGCTGACTGCCATTTACCTGTTTTTTTCCGACCAGATCATTGCCATGTTTGGCGGAACCGTAAATGAGGAAACCTTTTACCATTCCAAAGAGTACTTTTTCTATATTACTCTGGGAATCCCCTTCTATATGTTCGGTCAGGCCATGAATCCCATCATCCGAGCAGACGGAAATCCGAAATTTGCCATGATCTGCACTCTGGCGGGAGCTGTGATCAACATTATCCTGGATCCCATCTTTATCTTTATTTTCCGCTGGGGCATGATGGGTGCCGCTGTGGCAACTGTCCTGGGTCAGGTAGTAACGGCCGTGGTGTCCTTCTGGTATCTGCTCCATATGAAGACCATACGTCCGGAAAAAGGAGATTACCGCTTAAACGGTCATGTATGCAGGCGGACCCTGCTGCTTGGTATCACCAGCTTTTTGTCCCAGATCAGTCTGGTCGCCGCCATGGCAGCCATCAACAATATGTTGCGTAAGTATGGCGCCATGGATCCCATTTTCGGCCAGGAACAGTATGCCCAGATCCCTATGGCAGTAGTTGGTATTGTTATGAAGTTCTTCCAGATCGTGATCTCCATTGTGGTGGGTATGGCAGCCGGATGTATCCCTGTTGTAGGCTTCAACATTGGTGCCGGACATAAGGACCGTGTAAAAGAATTGTTTACCAAATTGCTGATCTATGAAGCTTTGGTGGGTGCCGTTGCTTTTGTACTGGTGGAATTTTTCCCAAGGCAGCTCATCGGAGTCTTTGGTGCAGCCAATGAAAGCAGCTATTACACGGAGTTTGCCATCAAGGCTTTCCGTACTTATCTGTGCATGGTTGTTTTGGCCTGTGTCAACAAGGCCTGCTTCATTTTCTTACAGGCCATGGGAAAAGCCGCAGAATCCACCATTCTGTCCCTCATCCGTGAGGTGGTGTTCGGTGTGGGTTTTGCCCTGCTGCTCCCTAAGTTTTTTGCACTGGATGGTGTATTATATTCCATGCCGGTATCAGATGTGTTAACGTTCCTTGTGGCAGCATTTTTGATCTGTCAGACCTATAAAGAGCTTCGAGCGAAAGGAGAATGATCCCTATGAAAAACAGAATCATCACCATCAGCCGTGAATTCGGAAGCGGCGGACGCACCATTGGAAAAAACCTGGCCAAACGGCTGGATATCCCCTGCTATGACAGTGAACTGATCCACCAGATTGCCGCTGAAAGCGGTTTTGCAGAGGAATACATTAAAGACGCAGGTGAATACGCTCCGGGAGGCTTTTTGTCTGCTGCGTTTGCCAACCGCTCTCTTGGACCGTCCAATGAAGATTATCTTTGGGAGATCCAATGTAGAACCATTCAGAAGCTGGCAGAAGAAGGCCCCTGTGTCATTGTGGGACGCTGTGCCGATTACATTTTGCGGGATAAGGCAGACTGCCTGACTGTATTTATCCATGCCAGTATGGATTTCCGTGCAAAGCGCATTGTGGAAGTATATGGAGAAACGGAAAACTCTCCGGAACAGCGGTTAAGAGAAAAAGACCGCCGCCGCAGTGCTTATCACCGTTTCTACACCGATATGAAATGGGGACATGCCCAGAACTATGATGTCTGTTTGGATAGTGGCTCTTTGGGTATTGAAAAGTGTGTGGATATTTTGGCAGAATTATATTAAGAATGGATAAAAAAACAGCTTCGGGTGTTCACGAAGCTGTTTTTTTAGTGGAAGCAATGGGGCTCGAACCCATGACCTCTCGCGTGTGAGGCGAACGCTCATCCCAGCTGAGCTATGCTTCCGTACAAGGAATATTATAGCACTTGGGGGAAAAAATACAAGGGGAAAAGTCTTCTCCTTTCCCCCTCTTTTTATTAATCCTATCTTCCGACCAGCAGGATCCCCAATCCCAAAATGGTCAATACCACACCGGTGGCACGGTTTAATGTAACTGCACTGGCTTTGTTAGCAAATTTGGCTGCAATACGGGCCCACAGAAATGTGGACAAGACACAGAACACCAAACACCATAGATCCGGCATACCGCCAATGGCAAAATGACTGACCGCTCCGGTA
>JBJEKY010000085.1:0-13818 GCA_051878875.1 Lachnospiraceae bacterium | reverse complement strand
CGGTTCAGGGTAAAAGACATAATGGCCAGCACATTGGCTTTGATGGTCTCTCTTGGCCAGGTGGCATAGATCTCGCTGCTGGCCACGTTTTTAATATAATCCCCATAGGGCACATAGTAATTCTGGGCACTGGGATCGGAGGGCGGTCCATCGTGGACCACTACGATCTCCGGCACTACTACCCGGCTTAAAACAATCTCGCCGGTTTCCGAAGTGGGTTTTATCTCTGCCTCCGGTATTTTGGGCGGGTATTCTTCGAACAGGGTATGATTGTCAATCACAATATTCTGTTCTTCTTCCGTCACCTCTAAAGGACGCAGGTTCACAGACTGCAATGCCAGTTCCTGTGGCAATACCTCAATGCCATTTATGGTGGATGGAGCATATCCCTCACTTTCCACTTCAATGGTATACAACGCGTACGGCTGGGGTTGCTCCGGCTTCATACTATAATCTAACGGTGGGGTTTCAAGTTCCAGAATGTCACTGGTACCTGCATCATCAGTTGAAAACTGTTCTAAGATCTTCGTGGGATTCCCGGTATCCCGCAAGGTGATCTTTGCTCCTTTAATGGGACTGATCCCCACAGAGGAGCGAACGGAAATTTTTAGTCTTCCTTTATCCATACAACATACTTTACGTCTTTTTTTCACTATATGCAAAAAAGCGTACCGGTATAACCGATGCGCTTTTGTCATATCCGTTCCTTTTTGCGGGATTCCTTCTTCCCAATTTCACTACACTAAAATACGATCTTCCCGGTAAGCTCTGCCAATGTGGTTTCTCCCCAACTATAATTTGACAAATAGCTCCCTTTAAAAAGCTGGGCATATTCTTCCTTTCCCGAAAGATAATCATATAGATCACATTCTACGTTTTCCATTACTATACGACGTTTTCCGTCCTTTGATTCAATAACGTCTGCGATTCCGTATTCTTCCAAAATATTTTTTAATCTAAGTGCCACCTTACGGTATCTTGCCAGGGTAACAGAATTTACCGGCTCTCCTTCCCAGAGAAAACCGATGGCTTCATCAGAAGAAACATAACCTCCGCGGCGGTCCACAAGCAAGGCAAATAACTCTTTGGATTTCTTATTCCTGAAGGCAATCGGTTTTTCCTCCACGAAGACATCAAAATATCCAAAGGTACGGATAGAAACCCTGCAGGTTTGCGTGGATTCCTTCCTTTTTTCCTGCTTTGTTTCATCCAGATAATACAGCATCACATACCTTGGTGTGGAACTATCAGCGATCCGTTTGGAGCAGACTGCCTTCATCCTAAGTTCTGTTGCTGTCTTATCATTATAGTAGGAAAAATCTTCTCCTCCGGTTTTCAATAACTTCGCAAACTGCTCATACGGAACTTCACAGCGCGCAACAAATCTCTCCAGCGGAGTATACCTGTCCATTAATGTCAGCCATTCTTCCTGGGTGTATCCAAAGAACTCACACAGATTTTCACTGGCATACAGAGGCTTTACCGAATTATCGGCGGATACTTCAAAAGCCGCTACCCCATCCGTAAAATGCATGGCAAGTTCTTTCATATCCTCTCGCAACTGATGATTCTCTATCCTCAATCTCTCGCCGGGATCTGAAACATTTCGGCAACAATATAAGCTGACCGTCTCATCTTCTTTGATAAAAATACCGCTGTATTGTTTTAACTCACCATCAGAAGATCTTGCCTTATAGGAAATCTGCGGCGGGTTTTTCCAGGTTCCGTAAAGCTTTTTCTGCAAAAAATCCCCAAAAAAACTACGCACCCGGTCACGGGCATCAGGCTCCACAGAATCAACGATCCATCTTTCCACCGCTTCCCCGCTCTGCATGGTGATTCCCTCAAAACGCTTAAACATGGAAGAATCTTCGCAATACAGACATTTTACCGTATTGGAGGATGTATTAAACTCGAAGATCTTGTCATATACATCCGAAAGTGCTTTCAGATAACGTTTCGTTTCCATTGCTTTTCTACTCTGGTACCGTTTCGTAATGTCCATGCATACACTTTGAAATTCCGCAACTCCCTGTTCGTTTACATATTTGGTTACCCACCCAAATACGTAGGCTCTTGTGCCATCGCAGCGAAGTAACGTCATCTCCCCTGCAATCGGCTCCTCCGCAGAATAGACCCGGTTTAAATACATGGAAAACCGACGGCGCTCCTCCATGGGTATCATCAAAAAAATATTACTCTTATACAATTCCAGATAGTCTGTTTCCCCTGCCTTAACCTTTGGAAAACGCAGAATATCGATCATGATCTGGTTGATATAGGTTATGCGCGGCTGCTTTTCACAGGTGTATTTTAACAATCCGCACGGAATGGTTTCATTTAAAAAATGAAGATCGCTGTTTTCTGACTTCAGATCCGTAATATCCGTTAAAACAAAGCTTCCCAGCATTACACCATCTTCTGTTTTTTGGGATGTCCCTGTGTCCCTGACCCAGATCTCGGATCCATCCTTTTTCACCAAACGGTATTCTATGGTAAGGGTCTGTTCCTTTCCGGCAAGCCGTTTTAAAAAAGCAGAATACTCTTCGCGATCGCACGGTTTCACCAATAATGCATACATATCCCTGTCATTACTCCGAAGATCCCCTTCGGTTACCTTTAGCATCTCACAAAGATTTTGACTTATGTAACTTAAATGAACAGGTTCGCTCAGCACATATTGATGAAAACCACTAATCTGTCCGTTTAGTATCTCTTCCATATTGTTCCCTATCCTACCCATGCTAACTCCTTCTGTTAAAAAGCATTTTCCCGTTAATGGGTTCAAAAGCTAACAATCAGTATAACATAAGGTTTCTTTGGCTGACAATCTCTAATCCCCGCATTTCATACAGCCTTTCTCCAACAGATCTACCGCCCCTTTTGATCACGCAGAACCGTTTTTTGGATTTTTCCGCTGATGGTCTTTGGCATTTCTTCCACAAACTCGACCATGCGGATCCATTTGTATTCCGCAAGTTTCTGATTGCAGAATTCCTTGATCTCGTGCTCCAGCTCTTTTGTCGGGGAAACTCCCGCACATGGCACGATCACCGCCTTGATCGCCTGCCCTCTGAGTGCATCCGCTACACCTACCACACTGCACTCCACCACAGCCGGATGTTCCATCAGGATATTCTCTACCTCGTACGGACCCACACGAAAGCCGCCGGTCTTGATGATATCATCGAACCGTCCATGAAACCAATAGCGCCCGCTTTCGTCCATATATGCCGCATCGCCGGTATGATACACCCCATCGCGCCATACATGATCATACTGTTCCTGGTTGTCAAGGTACGCAGTAAACACCCCGGGATGTCTTCCGGTCTCATCCGGAATGATCACAACCTCTCCCACTTCTCCTACAGGAACTGCTTCTCCGTGTTTTCCGCGAAGTTCTATGTTATAGAACGGCGAAGGCGTTCCCATGGATCCTTCGACCGCATTCTCCTCATTAAAATTTGCCATCAGAAGTGTTGTCTCAGTCTGTCCATATCCCTCACACAGTACAAGCCCGGTACGTTCCCTGAATTTACGAAACACTTCAGGGGCCAGCATTTCACCGGCAGTAGACGCATGTTTTAATGTGGGCATATCAGGAATCCCCTTACGCACAAGATACCTGTAAACCGTGGGCGGAGCACAAAAAGATGTGACTCCGTAGCGGTTGATGATATTGGTCAGCTGTTTGGGCTCGAAATTATCAAAATCATATACCATTACAGCACTCCCTACCAGCCACTGGCCATAGATTTTTCCCCAGGATGCCTTCGCCCAGCCTGTTTCCGCAACCGTGAAATGAAGTCCATCATCCTCTGCATGCTGCCAATATTTGGCTGTTACGATATGGGCAAGGGGATAGGTATGATCATGGATCACTCCTTTGGGATACCCGGTTGTGCCGGAGGTAAAATACAAAACCATCGGATCGGATGCCAGCGTTGGAATACGCTCCAGCTGTCCACCGACGTTTTTCATGGATTCGGTGATGTTCTCGAAGCCCTCGGCATCGGCTTGTACACACCAGAGCTTTGGCGACAGATCCGTCTTTCCAAGGGCAGCCAGGATTTTTTCGGGCACTTCATTCTGCGTTGTACATACTATGGCCTTCACATCGGAGGCATTCAACCGGTAGACCAGATCACCTTCTGTCAGCATATGTGTTGCCGGTATCATGACTGCTCCGATTTTATGAAGTGCAACTGCTGCAAACCAGTATTCATAGTGACGTTTCAAGATTACCATCACCCGGTCTTTCCGCCTTATTCCGGCATCCAGGAACACGTTTGCCATCTGATTGCTGAAAAATTTAATATCATCAAAGGTAAATTCATGTTCCTCGCCTTCTACATTACACCACACCAGCGCTCTTTTATCCGGCGTTTCTTCCGCTATCCTATCCACCACATCATAGCCGAAATTAAAATTATCCGGATACTCTAACGTCAGTTTTTTCAGATTACCCTGTTCATCGGTAATCTCATGACAAAATTGTTGGTATACACTCATAATTACTCCTTTATGATCGCGCTGACACCGATACTGCGAAATCTTTCATATCGTTTCCCAACTAAGTCAGGATCCCCTGTCAGTGCATTCATCTCCTGTGTTAAAAGAACACGGATCCGATCGTAAAACTCTTTTTCTCCTATCCCATCTTCCGAAAGGATACGTTCGATCACTCCAAGACGTTTCGCATCTTCTGCCGTAAGCTTCAGGCTCGCTGCTGCTGCTTCCGCCTTGCCGGAGTCTTTCCATAGGATGCTCGCACATCCTTCCGGTGAAATAACGGAATAAACGGCATTCTGTAGCATCCATACCCTGTCCGCTACCGCAAGACCCAGCGCGCCACCGCTTCCGCCTTCACCGATCAGGATGGAAATAACAGGAACACAGAGGGTGGACATTTCCATAAGGTTTTCCGCGATGGCCTGCCCCTGTCCCCGTTCCTCAGCTTCAATACCGCAGAATGCCCCTGAGGTATCCACAAAGCATATGACCGGTCTGCCAAATTTCTCTGCCTGCTTCATCAAGCGGAGGGCCTTCCGATACCCTTCCGGGTGCGGAGCTCCGAAATTACGATAACTGCGTTCTTTCGTGGTATGCCCTTTCTCAATGGCGATCACTGTGACCGGATATTTTCCCAATCTGGCAATGCCACCGATAATAGCCGGATCGTCTTTATAGCAACGGTCTCCATGAAACTCCATAAACCCCCTGAATATATTTTTGATGTAGTCCTGTCCTGTGGGACGATTATTTTTGCGGGTGAGTTTTACCCGTTCATAGGCTGTATCTTTCATCAGATCCCTCCTTCGTGCAGATTAAGAAGCTCTGCCAGGAATTTTTTCTGATTCGGACGGGGTACAATACTGTCAACAAATCCATGCTCCAACACAAATTCGGATTTCTGAAAACTCTCCGGCAGTGTTTTTTTCGTTGTCTGTTCTATGACACGCCGTCCGGCAAACCCTACCGTCGCACCGGGTTCTGCCAGAATAATGTCTGCTTCCATGGCAAAACTGGCGGTTACTCCGCCGGTAGTAGGATCCGTAAGGACTACAACGTAAAGCAGTCCGGCATCACTGTGGCGCTTAACTGCCGCACTGGTTTTCGCCATCTGCATTAGGGATAAAAGTCCTTCCTGCATACGCGCCCCGCCGGAAACCGTGAACCCTACGACAGGCAAACGATACTGGATCGCATACTCAAACAGAGCTGTGATCTTTTCACCAACAGCGCTTCCCATACTCCCCTTCATAAAATAGGGTTCCATAACAAACAGACAGCATTTTTGTTTTCCGATCATTGCGGTCCCGCAAATAACTGCCTCTTCTTCACCGCTTGCCACACGTACTGTTTCTATCTTATCCTCATACCCCGGGAAACCTAATGGGTTATCGGATTTCATCCCGGAATATAACTCACAGAAACTGTCCTGATCGACGATCATTTTTATTCTCTGACGGGCCTTCATTCGAAAATGGTAACCGCAGGGGCATACCAGATCATTTGCCCAGAGCCGGCTTAAAGGAATATCCTTATGACAATTCGGACATTTTTTCTCCGGTTCTCCTTCATCCTGCTGGACCGGAGCCTTTGTCCGTCCTCCTTCTTCCAATTTATTCTTTGGTTTCAAAAAATCTATCAGCACCTTACTCTCACCTGTTTCCCATAAATGTCAGATCATAATGACCGGAACTGAACCGCTCATCTTCCACGATCTGCAACTGTTCTTCAATATTTGTGGGTATTCCGTCCACTACCAGTTCACACAGTGAAGCCCTCATTTTACGAAGCGCTTCTTCCCTCGTCTTGGAAAAAACGATCAATTTGCCAAGCAGCGAATCATAATACGGTGACACTCTCATCCCCTCGATCAGACAGGTATCAAACCGCACCGATGGGCCGCCCGGAACATGCAGCATTTTTAGCGTACCGCAGCTTTTTGCATTGATACGGCATTCTATCGCAGAGCCTTCCATCGGAATATCTTTTTGTGAAAAGTCCAATGGAATCCCTGCCGCGATCCGGATCTGCCATTTTACCAGATCGTACCCGGTAAGGATCTCTGTAACGCAATGTTCCACCTGGAGCCGGACGTTCATTTCCATGAACCAGAAGTTTCCGTCTTCATCCAGCAGAAATTCCAATGTACCCGCTCCCACATATCCGACTTTTTTTACGGCTTCTACAGCAAGTTCCATGATCTTCTTTCTTTGTTTTGTCTTTACTGCCGGCGAAGGCGTTTCTTCTATTAATTTCTGGTTGCGCCTCTGCAGGGAACAGTCCCTGTCTCCTAAACAGACCACATTTCCATATTCGTCAGCCAACATCTGCAGTTCTACATGGCGTGCAGGGAAAATATATTTTTCCACATAAACACTGCCGTCCCCAAACGCACTGACCGCTTCTGCGGTTGCCTGTAGATAGGCATCTTCCATCTCCTCTTCCGATTTTATCAACCGGATGCCTCTTCCGCCACCGCCGGCACATGCCTTTATCATGACGGGATAGCCGATCTGTTCTGCCCGTTTTTTCACTTCTTCCACCGATGTAACTGCCTTTGTTCCGGGGATCACACTAAGCCCGGCATCCCGGAAAAGATCTTTAAGGATTGCCTTATCACTGAGCCGTTCCATGCTTTCCGGATCCGGTCCGATAAATACAAGCCCGTTTTTCCTGCAAAGACGCGCAAAATGGGCATTTTCCGAAAGGAATCCGTAACCCGGATGAATTGCCTGGGCACCCGCAAAAATCGCAGCACTGATGATCTGATTCTCGTTTAAATAGCTTTCGGAAGCTTCACTACTCCCTATACAGTAGCTTTGATCTGCCAACGCTACATGGAGAGCTTCCCTGTCTTCTTCCGAATAAACCGCCACCGTAGCCACTCCCATTTCCTTACAGGCGCGGATAATGCGAACAGCAATTTCTCCACGGTTGGCGACCAGTATTTTTGAAAACATTGTCTACTCTCCTGTTATACAAAATGAAAACTCAGCTGAAACGCAAAGCCTTCCGTCTACCGTGACCGTTCCTTCTGCAAAAAAGAACGGCTTCTTTGATCTTATGATCCGACATTGCGTTTCCACAGTATCTCCCGGCTTTACGGGTGATCTGAATTTTACATTGTTAAGTCCTGCATACACGGGGATTTTTCCTTCTTCCATAGCATCCTGCAATAGAACACAGGCAGACTGTGCCATGATCTCACAAAGAATAACCCCCGGAACGATGGGTCTGCCCGGGAAATGACCATTCAGAAAAAACTCATCCCCTCGGACGTGGTAACGCCCATACGCCGTTCCATCCACATTCTCTGCCTCATCCAGTAACAGCATATTTTCCCTGTGAGGCAGTATCTTCATAATCTCTTCTCTGTTCATCGCTTTACCTCTTAATACGGAACAATTCTGTCCCGTACTCCACCACGTGCCCGTTGGTGACACAGATCTCTGCGATCAGACCGTCCTCTTCCGCGGTGATCTCATTCATCATTTTCATTGCTTCCACGATGCAAAGTGTCTGGCCTTTCGTTACCCGGTCACCAACTGACACATACGGATCTGCATTTTCCGCGGGAGCCGCATAAAACATCCCAACAAGCGGCGAAGTTACACTGACGTAATCACGACTGTCCGCTTTTGTCATGGTATCCTGTGAAAAATCCTGTTCAACGGGTATTGTCTGCTGTACTGCTGCTACGGGAGTGGTACGCTCAAGACGTACCATTTTATTATCCTCGGTGATCTCAAGTCCGGTAAGACCCAGTTCCTGCATCAAACCTGCATACTTACGAATATCTATCTCGTTCATAACAAATTACACCTTTCTAAATGCCAGACAGGCATTGTGGCCGCCAAACCCCAGCGAATTGGAAAGAGCCAGGGTAATGTCGGCTTTTACAGCTACATTGGGCACATAATTAAGGTCACATGCCTCATCCTGTTCCTTCAGATTGATCGTAGGCGGAATGATCTGGTCCCGAAGCGCCATAATACAGGCCAATGCCTCTATCGCTCCTGCGGCTCCAAGCATATGACCGGTCATGGATTTCGTGGAACTTACATAGGCTTTATGGGCATTCTCTTCCCCGAGCGCTTTTTTTATGGCTATGGTTTCCACCAGATCATTCATTGGGGTTCCTGTGCCATGGGCATTGACATATACCACATCACTCTCCCTATGATCTGCTTCCTCCATAGCCTGCTCCATGGCCTGCACCGCACCTCTTGCTTCCGGATGAGGTGCCGTAATATGATAGGCATCACAGGAGGAACCGTAACCGCACACTTCAGCATAGACTGTAGCTCCACGCTCTTTTGCGTGTTCATACTCTTCCAAAACCAGGGCAACCGCACCTTCGCCGATGACAAATCCGCCCCTGCGTTTATCAAACGGCAGCGATGCTGCATCCGGATCCTCCGATGTACTGAGGGCCTGACAATTCACAAAACCGGCAACTGCCGTAGGCAGCACAGCGGCTTCCGCGCCGCCGGTGATAACTGCATCTGCATAGCCGTGGCGGATCAACCGTAAGGCCTCTCCTATGGCATTGGTACCTGATGCGCAGGCGGTAACAGAAGGCTGGGCAGAGCCCTGACAGTCATGCCGGATTGCGATCATGCCGGATGCCATATTTGCGATCATCATCGGAACAAATAACGGTGAAACACGGCGTGGACCTTTCTCCATCAACTTTGTATGCTCGGTTTCAAATGTTCCGATTCCACCGATCCCTGAACCAAACTGCACCGCAAAACGTCTGGGATCGATTTTTCCCTGAATCTTACTTTCCTCAACCGCCTGCTGGGCTGCTGCCACCGCAAGCTGTGTATAACGGTCCGTTCTTAGAACATCGTTCACTTCCATATATTCTTTCGGATCAAATCCTTTTACCTCAGCGGCAAGTTTCGCCTTATACTTTTCTGTATCAAACCGTGTGATGGGACCGATCCCGTTTTTTCCTGTTTTCAGGCTCTCCCAGGTATCCTTTACGCAGTTTCCCACCGGGGTCACTGCTCCCATTCCGGTAACAACAACTCTTTTATGCTCTCTCATATCCAAATTCTCCTTACATCGCAATGCCGCCGTCAACACGCAGCACTTCTCCGGTTACATATCCCGCTCTTACAAGATAAGCCACAGCCTCTGCAACATCCTGTGCCTCTCCCATTCTTCCGAGAGGGATCCTGTTCAGCATAGGGTTTTCTGTCTGATCCTGTGTCATGTCTGTTGCGATAAATCCGGGAGCTACCGCATTGCAGCGGATCCCTTTTGAGGCAAGTTCTTTTGCTACCGACTTTGTCAGCCCCACAAGGCCTGCTTTGGAAGCGGAGTAGTTGCATTGCCCCGGATTGCCTGACAAACCTGACACCGAAGATATATTGATAATACATCCTTCCCGGTTACGCAGAAAAATCTTTGCCGTATGCCGGATCATGTTAAACGCTCCCTTAAGATTTGTCCCCACAACCGAGTCAAAATCCTCTTCTTTCATCATGGGAATAAGTCCATCATGGGTAATTCCTGCATTATTCACCAGAATATGTACCGTCCCAAACTCTTCCCTTATCTTTTCTACTGTTTCCCTGACTGCTTCGTAATCTGCCACATCACAGCAATATGCCATGGCCTTTACTGCGTATTCTCTACTTATCCCGGCGCAGACACGTTCTGCTGCCTGCTTATTGCCCGCATAGATCACCGCAACATCTGCTCCCATGGATGCCAGCTTATATACGATCGCCTCTCCGATTCCCCGGGAACCTCCTGTCACCACAGCAACTTTTCCCTTTAACATGTCTCCACCTCCTCCAAATACTCAGTAACGGTATACACCTTCACCGTTGCATCTGTTTTTTTGATCATATTGGTAAGTGTCCTTCCCGGACCGACTTCAATGAACGTTTCCACTCCATCCGCTATCATATTTCTGATCAATGATTCCCACTGTACCGGATTGCAGATCTGTTCTGATAACAGCGTGGTCACATCATCCGAATATGGTTTTGCCGTCATATCCGAATAGAGTACCGTGGTCCCTTTTCTGCGCTCTGTCCTTTCCAGTTCTTCTGCAAAAAGTTCTGCCGCCCTGTTCATAAAAGGGGAATGAAAAGCTCCTTTTACCTTTAGGGGAATGGCTCTTCCCCCAAGCGCTTTTACATCTGCATAAAAATCTGACATCTGTAAAGTCAGCCCGGATACACTGACCTGGCCTGGGCAATTAAAATTCACCGGATATACATCCGTATATTTTTTGCAGGCTTCCCGGATCTTTTCCGGTGTTAGCTTTACTATTGCCGCCATGGAGGTATCAAATCTCTCCGCCTCGCACTGCATGATTTCCCCACGTTTACATACGAGGCGAAATCCGCTTTCGTGGTCGAATACACCGGCCACGGTTGCAGCGGTCACCTCTCCCAGAGAAAAACCGGCTACAGCATCGGGAATGATTCCCTTTTCCTTCAGTACCATGGCTGCCGCCAGTTCCATGGCAAACAGACATGGTTGTGTATTTCCTGTTTCCCGCAATTCTTCTTCTGTTCCATAAAAACACCGGGCAGATGTCCCCGGACGGATCCTGTCACATAATTCAAACACGGATGCTGCCACAGTATACTTTTCTGCCAGTTCTTTTCCCATTCCGGGATACTGATCTCCCTGTCCTGAAAAAACGAACGCTATTTTACCCATTGTTCTGCCCTCAGAAGGAGCGGTTCTGCCTCCTCCATAACTTCCTTAATGATCCGGGCGGCAGGCTGCTCTTCTTTCACCATTGCCGCAACCTGGCCGGAAAGAAAACATCCTTTTTCATTATCGCCTTCCTGAACCGCAAGACGTAAAGCTCCCGTTGCAAATGCTTCCAGCTCCTCATCGGGCATACCGCCATATTCTGCCTTGGAATATTCTCTGGCAAATTGTGTACGAAGACTGCGCACAGGATGGCCTAACCGTTTTCCCGTCACCATGGTACACAAGTCCGTAGCTTTTAGGATCTTCTCTTTATAATTGGGATGAATCGTACACTCCTTGGCACTCAAAAACCTGGTTCCCATCTGCACACCACAGGCCCCCAGCATCATTGCAGCCGCAAATCCTCTGCCATCTGCAATTCCGCCGGCAGCAATGACCGGCAGATCCGTTGCATCACAGATCTGTGGAACAAGTACCATTGTAGTTAATTCTCCCACATGTCCTCCGCTTTCTCCTCCTTCTGCGATCAGTGCTGAGGCCCCAAGACGGGTCATTAGCTTAGCCATGGCAACGGAAGCCACCACCGGGATCACCTTTATCCCGGCTTCTTTCCAATCCTTCATATAGGCAGAAGGATTCCCTGCACCGGTAGTGACTACTTCTACATGCTCCTCCACTACAACCCGCGCCACATCATCCGCATGTGGACTCATTAACATAATATTTACACCAATCGGTTTCCCTGTAAGGGACCTGGCTGTTTTTATCTGTTCTCTCACGTATTCGCCCGGCGCATTCCCTGCGGCAATAATACCAAGACCGCCGCCCTCAGATACGGCAGCGGCCAGTTTGCCGTCAGCGATCCAGGCCATTCCGCCTTGAAATACCGGATATCGGATACCCAGCATTTTGCAAATCTCTGACTTGATCATAATCTTTAACCCTTTACACTCTGAATGAATTTATCCAGATCATCAATTGTTTCTACTTTCTGGTTCAATTCAATCTCAATTCCGATCTCATCTTCCAGATTCATTAAAAGCTCTACCGTATCAAGTGAGTCAATGCCAAGTTCAGAGAACTTGCTCTCAGGCTTTATTGCCTCAACATCACAACCGGTTCTTTCCGAAACAATTTTTGCAATCATGTCAAAATACATATGAAAATGCCTCCATTATTTTTTTCAAGCAGCAACCACCACTTGTTGCTACCTATTATACCGGCAGACTGTTCCCCAAAAATTCCCGTTAAGTTCCTTAAGCGTTCCAAATCTCTAAAAAAAATATTAACTTTTTGTATCAAAAAAAGAGCCACATCGGTCTAAACCAATGTGACTCTTTTAACTTTTCTTTTCTACTCTAAACAGTAGATTTATTTTACTTCAACGGCCCAGCCTTCCGGACCCTGAACTTTTCCTAACTGGATACCGGTGATGGTATCATATAATTTCTGGGAAATCTCACCGATTCCGCCATCCTGGATCTTCATAACGTCGTCACCATGTCTCAGATAACCTACCGGTGAGATGACTGCTGCAGTTCCGGAACCCCATACTTCCTCAAGCGTTCCATTCTTAGCAGCTTCCACCAGTTCGTCCACACTGATCCGTCTTTCCTCTACAGGAACTCCCCAGCTCTTCAATAACTGGATACAGGAATCACGGGTTACTCCCGGCAAAATGCTTCCGTTCAGCATTGGCGTTACAACGGTTCCGTTGATCTTAAAGAAGATGTTCATAGCTCCTACTTCTTCAATATATTTACGCTCCACACCATCTAACCACAGCACCTGGGAATATCCTTCTTCATGTGCTTTTACCTGTGAAAACATGCTGGCAGCATAGTTTCCTGCAGTTTTGGCTGCACCGATACCTCCGCGGACAGCTCTTACATATTCATCCTCAATCCAGATCTTCACCGGATTTAATCCCTCTTTATAATACGGTCCCACCGGTGAAAGGATGATGATGAACTTGTAGGTGTGAGACGGCCTTACACCCAATGCAGCGTCTGTAGCGATCACAAACGGTCTGATATATAATGCGGTTCCCGGTCTTGTGGGAATCCATTTTTTGTCAACTTTTACCACTTCCATAATAGCCTGCAGGAAATCATCCGGATCGATTTCCGGAATGCAGAGTCTGCGGTTGGAATTGTTGGCACGCTCAATGTTCTTATCAGGACGGAACAGCTGCACTCTTCCGTCAGCCAGCGGGTATGCCTTCAATCCCTCAAACATTTCCTGTCCGTAATGAAAGATCATAGCGGACGGCTCCAATGCAATCGGTCCGTAAGGAACAATCCTTGGATCGATCCAGCCTTTTCCTTCCTCGTAATCCATCACAAACATGTGATCTGTAAAAATAGTACCAAAGGTCAACGGATTGTCTTCTCCCGGTAACTGCTTTGGATTCTTTGTTTCTTCAAATCTAATATTTAACACGTCGAGTCCCCCTCTACACTTTTCTCTGTGCTAATCTTACCCGATTCTTGAAAAACATTCAATCACCAAAAATCACAAACTTATCCTTATTTTGGTTAAGTTTTATAATTTTTTTTAGCTATTTTTCCTATATTTGTAAAATTTGTACTCCAAATCAAAATACGTTTGTTCGTC
>JBJEKY010000084.1:0-2477 GCA_051878875.1 Lachnospiraceae bacterium | reverse complement strand
GTCTTAATGCATTCCTTTTGTTTGATCCGTCTTGCCATTTTTGCTCCTCCTTACGCTCATCTGCACCTTTCAATCAGCTTCTTATACACATGTTCTACCATCCAGGGTTCCGTTGAAGCCTTTAACGCATCCTCAAAAGTCCACCATTTCACCGCTGAATTTTCATCTTCTTTTACCACAAGAGTCTCGTTTTCATCCGCCTGTGCCAAATAGGTAAGATTAAAGTGCAAATGGCTGGGAACCCAGATTCCCTTTCGCACATGCCCGTCCACGGTTATGGTTTCCAGGCTGATGATCTCGTCGCTGACTAACTTTGCGTGCTTTACTCCCGTTTCTTCCTGTAACTCCTTCATCGCCACCGCGCACAGATCTTCCATTCCGTCCGCATGTCCGCCTGTCCACGACCAGGAATGATAAAGATTGTGATATACCATCAGGGTTTTGGTGCGCGCCTCATTCACAGTCCACGCAGATGCGGTAAAATGCGCGATCAGATTCTCCCGATAGAGATAGTTATCGTAGTACTCCATGAACTGCAGCATTTGTTCCCTGTCCAGTTCCTCTTGTCGGTTCGTTGGTACGTAATTCTTAATGGTATCGAATAAGTTCATCCTGTATCCCCCATTTTTCACTCAACATGTAACCTACATGGTTCTCTCAAATCCCAGGTACCTTGTTCCCTGAAAAGTAAGCCTGCCAAAATCTCCCTCCACCAACGTGCCGTATTCCTGACCGCTTACCCAAAACTCCATACGATCACCGCTTTCCACTTCAAAGGTAACATAGTATGTAGTGCTGGTATGGGATATGGCCGCATTTGAACCATCATGATGATGTGAGGTATTTGTTCTTTTGGAAACCACGGTTGCCTCAACGATAAGTTTTGGCGAATGGTTATTTTTGTTCCACTGCGAAATGTTTTTTACCAGTATTACCACAAACATTCCCAAAATGATAATAAAAACGATTGGAAATAGCGCACTCATGATCATAAAGCCACTGTCATAAAAACCAAATGAATTCATAGTATTCTCCTCCTGTTTTGAATTTCTTTTTGCTGTATTTTATAATACCATTTTTAATATCAATGCAATTATGATCACCCAGAAAACTACAATGGGAATAGCGTAATACCACTTCTTCGGTTTTCCATTTTCCCACAAGCACTCTGCCTGCTGCCTGTTTCTTTCCATAACTTCCTGCGGGATAAGCTTTATGGTTAATGCCACCAGCATCGGCAATAAAATAACATCATCCAAATATCCCAAAACAGGGATAAAATCCGGGATCAGATCAATTGGCGAAAGAGCATATGCTACCGTTATCCCCGCAAATATTTTTACAAGCATTGGTGTATCCTTATCTTTAAGCGCCAGATATACCGTTGGAATATCCATTTTTATCTTTTTCGCCCGCTCTTTTAGATTCATTGCCTATCCCCCAACTTCCAATTTTACCGTTATTGTAAAAAGCGTTCTATTGCATCCTCTGATAGTCTCTCCAAAATGCAATAGTCTCCTGTAGATCTGCTTCATCCTTAAATAAGTTCATCTTTTTGGCCACTTCGATAGCAAAATCCACATATCCATTTGCCCGTGATGTGATGACCCTGTCTGTTACCGCCACGTCCAGTTCCGTGGAATGTGTGGATTCAATTCCCTCCAAGATACCCGCATGATCCAATACGTCAACCCCTGCACAGATTCCGGCGATGAGGCCGTCCTGCCGTTGAACCTGGGTTAAAAACTCCCAGACCTCCGGCTTATCGATTTCCGCAATGTTTCCGCCGGGCACAACCATCAGCTCCACATCTTTGGGATCCACATCATGCAATGCGCAGGATGTGTTAACGGAATACCCTTCCATGGAGGTTTTCGTGTTTCCGTCCATGGATGCAAACACAACTTCTTTCCCGGTAAAATTCAGGAAATAGTTCAAAATCACAATCTCGTAAATACAACTTGTGTTAAATAAAAGCACCAAAGTTTTCTTCATTCTACCCCTCCTGCAAATCGGTTTTCTCCCCTGTATCTTCAAAATCAATCCATATATTTCTCTTCAAGCTCTGTTAGATAATCAAAACATAAGCCACCGTCACAGCGGTAAAAAAAAGGATGATCGCATATAGTTTGCGCGCCGTTCATTATGAAGCTATCGATCACCTCTCCGTTGCTGCCCCGGAAATCCATCCTGAAACTGAATCCACTATAATTCACGGATAAATTGGCTCTCTTCATTTCGATGCCCTGTATATTTTCTACGATGTATTTGATTTCCTCTGAGTCTTCAATGGTAAAGCTTTTTCCTGTGCTACCATCAAAAACATCTATGTATGACACATCAGATGGCTCCACTCCATTTAAAAAGGTCCTGGGTGAAAAATACCATGTCGCTAAAATTGCGATGATCGCAACCGCGATAGCACAAATGGTAAGAGCGATTTTTTGTTTTCTTTTCAATGAACTACCTCCCTGAAA
>JBJEKY010000083.1:0-14173 GCA_051878875.1 Lachnospiraceae bacterium | reverse complement strand
ACCCACGTATCCAGCTTGGAAGGCTGGTGTTCTACCATTGAACTACACCCGCAAGGTCTCAATCGGGGTGACAGGATTCGAACCTGCGACCTCCTGGTCCCAAACCAGGCGCTCTAGCCAAGCTGAGCCACACCCCGTTCGCTTCTTGCATCCCTTAACCGTGACGCAAGATATATTATATGTTAGTCCGGAATTTTTGTCAACTGTTTTTCTATAATTTTACTAAAATTTTTAGCAACTCCAAAAATTTCCATCTGCCTACAGCTCTTTTTCCAGTAACGCCCGCATGAGGCGCAATGCCTGTCCCCGATGACTCATGGCATTTTTCTGTTCCGGGCTCATCTGGGAAGATGTGCATTGATATTCCGGTACATAGAAAATCGGATCATATCCAAAGCCGTTTTCTCCAGCCGGTTCATAGGCGATCCGGCCTTCAAAGGTGCCTCTTACCACGAATTCCTTACGTTCTCCGTTTATTTCCGGTGTTACAGCCGCAATGGCACAGACAAACCGAGCGCTGCGCTCTTCCTCCTTTGCATCCTTCAAGCGATCTAACAGCATCTGATTTTTAACAGAATAGGGCGTATCCTCTCCTGCATAGCGTGCGGAATAAATTCCCGGTTCACCATTCAGATAATCAATCTCCAGTCCGGAATCATCCGCCAATAC
Source organism: Lachnospiraceae bacterium (assembly GCA_051878875.1). Lineage (GTDB taxonomy): Bacteria > Bacillota > Clostridia > Lachnospirales > Lachnospiraceae > XBB1006. Next base: position 13,504 of record JBJEKY010000083.1, on the reverse strand, counting down.
CAGCCCATCGGTCTGTTTTGCTACGGCTCTGGCTTTGATCAGTGCGTTTTCTTCAAATGTCGTTCCGTTTTCTTCAATCTCAGCCTGAATTCCGGCTTCTTTCATAGATAAGATCTCATCGGACAGACCATTAAGTATCGCCCGGACCTCCACCATTTTATCTTTATTTCCTGTTGCAAATATGATCTTCATCTTAAAATCCTTTCTCGAATGCCTCCAGTATTCCCTCATAAAGTGCCTGGGCTACATCCTGTTGATATGTTTCTGATGCCAATTTCGCATTTTCTTCCAGATTGGTAACGAATCCCACTTCCACCAAAGCCACAGGCATATCTGCCTCCCGGATGATGTAGATCACATCTCCTTTTATCAGGCCCATGTCTTTACTCTGAAGTTTATCCGTAACATGGCTAAGTAGGATCTTTGCAAGTTCCCTGCTCCCCGGCTTGCTATTGTCTGATTGGCTGTACAACACCTGGGTTCCGTTTGTAGAGTTGTAACTGTTGCCCAGTGCATTCTGATGTACGCTCAGAAAAATATCTGCATGCACCTCGTTGGCAAGCCCTACACGGTCCTCTAGTTCCACATCCGCATCACTTAACCTTGTATAATATACTTTTATTTCACTCTGCTCATCCAAAAGCTTCTTTAACTTCTTTACGATTGCTAGATTAATGCTTTTTTCCTTAACTTCCCCCATGACGGTCCCCGGTTTGCCGCCACCATGACCGGCATCCACCACCACAATGTGGTCATACAGATCCCATGGGTTTTCAAACTTTAAGTAGCAGTATTGTCCTTTCTGGGACATTACCGGCTCCATGATCCGGTCCGTTACAAATTCCACATGAAGACCGTCTTTCCCGCTCCACACTTCCATATCATTAATATGGCTGGTACTTCCCACGATAGGATAACGGTTCAGAATACTTTCGTCCAGCCCCGGGAAAACCACTTCGATGCGTCGCTGTCCATATGCGTTTGTAACCCGGACATCCGTCAACGCCAGTTCCTTAGGCAGGATCATGCGGATCGCATCCCCGATTTCTTCTCTGGTCTCCACCTCAATTTTCTGTTCATGGTACTGCAACAGTTCCAGATCCGTCATCTCTTCCCGTTTTCTGGCCTCTTCCTGCATGGCTTTATAATCCGCAGCCCAGGCGTATGCCGCTTGGGTGATCCGAGGAAGATACACGAGTCCGCAGCAGATGGCAATACTTAATGCCACAATGCCCAGCATAAACCGTTTGATAATTGTTTCTTCCATGCAATATTACTCCAGATCTTTCGTGTAAGCTTTGATACACACATTGCAATTCTGTGTTTTTTCCGCACTTTCCCATTTTTTCCCATTCGCACTGATGTAGGACTCCCCATCCGTCAGATCCACCTGCACCGCGGAATCCTCCTTGGCATATTCCACAGCCAGGGGCCTTGTGGAGTCCGGTGTATCAATCTTCATCACCACCGCGAACTTCACACCCTTGGTCACTTTGATCTGGGAATCCAGTTTAATGGTATAGTACCCCGGTTTACTCTTGGTTCCTGAAGCTACCCGCCATCCTTCTTTCAGGCTGGTGACATTCTCAAACTGCGGTACCAGATAAACTTCATAGGAAGTATCCGGCCCTGTGGCATAGAAGCCTACTGCCTCCATCAGTTCATCCTGCTGTGACGTGAAAACATTGGCTGCATACAGGCTGCTTTTGTTATATCCTAACTGACCACCCCAGCCACACAGATCCGACTGGTAAATATGATCGTAATTGTCTGTATCTTCCACCCCGATATAGCTGATGCACCGGGATCCGATGTTACTGTCATAATAGGAAACATAGAATATTCCCTGGTCGCCAAAATCGCTTCCCCAGCTGTTCTGACACAGGAACGCTCCATCTCCCTCCGGTTTCGTGGAAAAGCGCTCTGCCGGGTAAGTATCGTCCCAGCCAACGATCACCACGTCATGATTCACGCTCTGCTCTCCCGAATAGTAATAGGAAGCATATGCCCGGTTATACAACGAGGTATCCCGCACATTGCAATAAAGTGACGTTTGCACTGCCCCGTGCTTGTAAACAGCTTCTTTAATATCATTCAGATTCTCTGCCTCAATCAGCTCGATGTTCTGAACATGCTTGGCAGCCTTTAAGTTTTCCGGAGAAATCCCATCCCCGTAAGGATCGTCCTTTTCCAAAACCGGCCCTTGCCAGCTGGTCAGATAGGCCATTCCCATGGTGTATTCTCCGCCCTGACTCTGATCAGAGGAAAAGCTGTTACGCAAACTCATATGATCTGCGGAAAACTCCACCGTCTCTTCCGGTAAAAGCGAGGACTCCAATGCACTTAATGACGCAAACGCCCAACAGGTTCCATAGTTTCCCTGATCCTGCACGGCCCCCATCCGACCGTATTTTCTCAAATCGAACTTTAAGGGCAAATAGCTTTCTTCCAATGTAGTGGTGGCAACTCCCGAATTGTCCTCCATGTCCCAGGAAAGTGTAAAGTTCAGATACGACTGCAACGGCTGCAGTGGAACATAAACGGCTCCATCCTGTATGGTCATTGGTGTGATCAATTCCACTTCTTCCCCGTTGACCGTCATGAACTCCTCTCCCTCTTTCATGGAAATCTCTGTCTCCCCCTGAAGGATCAGAATCGTATCTTCCCCGTATAAATGGGCAGAGCAATAAAGCCCTTCCATCAGGGCTTCCGTTGAGACCATGATATTCAACTGCTCGCTCATGTATACGCTCTTCTGGCTATTGGTATAGCTTTTATCATTCAGGGTTACCGTCATGAGTTTGGAATTCACACTTTGAGCGATCATGGGACTGAATACGTCCTCTTTGATATTTGCTCCACGGAATTCTTCCACTTCTTTTAAATTTTCGCTTCCAAAATGAAATTTCAAAACGGCTGCCAATATTACACAGACTGCCAATGCCACAAATCGTTTTTGAAATCGCATAGGTTACCTCATCTGCTATTTAAACTGTTCGTCTCTCTTCGGTGGTTTGGGACCCGGAAACTGTAAAAACTCGGTCTTCATCATTCCGTTGTAGATCTTCCGGGTTTTTGTGGGCTTTAATCCCATATTTTTTGCTGCCTGATCATATGCCGTGATCACATACATGGACCAGGAGTCCAGCCTGCGATAGGCATCCCCCAACTGGCGATACAATGCCGGTAATTCTTCCTTCTCGGAAATCCGCTCTCCATAGGGCGGATTGGTGATCAGGAATCCGTATTTTTTCGGATGATTCATCTGCTCTACCGGACGCTGTTGAAAATGGATCAGGTGGTCAACCCCTGCCCGCTTCGCATTTTCTCTGGCTGCTTTGATAACTTCGCCATCAAGATCATATCCCTGAAGGTTGGTTTCAACTTCGGTGTCAATTTGAGAAAGCGCTTCCTGAAAAGTTTTATCCCAAAGCTTTTTCTCGATAAGGTTCTCCCAGCTCATGGACAGGAAGGTCCGCCTACACCCCGGAGCAACGTGTGCCGCCATTAAGGCTGCTTCTATAAGAAATGTTCCGCTTCCGCAGAAGGGATCCACCAAAATACGTTCACCCCTCCATGGAGTCAACATCAATAGCGCTGCCGCCAGAGTTTCGCTGATCGGTGCTTTCGAGGTCTGCAGACGGTACCCACGCTTATGCAAGGATTCACCGGTAGTGTCCAGACACACGGATACCTCGTCTTTCATGAGGTTGATCCGAACCGGATAACTGCTGCCGGTCTCAGGGAACCAATCCACATGATACACATTTTTCAATTCTTCCACCATAGCCTTCTTCACGATGGACTGGATATCTGTGGTGCTGAATAATTTGCTTTTTACACTGGTAGCCTTACTAACCCAGAATTTTCCATCTTTCGGGATAAAATTTTCCCATTTTATCCCTTTAACTCCTTCAAACAATTCGTCAAACGTTGTTGCTTTAAACTTTGCCGTCTGAAGCAGTATTCGCTCTGTAGTCCGCAAATGGATATTAGCTCTGCAGATTCCTTCTGCATCTGCCTCAAAGGTCACTTTGCCGTCTTCCACGGACAGGATGGAATACCCCAGGTCCTGGATCTCTCTTTTTAAAACCGCCTCTAATCCAAAATGGCAGGGCGCAACCAATTCATATGTAGTCTTCATGTTATTCCCTTTCTCTTACTAATATTAAATTTTTAGGGAATCCGTGTCAATAGAATATCCGGGGCAAATTATGATTTCTGTCCCGGATATCCCTCTAGTGCATGCTTCTTATTTTATTCCCGCTGCCGATTATTGCACCTTAGTAGCTTTTGCAGTTTGTGTCGTTCTTGGCATCGTTCTTGGTGCTGTTCTTGGTAGTGTTCTTGGAGCTGTTTTTTGCACTGTTTTTATTTGTGCTTTTGTTCTGGCCGTTGTTGGTTCCCTTGTTTGATAAATTGTTGTTCATTTCATTAGAATAGTTCTTATTTTCATTCTTTTCCATGATTACGCATCCTCCTGTTTATTCACTTTATCTATGCAATTGCTTGCTATAGTAGTGTGCGAAAAAAAGTTGAAAAATATGCGCTGATATCATTGATTTTGAAAGAAAAAAATGTTAATATGCTTTTTGTAAAGAGATTTTCCCAATCACTTTATTACCCCTTATAACTTTATTTCTCCTCTATTCCCAAGTACAAGGAGAAATATATTCCCAACCACCGTAGAACCCAACTACGGTACTCAACCCTAGAGACGACTGACAAGGTCGTCTCTTTTATTTTCCGATATTATAAGTACAACCTACAGGTCTTTTGCTTAGTATAACCAAAAAACGCCGCAACCATGCGGCGTTTTTCTATAAATCATAATACTCTCTGTTTGCTTGTAATGCCGGCGTGATCTCGCCGCCTTTTTCCGTATAACGGTTATACAACGCGTTCAGGCGCTTGATCTTACGCTGATTCTGAATTTGAAAACGATTGAACATGTCCTGATACATGGGATTGTCCTTTAATTCTTCCCGGATACTTGCTCCAAATGGACAATAGGTAAAGAGAATGTTTCTCGCCACCTTATTTAAACGGAAGCTTCCTTTTGCTTCAAATTTGATCCAGTTCTCATAATCCTTCACAAATACCTCCCGGAAACTGTTTCTTGCCCGTTTCATGGTATTGTGGATCTTATCCTTCGCTTCCTGGGACAATTCAAAATTCTTTCTATAATATTGCAGATAGTCGCTGTACTCGCTGGTAAGGGATGGTGTGGTAATATCATTCCACCTGGATCCCTGAATCTTTCGGCACATCTCCCAGCGATAACGGCCACAGTTCTCGATCATGATATCGTTAAGGTCTCCGGTGCACAGGATCGGCAGCATGAATCTGGCCGGCGTATTATTCCTTGCACCCGCAGTAACCTGCCACATCATACCCTTGCTTCCCACATTCGGCATCAGGATGATCTGCGGCAGAACCTCTTCATTGATAAATTCCCGGGTAATTCCTTTTTCCTCATCGGAGAAAACAACTTCGCGATAAAACAGCCCAAAATCAATGTTACGGATGGCATCGATCACCTCCCGGACCTTAGAAGATGTCACCAACATATTATGCGGCAGGGAAATAAGATCGCTTTCCGAAAGGATCGGACAGAAAGTGGTTACATGACCGCAGGTAACTTTTCCGCCGGTACGGAACATATTGTCCAACTCGTACTCCACCTTTTTCCACGGATCTCTCTGATAAGCCTCTACCTTATCTGAAGGAATGTCTCCGTTTCTGGCCGCGTCTTTCAGATACTGGGTGTAATTCATATCCAGCTCACTGATAGAAGGTTCATTTTCACCACTGTAAATCGTTTTCAACCAATCAAAGAACGTATGCACGTTATCCATGTTGCAGGCAAACAATTCATCTGTCAGTTCCAGAATTGCATTGGCGTTTTCTTCGCCTCCCACAAAGGTCACATCCATGAAACCAAAATTCAGGAACATATCTATGATAGGCCCTGAAGCACCCTGGGTCAGAGCATTCTTCGCACAGGCTTTGTAACATTGATAATACTGCATGGTTAGCCACTTTCGCAAAGTTCTTGCCTCACCCTCTGTGGAATTGGGATCATCCAGCTCCATATATTGTTTCAATTTATTCTCAAACTCCGTAACCTCTTCCGGTTTGTATCCCGCATAGGCAAGGATCTGCTGCAAACAGGTCAACTGGCTGTCTTCCGCCACATCTGCTTCATCTTCCTCCCAGACAGAATTCTCTTCCGCTTTTGCCTCTTCCTCACAGGTGGCAAAATCGTAATTCTCATATTCAGAAAAACGCTCTTTCACCAGCTGCTTGTCATAAAGTCCCGATTTTTCAATAAACTCCATAAGTTTGGCTATACGGCTTTGCAACTCTTCTTTATTCTGGCTAATGTAAGAAACCCGATTCTCCAGATCAAATAACAATTGGAACAGGTCATTTTTCTTTTCTGCCAAAAGCACGGATTTACTTTTTTCCAAATAGTTATAGCATTCGTCGGTGGCCCGGATCAGTTCAGCCATAAAAGAGCCTGCCTGTTCAATGGTGCCGATGCACAGTTCCCTGCAGGTAAAAAGTTCCCTAAGATCATCTAAGCCGAAATTCACAAATTTCTGATAATACTGCACCTTCCACTCCGGAATGGTAGCCTGACCGGAAAGAGCAGACAGATATTCCATGCGGGACAATGCATATTCCGCCAGGGAAAATTTGCTGCACAAATATTTATAATCCCGATACATTCCCACAGCCAAGGTATAAAATTCTTTCGTCGTATCTCTTACGCTGACAAACCGGTCCAGAAGAAGACGGGTCTGCTTTAGCGCAGCCAAAATGAACACATTCCCGTACTGTCCCTGCTCAAAAATCTTCATAAAATCAGCAGGTGAACGATAGTCAAATCCACAGATCACAGTATCTTCCCGCGCGATATAATCACAAGGATATGTGACGCTGTCACAGCCGGCCAATCCGATAATATGCCCGGCCTCCAAAATCACCGGCATGCTCTGACTTTTCTGCAAAGCACTTCCTTTTACGATAAGACCCACTTCTTTCATGCGGTCTCCGCCCTTATAAATGGTACTCCCCTTCCTGTGGGTTACGTTTGCCATGGTCACTTCTCCTTCACTGTTTTGATGGGAATATGTTCCTTATTATATCCGAAAAACTCTATCTTCTGCGTCCAGACAAAAGCCGCACTGCCAATAGAATGATCAGTAACGGGATCAAAATTGGCGCCAGTAACGAGATCACACCACCGATCAGCGCGATCACACCAACCACGATCAGGATCATGGCGATAATAGCTGTCCATTTCATGATCTTGGCTTTTAGTCCACGATACACCTTACCATTGATCATGAAATCGATATTTTCATCATACTCACCGCTATAACCGCTGGTGGTTTCCCGGTATCCTTTTTCATAATCCTGCCCGGTACTGCTGATAATGGTCTTCGCCAGCAATCTGGGATTGCCAAGCTCGTCCAGAACCTCCTGCTCGCTGCGTCCCTTCCTGGACTCCTGCATGATATAGTTTTCATAATATGCTAAATTATCATTGATCGTTGCCTGATCCACCTGACCCTGCAACGCGATTCTCAACTCTGATAAAAATTCCTGTCTGGTCATATCGTTCTCCTTTCCCGAGAATAGTCGTTTCTTCAATCTATATCTGTCCAAGCATATTATAGCATAACCTTTCTAAAATATAATAGACAATTCTTATTTTTTCGTCCTTGTTCCCACAAAGGATGTCTGTTATACTATCTCAAGGAGGAGTTGATAAAAATGAAACAACCTAATTCGGCGAAAGCTTTGATCAAAACCGAAGGGAAACGATACACCTTTGCCGTGATCTCTTCGATCATCTTCGCCTTAAATATTAAGACCTTTGTTAATGCCGGCGGACTGTTCCCCGGCGGTTTTACCGGTATCACCCTGTTGATCCAGAAAATTTTCGCGCAGTTTTTTGCCATTGCACTGCCCTATTCTCTGATCAACTACACCCTGAACCTGTTTCCCATTATTCTGGGCTTTCGTAAGATTGGTGTAAAGTTCACCAGTAGTAGTGTGGTCGTGATCCTGCTTACCGGTTTTCTGGCGGATGTGATCCCTGCCTTTCCGATTACATATGATGTGCTTCTGATCAGTATCTTCGGAGGCCTCATTAACGGATTGGCGGTTTCCGTTTCCCTGATCGGAGGAACCAGCAGCGGGGGTACCGATTTCATTGCCATTTATGCCGGTGAAAAATTCGGCATTGATCCTTGGTATTATGTACTTGGTTTTAACGCATTGATCCTTATTATTGCCGGTGCCCTGTTTGGATGGGATGCAGCATTGTATTCCATTATCTTCCAGTTTACTTCTACTCAGGTTGTAAACCTTTTACACCGCAAATTCAAAAAAGTGACCATGTTCATTGTAACGGAACATCCGGATGAAGTATATGATGCCATCAGCGAACGCACGCATCATTCCGCTACCATGTTTTCCGGCAAAGGATGCTTTGAGGGCGAGGAAAAATATCTCCTGTACTCCGTAGTTTCCAGTTCCGAAGTAAAGTCCATGGTAAATGAAATCCATGAAGTGGATCCTAAGGCCTTCGTGAATGTGGTGAAGACCGAATATATTGAGGGACGCTTCTACAGTTACAACGATTACTAGGAAAAAGTGCTGCACGGCAATATATATATGAACGACGCCCAGCAATTTCAGTAAAAAATGATGAATAAAAGGATACCCGCCTTGCGATTTTGCCGCCGCAACGAGCAAGGGGGTATCCTTTTTATTCACATTATTTATTCACTTTAATTGTAAAAGTCAGGGTCTTTGCTGGGGCGTATTTATATTTGCCCAAGCCAACTACTGTTACGGTTGCTTTGCCGGCGGCAATGTTATTAGAATACACCAGTTTATAATCCGTTCCCTTCTTAAGTGTTTTCGAACCACTTTTTACGGTAACTTTAGGATAAATTTTCTGTCCGGTGGCTTTATAGGTTTTCTTTGACAAGGTCGCTTTCGCTTTTACAAAGGACAGGGTATCCGGATGGTTTACCCACTTGTGTGTTTCCTCACCAAAATAATTCCCGACTACAAAATCATACGTAAAGTCAGAAGTTTTTCCCTTCTTCTTACTCATAGGAAGGCGAACACTTCCGTCCTGTGCCACATCGGATTCCTGCACGGTATAAGTAAGATCCTTATCCAGCGTCATTTCATCATTTTCATCCCAACGGTATGGAGTGATCACATCTCCCGGCTGCAGGCCGTCATAAGTCACATACATTCCATCCTTAATATAAAAATACAACTTCTGCATTCCGCTTCCGTTAATATCAAACGTCATGGAATATCCCTTGCTGTCCGGATCCTGTATCTCTACATAAACCGGTCCATTACGGAAAGTGTAATAGTAAACAACCGGCGCGCACTCCATAGAACTGCTTTTTTCCGTTCCTCTCACCGAGCGAACCCTTATTTTTTTCCCGTCTACTTTTAAATAGGCGATTTCCCGAACATATGCCATATACTTTATCTCTGTATTCGTGAGATTCAGTACATATTTTCCTTTTTTTACATTCCAGGTCAGTGTGGTTTTGGGCGTAACCGTCTGCTTCGCATTCACTTTACAGAAAACATGGTACACAAAGGCAGCATAATAATCACTGATCTTAAGTTCATCATACTGGCTTTTTGCAAATCCGGTCATATCCGCCGTATCATTCCCCGGATAGTAAAGACCGATCCCCCGCTCCGCTGCATAAGGATTCCCTTCGGCGCCGGTACATTGTTTCAGGCAGAATCCACTGTCATATAGCGCTTTTTCAAAAATCAGTGCCTGTCGGACATAGTCCTGACAGTTCATCACATTTTCTATCACCACTGCATCACTGCTGTTTTGTTTCGCCTCCACATAGCTTTGTGCATACTGAACGGTATTGGTCAGAAACGTGTACATGCCGATAAGATCCATACTGTCACCTAACTTCAACGCCTTTTCTGCTGCCTGCATAAAGCCATCCCGCATAGCATCATCTGCTGTCAGGTGTACCATGGCCTGCGCCATTTTATCAAACTGTTCTACCAGATCATCCATATAGGACAGATCATAGGCACCAATATTTAATGTCGGATAATAATACTTGCTTTCCGGATCGGCAAGATAAAAGTCTATATTCGCATCCACCACAGAGACCGCAAACTCTGCTCCACTGTATGACAACCCCTGATTTAGCGCACCGGCCAGCTTTTCAATACATGGTGTATAATCCCATCCGTATCCGTTGCTGTCATTCATGCATGCCACTGCATAGTCGGCATAACGTGAAGTCACGGCTAATGTTTCAAAGCTTGCCATCAGACAGGCTTCATAGCCTATCACATCTATTTTATCCGTACCCGAGCCAATCTGACTTTGCTTAAACCCGTCTTCCATCTCAAGCAACGTAAGGCTGTTATATTCGGAAAGTTCATCGTTACATATTCCGTATTCGGTTCCGCCGCCATGATTCCAGAGCACTACCACATTGTGCGTTCCGTTGTCAACCGTGTCTGCAATGAAATCGCCAAACACTGCCGCATCACCCATGGAGACTGCCTTGGTGCCGGTTTTCTTTGCGGCTTCGGGATCATTGACTCCCTCATTGGCCGAGATCAGCTCCAACGACGGATAACGGATCCACTCGTCGCCCTGCTGGATATAGTTGTCGTATTTCACACGATAGCGTTGTATGTATTCACTGCTGATGTTAGCCGGATGGATAGCCGCAATGGTTTCCTCCGTCATGTGCAGTTCTTCTTTGTAATATTCTTTGATCGTATCATCATAATACCAGCGCCTGCTGCCTCCGGTTTCCACTGTGATCTGCACACCTTCCGGTACTTCTTTTGCATCCAGGATCTCCACAAGATCCATGGAACCAAATCCATAATCGGATTCCAGGCTGGAACCACACATGTAGATGTTGATATTCCATCCGGTTTTGGTGTCTGCTGCTTTTACATACAGATTTCCTGTATGTAAGGATGAAGCCAAAATACAGATCGTCAGAAACATGGCTGTCAGTCTTTTTAAATTATGATTTTTCATGTTTTCCCCCTCTTGTGCTTTATCCGGGTGTGTTCTTCCCTTTCATTCTACCATATTTCTTTTATCCTTTGGGTCTGTACTGAACTTCTTTCACACTGTATACCGTCATAAATGCATCCGGATCTATTTCGTTCAGATACTCGCGCAGCTTCTGGTATTCATTTTTATCCACCACAACAATGATCTCATGATGCTTATCCATGTTGTAAGCACCGTAGGCCTCATAGATCGTGGCTCCGCTATGCAGGGTATGCAGAATAAAATCCCGCAGCTCGTTCTCTTTTTCCGTAAGGATACATACCCGTTTCTTCTCGGTCTGTCCAAAAATAAAATAATCCAGGATAAGACCGTTTACATAAGTTCCCAACACGCTTAGCACTACAGTCTTCTTGTCATAAAAGAAGACTGATGAAAGTGCCACACACATACCTGCCAGAGACATTGCTTTGCCCAGTTCCATATGCAGAAACTTATTCATGATCTTTGCCACAATATCCAATCCGCCGGAAGACGCATTGCGGTTAAACAGAATACTTAACCCCACACTCACCAGAAAAACGTAAGCTACCACGTCCAATGTAGCATCACCCGTCATGGATTGGTTGTCCGGCCAGATCACTTCAAACAATTTCAAAAATGCCGGCAGCATAATAGACGTATAGATGGTTTTTACCCCGAATTCTTTGCCGCACAGCAAGAACCCGATAACCAGCAACACTGCATTTAAGATGAACGTAATCTCTGATACCGAGAGCGGTATCACGTTGGACAACACAATGGCCAGACCGGAAATACTGCTTACCGCAGCGTGACTGGGCACCAGAAAGAAAAATACTGCTGCCGCAATAATAGCCACGGCAGCGGTTAAAATAAAGATTTCCTTGATCAGTTCCTGTTTCTTCAAAACTTCTTTTCCCTCCTGCACTTTGAGTTACTTACACCCATTTATTCCACATGCATTGATGCGTTCCACGATTTCTTCATCCTTCACCGGTTCCTGTCCGATCCAGGACAACGCTTCATCGATGTCAAAGCTTTTGGTTCCGTCTTCCCTTACAAATAGTGGGATTCCGATCCCGCTATGGGCTCTTACTTCTTCGAAAACAGGATCATTATCTCTGATCTGCAAAAACTCTTTTAAATTTCCTGTGTTTTCTGTGATGTCAACATACTCTGCCTCAAATCCTCTGCTTTTCTGGATTGCTTTGTAGTTTCTGCAATCCATGCAAATTCCTGCTCCATATACTTTCAATGTCATAATTTTTTCCTCCTTAAAATGTATCTTTCGTTTTAGATTAATGGATTCTGCCTGTTTCTTCAAGTCCCGCAAAGAAGAGTTCATAAAAATCATCTTCTCCTACGAGTTTTGGTGAGTTCTCGCCTCCACCATTGGTACTCCGTTTCATGGCTGCATGGAACTCTTCTCCTGCACAGATCACATCCATTTCATATAGTTCATATCCCAGTTCTCTGCAAACTCTGCAAAACGCCGACAATGGCTCCGCTTCCCCTCTGGTTGCCAGCAAGCGGCGTTTCCAGTCTTCGTTGTGCATGGCTTTTGTTTGCAATTCGTCCAGCATTCCTGCTACATCCATTTGTATTCCTCCTCGCGCGCCTACTTTAGTTTTTCTTCCCAGTCAGCTTCCTTAAATCCTACGAGTACGAAATCATCACCGATCATCATCGGCCTTTTTACCAGCATTCCATCTGAAGCAAGAAGTTCATATTGCTCCTCTTCACTCATCTTTGGAAGCTTGTCCTTCAATTGCATCTCCTTATAGAGAAGACCACTGGTATTGAAAAACTTCTTAAGCGGAAGTCCGCTTCGCTCATGCCATTTTTTAAGTTCCTCCACTGAGGGGTTCTGTTCCTTGATTGGTCTTTCTGTGTAATTAATCTCGTTAGCATCCAGCCATTTCCTGGCCTTCTGGCAAGTTGAACACTTTGCATAGCATAAAAATTCCATTTATTTTGTCCTTTCCTTAAAACTTTTTCCAAGTATCGCACATATACACTATAGCACGTTTTTAGCTCCATGTCATGATAGTTGAATAGGGCTTACACTCCGAATTCCTTTTGATAGAATAATCTTACCTAGATTATAGTCAGGAGGTGTCAGAAAGTGAGAGAGACTATGCCCAATGCAAGCGAAACGATTGAAAAACTGGCAAAGCAACTGGAACGACTGAAATTCTTAAATGATTTGAGAGACTGCGAGACTCTTGAAGATTTTCAAAACCTCACAAAAAAGTACGAAGCACTTTGCAATGAGGATAGCAAAGAGTAACCAATAAACCAACAACCGACACTATAGAGTGTAAATCCTATTGAGCGATCCGGGATTTACACTCTTTTTCTCGTCAAAAAACGGCCCTGCATTACAGGGCCGCCATTCTATGTACTATTTTACCTTAA
>JBJEKY010000082.1:0-2526 GCA_051878875.1 Lachnospiraceae bacterium | reverse complement strand
ATTCATTTCAATACGGAAGACCCCTTTAATTGCGCAACTTCATTTCCGTCCCCACGCAGGTTTCCCATGCTGCAAAAATATCTTTGATCACAGCAGGTCCTACCTTGGAGATGAATACAAGTTGCGACATATCAAACTCCGGAGATTCTTTGAAATCGATAAGGCTACCTACCACATCTACCTGGGCAAAACCTTGCCCGGTAAGATTGCAAAAGCCCTTGATCCGGTATGTTTGCGGAGCAATGGTCTCCAAAAAATTTTTTAGCTTGTCCCGCTCCACGCATCCGTCATATTCCAAAAACAGGGACTTGGGTTTAGTCTCCGCGGAATTGGTACTTTCTTCCGGTTCCGCCCACTGAAAGATCCGTAAATCCTTTTGCATAAAAGAATAGTCCATCTGTCCGTTGGCGCTTTCAATGATTTCGCACACCGGATTGATTTCTCTCACCTGCTTTGTCACAGCATCAATCTGCTCTGCGTCTGCCAGATCTGTTTTGGTCAACACCGCCAGATTACAGTGTTTTAACTGCCGATAGGTGGTTTCTTCATCTTTCAGCTGTTCCGGAAAATTCACCACGTCCACCAGACAGATCACACCGCGGAAATCGTATTCTTTATCCGCTGCTTCTTTTGCCGCAGCCAGGATCTCTTCCACATTGGAAGGATCTCCCCAGCCGGAGCTTTCGATAAACAGATAGTCAAAATCCTGTTTTGCCATTTCCGCCAGCGCAGCCACAAACTTTAATTTCAAGCAGGAGCAAAAAATGGATCCCCGATTGATCTCTACCATCTCGATATCCTGATCCTTCAGGATGGTTCCGTCTATACCAAGTTTTCCGAATTCATTCTGGATCACCCCGATGCGGTACTGGGACAACCGCTTTAAAAGTTCCATCAGTACCGTGGTTTTTCCGGATCCCAGAAATCCGGTCAGTACATATAATTTTGTTTTTTCCATACTCAACACCTCATAAAAAAGACAGCCCCGCAGAGCGACTTACTTTTAACATTATGCCACAAGTGTAGTCCATATATCGAAGTTTGTCAATATATATGTTTTCCCTCCATCTTACTAAAACCCCGCACATTTCACCCCCGGAAAACATATATTATCTGGTAATCTGTTTTTTAAAGGAGTTTTCGTGAAGCACACCCATATCACCGTATTTGGTGATGATCCCAGACTGGAATATGTAAACCGCGAACTTTGCGCCCTGGGTTACAGCTCGGAATATTTTCCGGGAGCAGGACCGGATCAGGCAGGCAAACCGGTGTCCTCGGACTGCCTTGTTTTTCCGCTTTTTCCTCCCATCAAGCTGCTGACCAGAGCCTTAGATTACGGCAACGGCAACGCTTTATTCTGTGCCGGGCTGCCGAGTAAAGAGTTTATTTTAATGGCGAATGAGCATGGATTTTCTGTCTACGATTACATGTCCGATCCTCATGTTACCATGCAGAATGGTGTGGCAACCGCAGAAGGTGCCATCGCAGAGGCCCTCCGGCTAAGCCCGCTCACTCTTCAGGATGCAACCGGGCTGGTCATCGGTTTCGGACGCAGCGGCGAGCTTTTGTCCCTAAAATGCAGAAGCCTTGGCTGCAACCTCACCGTATATGACTGGAATCCCCACGTATTAAGCCACGCTCAGGCCCATGGTTTTCCCGTGATCGAGGAACTGACAAACCTTGAGCCCTACTCTGTCATTTTCAATACAGCCCCTTATCTCAACCTGACTGCTGAAGTATTAAGTACTGCCGCCGAAGATGTGGCCATCATTGACCTGGCCAGTTCTCCCGGAGGCACCGACTTTACCTACTGCAAGCAGCAGGGGATAAAAGCGAAGCTCTGTCCGTCTCTTCCCGCCATTTACGCGCCTAAAACTTCTGGTATCATTCTTGCTCACGCCATCCATAACCGGCTGGTCAAACTCCAGATTTCTTCATAGGAGGTACCTTTTATGAGTGCAACAACCTACACCATTGGATTTGCCATTACCGGCTCCTTTTGTACCTTTCATACGATCCTGCCGGTAATGGAACAACTGGTTCGTGAGAATTACAGACTGATACCCATCCTGTCCGAAAGTGCCGGACAGTTTGACACCCGTTTTACCACCGCGGAAGAATTTCGTCATAAGGTGGAAGAAATCGCAGGTCGTCCCTGCATGACTTCCATTGTAGATACTGAGCCTATCGGCCCCAAGGCCCTGCTGGATGCTCTTATTATCGCTCCCTGCACCGGTAACACTCTGGCAAAACTTGCCAACGGCATCACCGATGGTCCCGTCCTGATGGCTGCAAAAGCACATCTTCGAAATCAACGACCGGTGCTCATCCATCTTGCATCCAATGATGGTCTTGGCATGAACTTTAAAAATATCGGGCTTTTGATGAACACCAAAAACATCTATTTTGTTCCTTTTGGACAGGATAGCCCGGACAAAAAGCCCAATTCTTTGGTGGCAGAGCCCTCCCTGGTTTCCGAAGCACTGGCAAGCTGTCTTGTGGGAAAACAACTCCAACCGGTAC
>JBJEKY010000081.1:0-14441 GCA_051878875.1 Lachnospiraceae bacterium | reverse complement strand
ATATCCGATCACCACCGCCCATACATACGCACAGGTTTTGGGGATCATGAGCATTCCCATAAGCGGAATGGAATCTGCGAACAATACCACCGGTACATAGCAGCCAAAACTGATCACAATAGCCAGCCAGAGCCAGCGGAAAGATTTATCCTGTGTCTGCTTTGCACTGCGATAAAACAATACAACAATGATGGCGCCCAAGATCACAAAGGGGATATTCCGGTAGATTCCCCACGACAATGGCGCATCCGCGCTCATCCATTGATTCTGCGGCATCAGGCATAAAAGAATACGAACTGCTGCCAATGCCCAAACAGCGACGGTCAGGGAATTCTTATCGCTAATCTCATAGCGGCTACGCCACACATAATAGAGCAGCACATAAAACAAGGTCATGGTCACGGAGGTTACCATTTTTCCAAATCCCAGAGCAGCTGTATAGTCTCGTAATCCCGTAGTACAAAGAGCAACAGCACGAGGGATTAAATGGAATGCATCACCACACCCTAAGATCACAGCCAAAAGACCATATAACCGATATTGTTTTCTTCCCTGGCTTCCCCGTATCATCACTACTCCCAAAGTGATCACACTGATAAGATATACCACATCAAAAACTGTTTCAAAAATCGCCTGCATAAAATTGCCTCCTTTATCTATCCCCGCAACAGCAGTTCTTTCTCTACGATCACACCATCTTTCATATAATACCGTGGCACCCGTTTACTCACGGCACAGGTCAGTTCATAGGGAATGGTTCCCGCCAGTCGCGCCATTTCGTTAATAGAATTTTTTTTGCCAAAAACTTCTACCTCGGATCCCACATCAATAGACGGCTTCCCGGTTATATCGATCATACACATATCCATGCAGATCTTGCCCCGGACCGGCGCCGGTCCTTCCTTGGTCATCAGACTGTATTGATTGGAGAGACTGCGGAAAAATCCATCCGCATAGCCATAGGGCAGCACTCCGATCCTGGTGGTGCCGGTGGTTTTGAAAATACCACCGTAACTGATGGCGGTTCCTTCCGGATAGATCTTGATGGTGCTAACTGTGGTTTTCAGGGTCATTACCGGCTGCAGGCCAAGTTCTTCGGCAAACTCACCATATCCATACAGTAATAAGCCCGGACGCACCATATCCATCCAGGTTTCCGGATATCTGGCTACCGCCCCGGTATTGGCGCAATGCCGGATACGGAAGCTATGTCCTAACTGCTTTTCCACTTCCCGGATCACATCACAGAACAACTGAAACTGGTGCTTTGTATAGTCTTCGCACTCTTTTCCCGGCTCGTCCGATACCGCAAAATGGGTAAAAATGCCTTCCGCATCCAGTCCCGGAAGAGAACATCCGTGACAGATTCCTTTAATTCCATTGGAAAAATAGTCTCCATCACATAAATAGCCCAGCCGGGACATTCCGGTGTCCACTTTGATATGGATCTTTAAGGTTCCGCCGGCTTTCACCGCTTCCTCGCTATATTCCAGTGCTTTCGCTTCACAGGTCACGGCCTGGGTGATATCATGTTGGATCAGCTTCGGCACTTCTTCCCTGGGGGTATGTCCCAGGATCAGGATGGGCATGGTAATACCATTGTTTCTTAATTCTATGGCTTCGTCCGAACTGCTGACCGCAAGATAATCGGCACCCAGCTCCTGCAAAAGGCGGCTGACCTGAACGGAACCGTGTCCGTAGGCATCTGCCTTCACCACGCCTAAGAATTTCACATCCTGCCCGATGCGTTTTTTCAAAATTTTATAATTATGGGCCAGAGCATCCAAATCGATCTCTGCCCAGGTACGTCGTAAGGTTGACTCCATGTTTTCCACTCCGTTTGCTTTTCATTACTACCTATTGTAGCCTATTTTTCCATAAAAGCAAGCACCTGATCGGGGTTTATGTTTTTCGATATACAGGTTACAGAGCCTGCAAGATCTTTTCTCCCTCTGTTTTGATCCAGCGGATAAGTGCCACCGTTGCTATTGCTACCAGCACACTGGCACCTGCAAGAAAAACCGCCGGGCCAAAAAGGCGGGACATCAGATAATAGACCACTGCCAGTACACCAATAAACGCCCAGCCTCCGAACAACGCGATCATCACACCCATGCTTTGTTTGATGGGTACGATCTCGCTGGTCCAGTTCAAATTGGGCATTTTCAAATTAATAAACAACCCAAAGGCTGCCATAAATGCAGCAAACACAGCACAGGCCACGGGAATCAAAAGCCCATACAGAAGTCCCGGACGCAGTACCCACTCTGCTGCTACCACTAACACCGCAGCAGGAACAAGGGTGAGTATCAGGTGCATATGAATTTTTGCCATCAACACCTGTCGCCCCTGAATGGGATAGGACTGTACCAGCCAGAGATTTTTGCCTTCCAGGGACACGGACGGTGCGGTCATGTCATTCATGGTGATCATCAGGCAGACTGCCCCCACCGTCAACAATGTCAGAAATCCGCCGTCTCCCGGGAAGATCACACGTACCATTTCCCGGATCATGGACTGTTTCCATAGCAAAAATGCGGCGCCAAGGGGCATCATCACGATTCCCAGTCCACAGTTCAGCATATAATTGGAGCTTCCCGCAAATCTGCGCAGTTCTTTTTGCAGCAATGCCTGACCTACACTGCGTCTGGCCATACGGCGTTCTTTGTAACGGGTTTTCGCTGTCCCATTATTTGCCGTGGCAATCCGCAGGAAACTTCGCTCCAGCAGGAGAAATACCACTCCAAACAAAATTGCCACGATCAGGGTAAAAATAAACATGGCAATGAAATTACCTTCTGCCGCCATTCCCATTTGATACATGGGGTACAAAATAGTCTTTACCTTACCGCCCAGTCCCTCCGGATCTGCGAGGATATTCTGTAGTAACAGATACGCATTGGCATAGCAGTAATAGTAGGCTGCAAAGAACAGCAGGGAAAAAACAACTACCATGATGTTTTTGTGCTTCAACCTGGTAGAGATCAGAGCCACCACCCAGCCCAGGGCTGCCGACAAAACCAGAACCAGTACAGATAGGATCACCGTGATCAGCAGGCTGAATATCACGCCCGGAGCAGAAACATTTCCAAACATGAACCAGGCGATCAGGGTTGGGATCATAACGATCAGTTCATACATCAGACCCATGATGTAAACGCCCATAAGACGGATTAAAAGGATCCGTCCCGGAGGTACCGGCATGGACAGCAGCATATCATTGTCTTTGGCGCAGTATAACGATGCATATGTATTAAACACACTTCCGAATACTCCCATAAATACTGCCAGCATTCCCATCAGGGCAAAATACAGCCATCCCATCCCTACTGCGCAAAGAGGTTCACACATAGACAGGGCTGCTACATAAAACATACCGCCAAGAAAAGCAAACAGGAAAAGATACAGAAGTGCATATCCTATTATGCCCGCCTGGGAACGGGTTTTTCCGGTCTTCTTATCCTGATAGACCCAGGTAAACACTTCCATTATCTGTTTTTTGATCAACGCTTTTGTCATTGTTCACCCTCCAATTCCAGGAAAACATTCTCTAAAGACGAATCTCCCTTTACTTCTTCCATGGTTCCGGACTTGATCAACTGGCCGCCTTTAATGATAGCCACCTTGTCACAAAGCTTCTCTGCCACCTCCAGCACATGGGTGGAAAAGAAAATGGCTCCCCCTTCATCGCAGATCCGGCGCATCAGCTCTTTTAATAAATGAGAGGCCTTGGGGTCCAATCCCACAAATGGTTCATCCATAATGATCAGACTTGGAGTATGGATCAGAGCCGAAATAATAGCCAGCTTCTGTTTCATTCCGTGGGAATAAGAACTGATCGGTTGTGCCAGACTTTCGGTTAATTCAAAGCTGTCTGCATAACGGCGGATCCGCTCCTGTCGGTCAGTCGCACTGACCGCAAAAATATCAGCGACAAAATTCAAAAACTGGATCCCCGTCATAAACTCATACAGATCCGGGTTATCCGGTATGTAAGCGATTTTTTCTTTACACGCCAGGGGATCATCTTTCAACGAAATCCCATCCACGTAGATTTCACCGCCCTCAAACTGCAGAATACCGCAGCAGCATTTGATGGTGGTGGTTTTTCCGGCACCGTTGTGACCGATGAATCCGTAAATCTCTCCCGGACGAATGTGCAGGGACAGATCCTGCACCGCCTTTTTCTCTCCGTATGATTTGTTTAAATGTTCAATCCTAAGCATGTCGTTCTCCTTTTCGTTGACTGTTTTCGCATTTTGGATATTGGGATGCAGACCACGATCTTCCCCATTTGCTTTTCCTATAGAAAAACAGGAGAGCTTGCGCTCTCCCGCCATTTTTCCTATGCATTCCGTAAATTATGCTCTTTCGATTTCCCGTTTGATCTGCTCGAGATCTGCGATAAGCACCTTGGAGTAATCCTCCGCTTCCTTATAGATCTGTTCTGCTTTTGCGTAATCTTCTGCAAACAGAGCATTTTTCACATCCGTTCCATAGCTATGGAATTTCTTATGTTTCGCTTCCAATCCACTCCATACCTGTTTGATCTGTGCATCCTTTGGATTCATGGCATAGTAGAAATGTCCGAATCCACACTTGGTAGCATCTAACTGGAGCGGTAAAATGGTCTGTTCGTCTACCATCCGCTTTAAGTTTGCAAGCCAGCCTCTATGTGCATTGATGGCGCTGTCAATATATCCTGCAAACTCCTTATCACTCATTCTATAGAACGGATCTTCCGCCATTTCACCCATGGTCTTGACTGCGTTATCCAGTGTAGTCTCAACTTTAGCGATCGGTCCGGCAACGTCCTGCATCTGCTGACATACATCACGCATATAGTTTGCGTCATCCTTCAGATTATCACACTGTTCTTCGATGCTGGTTGCCTGGGTTTCCAGGATGGACATGGAACTGCTGATCTCCTCGCTGACTGCTGCCAGGGAAGCGATTTCTTCATTGATCCTGGATACATGTTCCTGATTCTCGTTATTAAGTCCCCAGACATTTACGATTTTTTCTGTTACATCTCCCAATGCATGAATGGTATCTGATGCACTGTCGGTACTCTTCTTCGAAGCTTCCCGGATGGCTTCCACGAAATCTCCCATATCTCCTGTAAGCTTCTGGGTCTGCTCTGCCAGTTCACGGATCTCGTCAGCAACAACGGCAAAACCACGTCCTGCTTCTCCGGCTCTGGCCGCCTCAATGGAAGCATTCAGTGCCAGTAAGTTGGTCTGGGAAGAAATCGCGTTGATTCCCTCAATAACGTCATTCATGTGGTTGATGATCTCCACCAGCTGATCCATATCCTTCTGCATTTCCTTGGATACTTCAATGGTCTGATTGGAAAGTTCCTTAATATGGGTCAGTTCGTTCTGGCCTTCTTCAATTTTCTTATATACTTCCTCTGTCTGCTCGGAAGCTTTGATAATGGTATTGGTCAGTTCCTCGTGCTGCATATTGACCTGTTCAGCTACCTGAGAGCTCTCGGCTGCCGCTCCATAGATCACTTCCGTCGCTTCCGCCACGTTATGAGAAATCTCATTCATATGATCTGTATGATGGTGCATCGCAAGGTCTAAAGAACTGATCTGCATCACTGCCCCCAGATCATCCGCCATGGTTTCTTCAAACTTTGAACGGCCTTTTGATAATCTCTGATAGATCTCCTCTAACTTTGCATCCCTGGAGTAATCTGTGTCCTGCATTTCTGCAATGGCTTTAATAAGTTCATCATTTTTCTTTCCAAATACCATATGTGCAACCTCTTTTCTACTTATCGTATTTTAAATTATGAGATTATTTGTAAAAATTTGTAACTATTTTTATTTTCTTCCAAAATCCTCATAATGTCAATACCTAAACCGCTCCCTCCAGCTTATAATTTTCCGCCTGGGACATAAACAGTTTGTAGTAAAGGCTATCGGTTTTTTTCATAAGATTGGCATGGGTATCAAAATCTGCCACTTTTCCTCCGTCAATAATAAGGATCTTATCACAGAATACAGACGAAGACATACGGTGGGAGATATAAATGGCTGTTTTATCCTCCACCAGGCTGTTGAATTTCTCATAAATCTCTGCCTCAGCAATGGGATCTAAGGCACTGGCCGGCTCATCTAAGATCACCAGGGAGGACTTTTTGTAAAGTGCTCTGGCAATAGCGATCTTCTGACCCTGCCCGCCGGACATCTCAATACCTGCTTCGTCGTATTCTTTTCCAAAACGGCTGTCGATGCCATCCGGCAGTTCTTTCACTTTTTCCTCAAGCCCCACTTCCCGGATAAGGCGGTCGATCTCGTCACGGTCAGCTCCTTTTTCCTGGCAGGATACATTTTCCGCAATGGTAAAATTGAACAGGCGATAGTCCTGGAATACCGCGGAGATTACCTTCATGTAGGAAAGATATTCGTAGTCGTAGATGTTTCTTCCATTGATGAGGATCTCCCCGCTGTCCGCCTGATACATACGGCAGATCAGTTTTACCAGGGTAGATTTTCCTGCTCCGTTCAAGCCCACGATGGAGATCTTTTCTCCCTTACGGATGGAAAAAGAGATGTCGGTGAGAACCGGCTTTTCCGCATTAGGGTAGGTGAAGGTCACATGGCGAAATTCCACGGTTTCCACATCCCCGGTAAAGGGTTCCTTGCCACTGTCTGCCGTTTGCTCCGGAAGCGACATAAACTCCATGTAAGGGTCTAAGTAGCTTAAAAACTGGATCAGCATCACCACATTTTCGCCAAAGGTCATCACCATACCGGAAAAATTAATGGCGGCTGACACATACATGGTCAACTGTCCTAAGGATAGCCTCGGTCCGAAAAAGTCGCTGATGGTGCGCACTCCCACATATCCATAGCTAATGGCAGCCACGCCCTCGCTGACGGCGCTCATTTTTCCCAGGGCCTTACCCATGGCGATCTGGAATCTGCCCAGATAGTCACAGGTTTGACTGGAGTAATCCATGATGCGGTCCGTGATCATTTCTTCCATATTGTAAAGACGGATATCCTTCTGCACTTCTTTTTGTTCCGATAAACCCAGATAATAGCCGAACCGACGGTTAATAGGGATGATCTCCTGCATGACTTCCACCTGTTTTTTGGAAATTCCCGCATAGATCAACAGCATCACGATAATTCCCACTACCAGCACCACGATGAGTACCGGACCCAGGGTAATGAGGATAGCTAAAAGACTCACCAGAGTCAGACCCTGACTAAATACATTGGTGGCCATTGTGATCATATTGGCAATGGCATTCTGGTTCTGGATGGCGAATACTGCCCGCTCTTTTAGGTCCAGATAGGTAGGATTTTCCAAATAAGAGTATTCCAGGTTCATGATCTTTTCCGACAACATCTTCATCATGCCCTTGCTGGTCTTTTCCTCGCCTACCTTTAAGAAACGCTGAAACGTATTGGTAAGGAAATTCATACCTACGTTGTTTAAAACGATCAGCCCGCTATATAAAAGCAGGGTATCTATCTGTCTTGCTCCCACAAGTTCATTTACCAGAAACATGGGGAGCACCGTGTTGAACACTGTTTTGGCCGCATCACATACGGACTTAGCCACCAGTAGTAACATATACGCCGGAGACACCGACCATGCCAGTTTCAGAAAATGTACTAATTTTTTCATGCGGTTGCCTCCTCCTGATAATATTTTCCCTGTACTACGAACATTTCGTAGTAGTCACCCTTTTTCTCCATAAGTTCCTCATGGTTGCCATATTCTTTCAGGCCGTCCCCATCAAACAGGGCGATCTTGTCACAGAACCGGGTGCTGGCCAGACGGTGGGAAATATACACTGCCGTCTTTCCTTCCACCAGGGAGCTGAAGTTTTCATAGATCTCCGCCTCTGCCAGGGCATCCAGGGCTGCGGTGGGTTCATCCATGATGACCATATTGGCATCTTTATATAAGCCTCTTGCAATGGACAGCTTCTGCCGCTCACCGCCGGAGAAATCCGTTCCGTTTTCGTCAATGACTTTTAACATCATCTGGTCAAGGCCATGCTCAAAGCCTTCTACTTTTTGTAAAAGTCCCACTTTATCCAATGCAGTCTTAACCCGCTCATCGTCCACATCATGGGAGGCGCAGCCTACATTTTCCCGGATGGAAAAAGCTAAGACATTCACTTCCTGGAACACCGCGGAATACAGCTTATACAACTCTTTTTTCTGAATGTCCGCAATGTCGGTGCCGTTGATATAAATGTGCCCCTCGGTGGGTGCAAACAGACCCGTCATCAGTTTTACCAAAGTAGATTTACCGGCTCCGTTGACTCCTACAATAGCCAGCCGCTCTCCCGCATGAATGGTGAAATTAAGGTCTGTAAAAATATTTTTCTCCGTTCCGGGATAACGGAAGGTTACATGATCAAACACCACTTCTACGCTGCCATGAGGTCTTCCCTGCATGACATCTTCCAAGGTTTTGCTGCCTTCTTTGACCAGCGGGTCATCCATGAAACGATAGAAGTCGTTGACATACTCTCCTTCCGTCCAGATAAAAGCAAGATCTTTACCGAAATCCAGCATCAGGTTCTGTAAGGATGCCACCATGGTCACATACATGGTAAAAGAGCTTACCGGCATGCCCATCAGCACCTGCTGCACCAGGATCCCATAAGTTAAAACATTCGTCAAAAGCAGGGTTGCCACTCCCAGAAGTCCCAAAAGGTACTCCCGATTCCGGATGGCTTTCTGCAAAGTCAGATAGGCTCCGATCTCCTGCTGATAATTGTCCATAATGCGGTTTCTTAGATTAAAGATCCGGATATCCTTTCCAAAGGAAAAATCCTGACTGGTCCTCTGATAATAAACGATGCGCCGGGTTGCCTTAGCAATCTCTTCTTTTCTGGCATATTCAAAATCGTGAGTTTTCTTGGAAGTCCACAGGATCACAATGACGTGAAGCACCAGTGCAACCAGTAAAATGGGGCTTAAGGCTCCCGCCAGGATCACCATGCCAAGCAGGGTCAGGAATTTTGCCGGAAGATAAGCTAACTTATCATATACTCCCTCGATTCCATTGGCATCATTGTCGCCGGCATGCAGGGCCTTTTCATTTTTCTGGAAGAAGGCAGCATCCTCATGATAATTGTAATCGATCTTCTGTAATTTCTGGGACAGATCTCCCAGATACATGATCCTGACACGCATATCCTTTGTCTGGATATAGGCTTTCAGATAGTTCATCAGCACGCACAGGATTCCGGCTACAGCAAAGTACAGGATCATGGCTGTCACCAGATTTCTGACAGCATCAGGTCCTCCCTGCTCCAGAATTCCGATGGCAATCTTTGGTAAAATTACTGCCATAAAGGGATAAACTCCCGCCACCAGTGTATAAATGGCAATGCGTCCGAACTGCGCCGGATCTTTTTCCCACATATGTCCCAGCATCCGCCGGATCAGTGGCATGATATGATAGGTTTTCTTCTCCATGATAGTTCTCCTTTCCATGGGAGGTTGTTCCCGGGCGGTATTGTGGATCAGATGTCGCCGCTTTCAGCGGGACCATCTACCAACCCCCGGATACAGCCGGGCGGGTGGGCGTCCGCCCGGGATGGTGGGCTGACCGGAGGCCGCCCGGGGATCATTTCTGATTACATCCTATCTTCTTCCCATACAAAAGACAATAGCGATTCGGTAAGAGGGGGATTTTGAGGGTTAAGAGGATTGTTTTTGTTTGCAAAATGAAATTTGGGATGACTTCTACACGAATGATCGTGAAGAAAGTCATCCCAAGATACTAAAATCATATTTTTGAGATTACAATTAGGTATTAGAGTAAAGTCTTGCCCTTAATGATACCGTAACTTTGCTTTTTGTTCTTCTTCTCCTGCCGGAACTGCCTCCAAGGTGAACTCCAGGAAGAAGTCTTCCCGCTTCACTTTGTATTGCTCCAGCTGCTCCTGTCCGCAGCTGTTGCTGCCAAGGCCCGACTGGGCATAATCCAGATGAATGATGAGATCCTGGGATTTCTTTAATTTTGCAGGGTGAGATGCCCGCTCTATCTCTTCATCCGTGTAGTGGGACAGATTCAATCCCAACGGATGCCCCATCTTGCAAAGAAGACTGTCGGCGCCGTCGGAGACGGCGAACCATTCTACCTTTTCCCGATGGCCGTTCTCCTGCGGGTAAACATAAGGCGTCATCATGTCATCCACCGTACTTTCAAACACACTCATGTAGCAGGATTGGCAACTGTCCGCATAGTTTTCTCCCGGTCCCATACCTTCCCAGATGGTATTAGTCAGACTTTGATCTGCTTTCATCACCACACCCAGTCTGGGTAAAAATGGAGGTTCTAACTTACCTTGCTGCATCGCTTTTGCATCCAGACGAATAGTCAGCTGGCCACAGGCAAATACCGTATATTCATAGGTACACTCATATCCCCAGGATTGATTGGTGCAACCGAAGTATTTGTGGATCGTCACCTTGACCCGATCCTCTAATTCTGTATAGGAAAAACCTTCCATCTCTTCCGATGATTGTTGCAGGAAGTACTTATTCATCCAGTCGTCTTTCTTATACATATCGTTGTCGATGGTGGCCCGATATACGGTCATGCGGGGTCCATCCGTCAAAAGTCTGCGTCCATGCTTCTCCATGGAAAGCAGTTTGCCAAAAACACTGTCAAACCGTACACAAATACTATCATTTTCTATGGTAAGGATCTCACGATCCTGATGGATTCTTAGTCTTTCTGCCGTCGGGCGGGATAATGCCTGAGGCTTTGCTTTTTGCAGCAAAAACTGTACCCGGGATAGTTCATGTCCCGCTTTTGCATAACGGGTAGCCGCTTTTTCCTGCACTGACAGATTCAGATAATACGTCACATTGGGACGAGCCTCAAACGGATCCATCTCAATCATTCTAGTCTCTTCCTCGCCCGGCAAGGCGGAAAGATCACTGATCCAGCCTTCCTGCTCTGTTTTGCTGCCACCGGTGATCCACCAATGAACGGACAATCCTGTCAGATCTCTGAAATCATAAAGATTGCGGATCCGCAGAATACGGGTACCATCCTGCCTCGGCGCGCCATCATGCTCCGGGGCGCCATCATTACCGCCCTCCAGGGTAATCTTAACCGGGGCGATCACCTGCTTATACTCGATAAGTCCCGGTGACGGAGTCCGATCCGGCATCAAAAGACCGTCAATGCAGAAATTTCCGTTGGTTGGAAAATCCCCAAAGTCTCCGCCGTAACGGTATATTCCGTCTACATCAATTCCATGGTCATACCATTCCCAGACAAAACCGCCCTGCAGGCGTTTGTATTTGCGGAACATCTGCTGATACTCCGTTAGACCTCCCGGACCATTTCCCATAGCATGCCCATATTCGCACATCACGTGAGGTTTATTGCCTTTGATATCTGTGGTGGCAATTTCCTCTAACCGGTTTAACCGGGTGTACATGGTGGAATACACATCGGTCACTTCTGCTTCATAGTCCCCTTCATAATGGATCAGACGGGAGGAATCCAAATCTCGGATTGCCTGCGCTGCACTGACAAAATTACAGCCGAAAGCTGACTCATTTCCCATAGACCACATGATGATGCAGGGATGGTTGCGATCTCTTTTTACCATGCGCACGCTACGGTCCACATATGCTTGTTCCCAGACAGGATCATCGGTGATCCAGGTGTAATTTTCTACCCACTCAAAACCGTGACACTCCAGATCCGCCTCATCAATGACGTATAATCCATATTCATCGCAGTAATCATAAAACCACTCATTGGCAGGATAATGAGAACAGCGCACCGCATTGATATTATGCTGCTTCATTAAGATCACATCTTGAAGCATCTGCTCTCTTGTGACACAGCGTCCCTCTTTGGGGTTAAAATCGTGATGATTTACACCATTTAACTGGATCACTTTTCCATTTACCAGGAAGTTATGATCCTTAATCTCTATTTTGCGAAAGCCCAAACGTACCCGCACGGTATGCCCGGACAAGGTGTCATTCTTTCCGGACTGCTCTGCATTTTGTCCGGCCAACTGTACTTCCAATTCATATAACTCCGGCAGTTCTGCGTTCCAGGTATGCACCGAAGGAATCTGTTCCTGAATGCGAGCATGACCCTTCGCAGTCAAAAACTGCCCGGTCCGCACTTTTTCCCCATGATAAAACAGAGTCCAGGCGCCGGCGCAATCAGGGCAGCTGGTGATGATCTCAAGGTTGAGGATTCCGTTTTGATAACTTTCATCCAAATCCCCATTGACCTTAACATCCAGAATAGCTGTCTGCGGTTCGTTGATCAGCTCCACATCACGGAAGATTCCTGACATCCACCACATATCCTGATCCTCGAGATAGGTGCCGTCTGACCATTTGTATACCCGGACAGTGATGTCATTTTCGCCGGCATGTACCAGATGGGTGATGTCGTATTCGCCCGGCAGGCGGCTAACCTTTCCATAACCTGCATGAACGCCGTTGACCCAAACATCATAAGCACTGTCCACACCATGAAATTTCAGGATCGTGCGATTTACAAGCCATGCCTCATCCAACACCACCTTCTTTTTGTAGATGCCCGTGGGATTTTCCGTGGGTACAAAAGGGGGTTTTATGGGAAACAGATAAAACGTATCCGTGTAATGCATGCGGTCATAACCCCTAAGCTGCCAAACGGATGGCACGTCAATATGCTCCCAGGCAGGCTGCGATGCCCGGCAGGTCTCTCCCAAAATCATACCGTCTGCAGGCTGCAGCTTTTTATCGGCATCCGGCAGTTCAAAGCCTTCCGGAGATAACTCCGGTGCTTTGCAGTAACAGAAACTCCAATCTCCATTTAAAGACATATGCGGCGCTGAATCTGCAAAAAAGCTCACCCTTGCCTCTCTTCGCCCGATTTCAAGAAGACTTTCGTCCTCCCATCTCTTTTTTACTCGTTTAAAGTTTTGTTCCATCCGTATATCTCTCCGTATTTCTTATCCAAATATTTCATACAGTAATGACAGCCTGCATTACTGTGTGTCTGCCAGATAAAGCAGTTCGAATTCTTCGCAAAGAATCCGGCTGTCCTTTGTAAACGTCAAACCATAATTAGCGTAATCTTTGGTAAAAAAGTCCTCATGCACTTTTCTCCAGTAGGCAAGACTCCGGTCGCCCTCTCCTTCTTTGTAGGCCTGCTCTTCATCCACCTGGTCAAAGGGCATCACCCTTGTCCGGATGGTGCGGATCACACAGCAGGCTTCCTCTGCCTGATTCAGGATCACACTATAATCACCTTCCTGTGGCATAGATTCTTCGTCATCATCTACTTCATACAAGTCGTAGCCGGATGCCGTAGCTGTTTTGATCCCTTGCATCACCAGCTTGACCAGACCGTCCGGATCCCCTCCAAAAGCCCAGGCTTCATACGGTGTCGCCGGGTCAACCTTTTTCTCTTTGCAAAATTCGTTCCACAATTCTTGTGCTTTCATGGTATACCTCCCAATTTAGTACGCTACTAAAACAATTATATCATACTGCATACAAGATGAGCCTGCAAGCAGTCTCACTTGTCATGAAAAAAGATGGTACTCCCAAACAATCTGGAAGTACCATTTTGTGATTCTCTATTTGATCCGGCAGGATCCCGGTATCATTCTATTATTTGATTCGCTGAAATTTTACAGTTTTTGCCACACCGGATTTTTTGATCCTGGAAACGATCTTGTTATAATTAGTCTTGGTCGCCTTGATCTTAAAGGTGGCCTTTGAATTGATACCGGAAAAAGCGTTCTTTCCGATGGAAGTCACATTTCCTTTGATGGTAATGGTTTTTAAGTTCTTGGCTCCTTTAAAGGCTTCTTTACCGATCTTTTTCACGGTGCTGGGAATTGTCACAGAAGTTAACCCTTTGGTTCCCTTATCATTCTCCAGAGCATATTCACCGATTTCTGTTACCTTATAGGTTTTTCCATTTTCTTCTACACTGGACGGAATGGTGAGTTTAAAACTGCTGTCGCTGTTAAAAATGGTAAACACCGTAGCATTGCTGCCGTTTGCCATAAAGGTGGTATGCTTTGTTCCGCAATAGCTGGTGACGGGGTATCTGGAAACTGCAACTCCGGCTGCGTAATCACTTGTTTCCTCGTCAATAAATACCTGCGCCATATTCAAATAATATACATATTTTCCAAAAGCTTCTTCCGGAACGTTTCCATCAAAACGGATGCCATTGTTGTATCCTTCTTTTCCCTCAACGCTCTCGTCATAATATGCACATAAGGAATATCCCATTTCGTTTAACACGGCGTCCGGAACAAAATCCCACTGTTCCTGGTAAACAAGATATTCACCATTACTGTCTTTTACTTTTACGTTTGCCCAGACCTCATCCCCAACAGACAGTTCTTCTCTGCTGTCCTGGTTCATCATGGATGCTTCCAGAGTATAGGCAGCTGTTGTTTCTTC
>JBJEKY010000080.1:0-2555 GCA_051878875.1 Lachnospiraceae bacterium | reverse complement strand
ATACGGATTGGTGGTATATAATCTATTTATTACAAACAAAGATTTTGAAAACAACTACGAAGAAGAGCTTGACTTTATTTTAAACACATTAAAAACTACAGAAAACAGTTTTCACTTACCGGAATTACTCTTCTGCAAAGCCTATATATGTAAACAGAAAAATTGTGAAACGGATTACGAATCCTATTACCAAATGGCCTATCAGATTGGGAAATTCTTTTACGATGAGCAAACGCTTTTCAACATATCCAATGAATTATTTGGTAAAGATATTTAAAACCGGGCGAGGAATTAATCCTAACCCGGTTTATCTTGTAGTCTTTTTTATGAACTTATATATTATTCAAACTTTAAATTTTTCTTCTTGATTTCAATGTAGTTTACGATCATATCCACGCAGCCTTCAATGCCAAGATCACTGGAATTTAAGCACAGATCGTAACTTTTGGAATCACCCCAACGTTTGCTTGTATAATAATTATAGTAACTTGCACGTTTCTTATCGGTTTTATTCATCAAATCAATTGCTGTCTTCTCATCCAGCTGATCCTGGAATCGTTCATTTAAATGCTTTAGT
Source organism: Lachnospiraceae bacterium (assembly GCA_051878875.1). Taxonomy (GTDB): domain Bacteria; phylum Bacillota; class Clostridia; order Lachnospirales; family Lachnospiraceae; genus XBB1006. The sequence continues at coordinate 1,978 of JBJEKY010000080.1, read as the reverse complement.
TTAAATGGAACTTCTGCCTTAATAAAAACGCTGACTACATTTTCATTTTCCTGCAATGCGTAGTCTGCGCATCGCCCGATGATCACACAGGATTCTTGTTCCGCAATTTTCTTTATAGCATCGAATTGAGCCAGAAAAACTTTCTGGTTTAACGGCATATCTAACATACTGGGTGTTGCATAGCCTCCAAATGCATGAGAATCCATAGCAAAAGAAAATAAAAAGCTGTTGGATGGCTTCTCATCATTATGTTCAAAAATTTCTTCACAGAATTCACTGTCCTGAGCTGCACGTTCCAGTAATTCCTTATCATAACAGGGAATTCCCAGACGATCTGCCAATGCTAAACCGATGTCTTTACCGGCACTGCCAAATTCTCTTCCAATGGTCACAACTAATGGTTTCATACAATCGCCTCCTAAAAAGAAACATACAATAGAAGAAATAAAGTTTGTTTTCACTCTCTCCTACTACTATTCTACCAAAATTATCAGAAATTTCAAGCATTTTTACGCAACTTATCAAGTAGCTGAACAAAATACTCCGGCAAAGGTGCCTCAAATTCCACATATTCTTTTGTTGTAGGATGCACAAACCCAATGATTTTTGCGTGGAGGGTTTGCCCCTGCAGACCGGCCGGCTGCTTTGCAAAGCCATATACTGCATCTCCCATCAGAGGATGTTGTATATGGGCCATATGGACACGGATCTGGTGAGTTCTGCCCGTTTCCAGTTTAAATTGCATATATGTGGCATTTTTAAAACGCTCTAACACCTTGTAATGCGTAATGGCCTCTCTTCCATGCTCCTTTACTACAGCCATCTTTTTGCGGTCTTTCTGACTTCTGCCGATCAATGTGTGAATCGTTCCTTCATCCTCTTTCACCACACCGGATACGATGCCTTCATAAATCCGATTAACGCTGTGTTTTGCAATTTGTTCCGCAATAAACTGATGGGCCTGGTCATTTTTACAGATGATCAGTGAGCCGGTGGTATCCATATCGATACGGTGTACGATACCGGGACGGATTTCTCCATTAATGCCGGATAGATCATCATGACAATGAAACATGATGGCATTGACCAGTGTGTGGTCCGGATGTCCGGCACTGGGATGTACCACCATCCCCTTGGGTTTATTAACGATCAGAACATCCTTGTCCTCATAGAGAATATGAAGTGGGATGTCCTGGGCAACCACCGGGATTTCTTTACTTTCCGGAACAGAAACAGAAACATGATCAAGGCTTCTCAGTTTATAATTTGCCTTCACCGTTTTTTCGTTTACTAAGACAAGCTGCTGATCCATGAGATTTTGTATAAAAGAGCGGGAATACTCTTCCAGTTCACCGGCAAGGAATTTATCAATTCGCTGTCCTGCAAGTTCTTCTTCTATACAAAAAGTATATTCCTCCATAATAAGCTAATTACTCCTTTTTAAGAATGAAAATTCCTCTTCCTTATAAAAAAATATGATGAAAATGGCAAATACAATACAGGAACAAGTAACATAAATATCCGCTACATTGAAGATTGGAAAATCAATCAATTCAAAATAAATAAAGTCAATCACATAAGCATGTAAAAAACGATCAATAAAATTTCCAACAGCTCCCGCCATAAAAAAAACCAGCAAAATATGCATCGGCAAATAATGCTTTGTAAAAGGAATCTTATACATTAGCCATACAAAGACTCCCAGCAGGATCAAGGTTAAAACTAAAAACAACCAGGTGGCATTTTGGAGAATCCCAAAGGCTGCTCCAAAGTTTTCCAGATACTGTAGACGCAATACCCCCTTTATAAGATCGATTCCTTCCGTTCCTTTTAAATGTGTCACAGCAAGGCTTTTTGTCAGTTGATCAACCACTACAAGAAGCAAAACCATCAAAAATCCAACACACATTTGGCTAACTTTTTTTCTCATACTTATTTCCCGTCTTTCTGCGAAAGACACCAATGCGTCATGAAACTG
>JBJEKY010000079.1:0-2559 GCA_051878875.1 Lachnospiraceae bacterium | reverse complement strand
TATTGATTTATAATTAAAACTGACCAGGGTTTTACGAGGAAAGCTGACCCACCTTAGCGGCGGGGTCGCGAGTAAGTAAGCCCAGTCCTGATCACTGTACCTTGAAAATTTAACATTTAAAATTGACCCACCCAATCAGACAATGTACAATCCTCCCTGTGCAATCGAGTCACAGAGAGGAGGCGAAAGAAGGTGTACGGATTGCAAGATTGGGCAGCTGTCCAACGGGTCTATAAGCAGACCAAATCAAAACGTAAAACAGCAAATATTCTGGGAATCTCCCGGAACACAGTAAAGAAGCTGCTGAAACTGAAGGAGGAGCCGAAATACAGACGGACAATATACAAATCCTGTCTGGATGAGTATAAAGAACTCATCATTGAGTGGAGATGTGAACCGTATGGGTTTAACGGTACACGTATCTTCAGGGAGTTACAGAAAAAAGGCTATTCCGGCAGTATTGGCCCTGTTTACCGGTTCCTGCAGAAGGTGGATGAAGATGTGGGGCTCATCAGTTCCAAAGCTACCGTCCGGATTGAGACGCCACCTGGAGACCAGGCGCAGTTCGACTGGTCAGAATACTCCATGGTAATCGGTGGCCGTGAACGGAAAGTGTATTGTTTCTCAATGATCCTTGCGGCATCCAGAAAAAAGGCGGTCTGTTTTTCCCTGAAAGTAGATGCCCCTGCGATTTATGAGGCCATACAGGAGCTGTTCGATGACCTGGGCGGTGTGACATTGGAATTATTGATCGATAATCCAAAAGCACTGGTCATTGAAAACAACCCGAAGAGTGAGGACGAGATCCAATATAACCCACAGGCTCTGATGATGGCGAAGCATCTGGGGACTGAACTGAATGCGTGTCCCTGTTACTGGCCCCGTAAAAAAGGCAAAATAGAATCCCCATTCAACTACATCGAGGAGCAGTTTGTCAAAGGGAACACATTCGCTACAATGGAAGAATTGAACCGGCGTGGTAAGGCGTTTGTAAATGAATGGTGCGATGAAGTTCATGGAACAACAAAGCGGATCCCGAACCAGCACTATCTGCTTGATGAAAAAGCTACGCTTCTTCCACTTCCCAAAACACACTACCGGACCAAACGGCTCCAGAAGCGTATCATTAGTCCCGACAGCTACATCAATGTTGGCGGCAGTAAGTACAGTGTGCCAGTGAAATATGTGGATAAAACACTGCAGTTTCGGGTGGTCTACGGATTTCGGATCGAGGTCTATGACATGACGGAAAATCTGATACTGACAGTGGAGGCTTCAGAAGAGAAGCATGCTGTGCGGACGGACCCTTCGCACTATGACGCAATCGCAACGCCGGTCAGCACTTCTATTCCACAGATCCGGAGGGACTTTGCCAGACGTTTCTCAAACGGACAACGTTATCTTGATGCTGCTGGCAGGAAATTTGACCAGCCTACGCATTACGCGAGAAAGATCATGCTCCTGGGGGAACTGTATGATGATGCCACGCTTGACCGTTTTATCGGTTACTGTATCTCTTTGGATAAGATGGATATCACATCATTTAAAGGGCTCCTGAAAGAATACAATTCAGGGAATCTAACGCTGCCGGAAGCGTCTTCGGAAGACGTGGGTGCTGCCTGTAGTAAGGATTATCGGGATGATGACCCCGCCCTGACGCGCGACTGCAGTTATTATGAGACCAATGCGATGTTATCGGAGGTGCCCAGATGAAACAGAAGGAATATCAGACGAATGCGGAATACATCGAATCCATGATGAAACAGTTTAAGCTGGTAGATATGCGCGAGCAATACCGGGATCTGATCCTGGAGGCAGAATCTTCTGCCATGGATTATGAATCTTTTCTTGTCAGGCTTCTTTCAGTGGAGGAAGAAGGAAAACGTGACCGCCGAACGGAAAAGCTTCGCAGGGAAGCATGCTTTGAGGCCGAAAAACGGCTTGAGGACATTGACTACGGATTTAATCAGTCGCTGGACAAGGCTAAGATCACGGAACTTGGAAGGCTGGATTTCATAGATGCCGGCGAGAATGTCATTATTATCGGACCACCCGGTGTTGGGAAAAGCATGATCGCCACAGGGATCGGCATGAATGCCATCCGCGCGGGATACCGAGTGCTTTTTGCCAATGCCAAGGATCTGGTTGACCGGCTCTATGAAACGATGCAGGAAGGGAGACTACGGGAAACATTGGAAGAACTGAATAGGATCCCGCTGCTGATCATTGATGAACTTTCGTATTTAAAAATGGACAGAGAAAGAGAGAGCCTTTTCTTCCAGGTGATCCGCCATCGGTATGAAAAGAGCTCCCTCATTATTACGACCAACCTGCCCATGGGCAGATGGGACGAGCTGTTTACTGGCAAACTTGCGGCCACAGCGATCCTGGACCGCCTGGTGCATCACTGCCATATTCTTAGTATAACGGGTGACAGCTACCGTGTCAAAGGGTCAAAACAGAGTGTGAAATGAAAGGAATAAGTGAAATGAAGATAAATAAAGAAAAAAGGCAGTTTCTTAAGCAGGAACTTAGAGAATACGAAAAAGTAACACCTAT
>JBJEKY010000078.1:11756-14711 GCA_051878875.1 Lachnospiraceae bacterium | reverse complement strand
GGGTCTGTTGTTCAGATGGAATCATACATAAGGAAATTTGCCCACGAAATGGGTGTGTCCATGGAAACTTGGGGATTTGAGGATCCGGAAGAGTTCTTGCAAGAGTATGAGCAATGTGAGGAAAAACCGTACCTTGTGATCATCCGGGTGGAAATGCAGAAGATGTCCGGAATGGAAGTGGCTCGTACGTTGAGGCAGAGGGGGAGTTCCGTACGACTGATTCTGATGGATGAATCGGACAAATATGCCATGGATGCTTTTGAGGTGCACGCCGACGGGTATTTGAAAAAACCGGTGAAGTATCAGGATTTTGTCAACGCCATGAAACGATTCCGGGTGCGTTTCGCTACGGAGTCTCATACGATTCAGGTTCGTGCGGAGCGAAGTAAAGTTAATCTACATACGGCTGATATCCTGTACGCAGAATCCAGAGGCCATAATGTTTGGATCTATAGTAGAGAAGGTGAGTATAAAACACCATTTACCATGAGCAAGTTGACCGAAGCACTTCAGGATGAGAAAGGCTTTCTTAGCTGTGGGCGGAGCTACTTGGTTAACATGGCCTATATCAGGCAAGTCGAAGATACAGAAATCGTCATGCGTAACGGCTCCAGAATTCCAATCCCTGTGCGTATCCGAAAAAGCGTGATGGAGCGATACCGGATGTATAGTGGTGGATGGAAGTAGAATAGAATTACAATTGGGAAGATTCCGTAACATTTGCGCAATTTTACTTGAAGAACGGAAAAAGTGTGTGGTATTATATTGCGTAATCTACGCGAAAAGTTTTGTTACTAGATCATATACCATTAATAATATGTTGAAAGGAAGAAGCGACATGAGTAAGAAAAAGTTAAACAGCATCTTAAAAGGTGTTGCTGGTGTCGGTGTAGCACTTGGCGGAGCCAGTGCATTTTCTGAAGGCGATGTTGTATTTGCCGCAGAACTTCATGAAGAAGAACAAAGAGTATCGGAAGAAAAACATACAAAGGAATTATTGGGAGAAACTGATGCATCAGAGTCTATGTCGGCAGTGCTACTGAATTCAGATAAAAATGATACATCAGCATTAAATAGCTACTCAGAAGTGGTAGTAAAATCGGAAGAAAATTCTACTTCGGCGGGAGATAGTGTTTCAGTTCAGAAGAGTGAATCAGTAAAATCTTCAGGTTCAGCAGCGGAAAGTGATTCCGAGGTAGGATCAGAGTCAGGATCAGCTTCGGATTCGGCAAAGAATAGCAATATTTCTGTCGAGAGCGATTCTGTAGTAACATCGGAATCTGCATCTTCGAGCCAGTCTTCTGTTGATGCTAATTCTGAAACTGTTTCCGTTGTTGAAAGCGGAATAGCAAACGAAGTGGACTCATTAAATTCTGAATTATCCAGTTTGGAGAAGGAGTCTTTAACGGCAAGTGAGAGTTTGGTAAAGCAGAGTGAGGAAGATAAAGCTTCGTCACTGTCAGCAAGTGCTTATTCAGCGGATCAATCAGAAAGCTTGGCAAATAGTCATGCCAGTGCAGTGAGCCAATATAATTCAACAAGTGAGAAACTTTCTGAGGCAGTGGCTACATATGAGAGTCAGTCCACGGCCTTTAAGGATAAAAACTATGAAGATGAATATCTTGAAGATTTAATCAAAAAGATTTCCGAAGCACAGGCAAAAGTTGCAGCAGAGAAGCAGAAGGCAATTGATAATGATAAAGCATTGACTGATACCAATTATTATCCGGAGGCCAATATATTAGCCAATTTGCTGGTTCAGTATAGCTTTTATCAGGAAGGCTATGTTAATAAGATAACGTATAGTGATTGGGTAAGTAATCAGCATGATAATAATTACGTTAAGGTTGATTACGATAAAGGTACGGAGTATTTTGACTATGTTAATTCGGACTATGAGTATGAGGGTATAAATGCTGATGGTTGGGAAGATGAAGATGGCAAACACCATTGGAATAATGAGCCAAAGGATCCAGAAGGAGCAGATTACATCACTGTTTTGATCAAGACACCGGTGTTTACATCTAACAATGGTGAACTAACATATTCAGTGGATGGAAACGGAAACTCTAGTTATTCCCTTACTGTAAATAATAGTGAAGCAACTATTAAAAAAGTAACCGGAAATGATAAGGATGGATACAAGGTAGAGTATGAATACACGTATGAACACACGTATGAAAAGATTATTGATTATGAATGGAAGAAGGTTGGCCATCATTGGGAAAAGGTACCGATAAAAGAAATTGTAACAGAGACTAAAACAGAGACTAAAACAGAGACTTTCAAATTTGATGGAGTCTTCGTGGACAAAGGCGAGCTTTATTTCTCCGAGAAGGATTATAATGAGGGAGTAGATGAATATCATAAAAAGCGAGAAGAGTTAACATCTACTGAAGTAAGGCAGAGTGAACTCAAGAGTATACTTGATTCTACTAGTCTGGAAAATAGCAAGAACAGTGATAGCAATTCTAAGTCAGCAGCCGAAAGTGTTGCTACCAGTACATCTGGTAGTGAGAATACTTCAACCTCCAGAAGTGTTGCTTTATCCGAAAGCCTGGAGAAATACCATAATGACTCGGAAGTGATCGCCAAAAAATCTGAGTCAATAAGTACGAAGAGTGAGTCGACAAGCAAAGCTGCAAGCGAGAGTGCAAGCGAAGCAAAATCAAAGAGTGAGTCGACAAGCAAAGCTGCAAGTGAGAGTGCAAGTGAAGCAAAATCGAATAGCGAGTCAACAAGCAAGGTTGCAAGTGAGAGCGCGAGCGAAGCAAAATCAAATAGTGAGTCGACAAGTACTTCAGCATCGAATAGTTTAAGTGAAGCCAATTCATTGAGTGTAAGTAATTCCACGTCAATGTCAAATAGCTTTAGAGATGCAAATAGTACCAGTGAAAGCACGAGCACAAGTACCAGTGAGAGTACGAGTACCAGTTTAAGTGAGAGCACCAGTAC
>JBJEKY010000078.1:0-11656 GCA_051878875.1 Lachnospiraceae bacterium | reverse complement strand
ACGAGTACCAGTGTGAGTGAAAGCACCAGTACCAGTACCAGCGAGAGTACGAGTACCAGTGTGAGTGAGAGTACCAGCGCAAGCGAGTCCACCAGCGCAAGTGAGAGTACCAGCGCAAGCGAAAGCACCAGTGCAAGCGAGTCAACCAGTGCAAGTGAATCGACCAGCGCAAGTGAAAGCACCAGTACAAGTGAATCAATAAGTGCAAGCGAAAGCGCAAGCATCAGTGCAAGCGAGAGCAACTCCGGATCCAATGCCGGAGGCGGTGGAGGTGGATACACTCCATCATCCGGATCAGAAAGCAATGCTTCTACCAGTGAGACATCATCCGAATCCGAGAGCAGCAACATCAACAATTCTAATGCTGCAGAGGAGGATAATGAAATCGTAGTTATCCCGGATGAGGATACACCATTGGGAGATAATCCGAATGGAACCGATGAGGAAACTGAAATCACAGATACCGTGGATGAGAAAACTGAAATCACGGATATAGATGATGAGGAAGTTCCGCTCGGTGTAATCGAGACTGATGGAGTAGCAACCATTGAGGATGAGGATGTACCTCTTTCCGATAACCCAAAGACGGGTGATGCGACGACTCTTTCATGGTTTGGAGCAGCAGCCGGTGCTGTAGCAGGATTATTTGGAATCGGAAAAGGTAAAAGCAAAGAGAAGGATAAAAAGAAGAAATAAAACCAGTTAAAAAAGATATTGGGTAAAGTGAATGACTGCCTCACTCCGGGGCGGTCATTCCTTATATATGCATTTTTAATATACAACTCTACCGGATAGATGTTATACTATAGGTGTTATAATGAAAACGGGAGAAGACCATTGAAACAACAGGAAAAGAAACATACCATATTACAATATAAATTACTTTATACCACATTGATCCTTCTGTTCTATCTGATTGGAAAGAATGTTCCCTTGTACGGCATAGATGTATCTCTTTATTTAAGCGGAAGAGTAGATGCAGATGTTCTTTTGATTCAATCGGTCAGTGGAGACGTGTACCGCTGTTCTATGTTTGCATTGGGAATTTCACCTTATATGATCGCGTCACTTCTGGTTCAGATGGTGGTAGCTGTGCGAAAAGTAGGAACAAAATCCAGAATTTCGCCAAAGAAGATCAATCGGGTAACATTGCTGGTTATGTATGTATTATCTGTGATCCAGGCTATTGAACGTGTGAACAAACTGGTATTTCTGGATACGGGAACAGCTTTGTACCTAAGTCAGGCGGTTGCCATTGTGGAGATGATCACCGGAGCCATGATCATAGTATGGTTGTCAGAACGTAACAAGAGGTATGGTGTAGGCGGTCAGACAGTTTTGATCTTCATAAATATTTTAGACGGACTTCGGACAACCCTCCAGGAGTATTCGCTTTGGAAGTTAATCGTTCCGTTACTGATTTGTATTGTGGTAGTCTTAGTTACTATCGTAATGGAAAATGCGGAAAAACGAATTCCTTTACAGAGGATTTCTATCCATAATGTTTATGCAGATAAGAATTATCTGGCCATTAAGTTAAATCCTATCGGAGTCATGCCGGCGGTCTTTTCTACGGTTCTGTTTATGTTGCCGCAGTTGTTGGTTTCTATTTTGCATGGCGTTTTTCCGAATAATAGTACCATTTCCTGGTGGGCGGATAATCTTATGCTGACGAAGCCACTGGGTCTTGCGGTGTACATACTGGTTATTTATATTATGACCATGGTTTTTTCCAGAGTGTTTGTGAACCCTGCGGATCTGACGGAGCAGTTTTTGAAAAGCGGTGACAGTATTCCGGGGCTTCATGCAGGTCGCGATACGAAACGATACCTGTCCAGAGAGATCCGGAGGATCAGTATGTTAAGTGCAACGGTTATGAGTATCTGTCTTCTGATCCCCATGCTGATGCAGTTTGCAGGGTATCTGGACAATACTTTAGCGGCTTTGCCGGCATCTGTCATGATGCTTACCGGAACCGGATGTAATCTTTATCGGGAAGTGGCAGCTATTCGCGATCTGGATGCATATCATCCATTTATTTGACAGTATGAGGATTGTGAGAAATAAAATAAATTAAAAGGTGCGGCAATGTTATATTTTATCCCGGCATGGTATCAACAGGGTACCTGGAACGAAAATGAACAATATTGGTATTCAAGACGGACGCATACGGAGTTTGATGATACGGTAAAACAGGTGCAGCTTTTTCATAGAAGCGGTGTTTATCCTTATCGTATTCTGTTATTGAGTTATACGCCGAATTTCCGCCATTTTTTGCATAGACAGAGTGTGTATCATGCACCGTACTGGTCTGTTTTTGATGGGATTCAGGAGATCCGACGCAGAAAGGTAAGATTACTATCTTTCCATGATATGAAATGGCCCGAGCATATTGAGTTTATCTATACTCCATTCGTAGTAGTGGCACAGCTTCACGGTCAGAAATACGCAGAGATCCGGTTTGGTGAGGATGGAAACCCCATTGAGATCGACCTATATGAGGGAGGGATGCTTTGCCGCCGGAACACCTACGATGACCGGGGATTTGTATCCCGTACAACCGTTTATGAAGATAATGAGGAAAAATATCAGGATTACCTTACAGAAACGGGAATACGAAAACTCCGTGTGTATGCGGAAGATGGGCATGTACAGATTAATCCGAAAGCGCCGAACTTCCTTATCGAATATCAGGGAACAGAGGAATGCCGACCGTTTTCCAGAATGATCTACGATAGTCTGGAGCAGGTGATCGAAGAAGTGCTTCATGCCTATGTAGAACACACCGGGGAGGAAGATCTATTCTGTGTGGCAATGCATGAAAGACACACAGGAGTACTGGAAAAGCAGCTGAGGGATAGAAAATACATTCTGTCATTTTTTGAGGACCGTTTTGATCTTTCCAGACACATTGAATGTAAGGAGATGGTGGAGTCAGCAGGTTATGTGATTGCCGACTCTATGATCAATGTAAATAAAATCCGGGAGCAGGTTGGGGAACAATTATCAAATATTATTGACATTACTCCATTTGATTCCCGTGTGGATTTTGGAATTACCCAACAGCTGACGGTTCAGAAGATTCTGGTTCCTGTGGATGGTATGGAGCAGGAAACATTTACGGAAGTCATCAAGAATCTGGGTTCCTATCTGCCGGAAAATGATAAAGCGGAAATTCATCTTTTTACCAGACTGGCGGATTATGACAGGCGGGATAAGTTAATGCGTATGACACAGGAGGCTTTGGAAGAGGCAGGATTTGATCCCGGATGGGCGGATTCCAACAGGGATGCCGGAGCAGAAAATACGTTGGATACATTGGATGAAGTTCCGGTGCGTTTCTTTGTGGAGCAGTGTGTGGATGAATTATCTGTTAGTAAATGTATGCGCGAGCAGCGTTTGATGGTAGATATGCGAAAAACACCGGAGTTGTATTTACGGATCACCGGATTAAGCGTAGGCATTCCGCAGATTCTCATTCGGGAATCTCAGTTCGTGGAGCACGGAAAGAACGGTCTGATCCTGCAAAGTATAAGCCGGTTGGGAGAGGCGCTTCATTTTTATCTGGACGGAATTCATCATTGGAATGAGGCAATGGTCCAATCTTATGAAATGGGACAAAAGTATACTACCCGTGTGTTATTAGATAAATGGAAAGAGGTTATGAAAGGTGTCGGATGCGATTAGGGCTCTCCAACTGGGGAACACGGACTGGACAAAACAATATGAGATACCGGATAATCTGGAACTTCAATTCGAAGAGCGATTCCTTGAGATACCGAAGAAACCGTATGATGTGGTGTTTTTGGACAGGGCCATCAAGAAGGAAGAGTATCAGCCACTGATGGAGGCCGTGAAAGCTCATACGCTCTTTGTGACATCAAGGGTGGAGAAAAAAGGTATTACCGGGAAACTGATGGATAATAAGCTTGCAAAGAGATTGCAGGATAACGAGATCCAACCTTTTTTGCTTCAGGAGACACGAAACTATTTTTCCTATTCCTATGGAGAAAAATTTAGCTTGAAAGAAATAAACATTGCCCAGGGATTTCAAGGTACGGTTTTGTGGAACGGAAATTACAGTGTTACCTTGCAGGGAGACTATGGAACAGAATTTAGCCAGGTAGCATTCTGGAGAAATAATATTCCGATTTTCCATGGTCAGGCTATTGAATTCTGGTTGGAGTATAGGAAGGATCCCGGGGTAGAGATTTCTTTGCAAGTGACACAGTTCGTTCGCGGAAGTCTCTCAGATGTACAACAGAGCTGGACTTTTTCAGAAGAAGAGCTTGAGGATATCGTAACGGTAGACAACCAGATGGGAGACGGACCGGTATTTGTTACGCTGTTGGCAAAAGGTCAGGGAATGCTCCATATCCTTGCATTGCATGACCGACATTCCAGAAGGGGACATGGAACGTTTCTGCCGGGCGGAGAGCGTTATGTGGCTTCTAACCGGGAAGAAGTGTTTGCTTATTTTGATCCGGGAGACCGGAAGCCTCCGTTGAATGTATATTTTAGCGGATACAAAACCCGTCAGGGGTTTGAAGGATATAACATGATGCGAAGAATGGGGTGCCCATTCCTGTTGATCTCCGATGCCCGTTTGGAAGGCGGAGCTTTCTATATGGGAGTAGAGGAATATGAGCAAATGATCCGAGATGTGATCATGAAACATATGCAGGAGCTGGGATTTTCCGGAGACGATGTGATCCTGTCCGGACTATCTATGGGGACATACGGTGCCTTATATTATGGTTGCGATATTCGCCCCCATGCACTGCTTCTTGGAAAACCGTTGGCCAGCATTGGAGATGTGGCCACCAATGAGCGGTTGAACCGACCGGGAGGGTTTCCGACTTCTCTGGATGTAGTTCATTATCATTGCGGAGATACCAGCGAAGTGGCTGCAGAATGGTTGAATAAGCGGTTCTGGGACAAGTTTGATGAGACAGACTTTGGAAGAACAAAGTTTATTGTTTCTTACATGATAGAAGATGACTATGACGGAACGGCTTACGAAGAACTGATCAATCACTTGTGGTCTGCCGGTGTGAAATTGTATGGCAAGGGCATCCATGGACGGCATAACGATGATACAGGCTCGATTGTTGGGTGGTTTTCTTCGCAGTTCAAACGGGTACTGCGGGAAGATTTCGGAAGAAAGATGGAAGAATAGATGGCAAAATGGACGATTTATTGGAGTGAGTATGCTTCAGATACATATCTATACGGTTCCGAGGTGCTTTTTCACAAGAAGGATGATGTGGAATTCCGCAACGAATTAATGCCTCCGGGAACCATTATCAAGCAGTGGTATTCGAAAACAAATTTTCAAATGCAAAAGATCGAACCGGCGCTTCCGATGATAGACGGGGAATCAAAATACCGGATTTCCTTTGAAGTTGAGAAGGACGATGAGGAAAACTGTCTGGCACGTCTGGTGTTCTATGACCGTTATGAAAACGAAGCAGGCAGTCTTACACTACGGGATCGGGTCACAGAATTTCAGTGTCCGCTGAAAACTTACAGTTATCGATTGCAGCTGATCAATGGCGGAGTCACGCACTTTCATTTTCATTCCGTTGTGATAGAGGAAATAACCAATGAAACAGAAAAGAAAGATTCAAAAACTAAATAGGATCCTGAATAAAGTGAAGGCCTTTCGCGGGCAGATCGCCGAGTTAAGTGATGAGCAGCTGGCACATAAAACCGTGGAATTTAAAGAACGGCTGGCACAGGGAGAAAGTCTGGATGACTTGTTGCCGGAGGCTTATGCAGTTATCTGTGAAGCGGACCATCGCATTCTTGGCAAGTTCCCTTATGACGTACAGATTCTTGGCGCCATTGCATTGCATCAGGGATTCCTGGCGGAGATGAATACCGGGGAAGGAAAAACTCTGGTGGCCACCATGCCGCTTTATTTGAATGCCCTTACCGGGAAGAGTACGATCCTGGTAACGACCAATGAATATCTGGCATTGCGTGATTCGGAGGAAATGGGGCAGGTATATAAGTTTATGGGGCTAACCGTAGCTGCAGGAGTCCAGCGAAATGCAGAAGAACGCTTTTCCAACGAGGAGAAGCAAAAGATCTATGCGGCGGATATTGTATATACAACCCATGGAACGCTGGGGTTTGACTATCTGCTCAATAATCTGGTGACTTCTGCCCAGGATCGTTTTTTGCGGGAGTTTTATTATATTATTATTGATGAAGCGGATTCCGTGCTTTTGGATAGTGCACAGACACCGTTAGTTATTTCCGGTGCCCCCAGAGTGCAATCTAATCTGTATGAGATGGCAGACTATTTTGTGAAAACCCTGATCAAAGGCCGGGATTATGAGAAAGAAGAGAAGAAGGTATGGCTCACGGATGAAGGCGTAAGTTATGCGGAACAGTACTTCCGCATCGATAACTTCTATGGGCATGAGAATTTTGAGATTAACCGGCATGTGATCCTTGCGTTGCGCGCACATGTGCTGTTTGAAATAGAAAAAGACTATGTGGTTTCCAAAGAGGGAGAATTGCAGTTATTAGACAGTGGTTCCGGAAGAAAACTCTCCGGTGTTAAATTACGGGGAGGACAACATCAGGCGCTGGAGGTAAAGGAACACCTTACAATATCGCAGGAAAACCGTTCTGTGGCATCCATAACCTATCAGAATTTGTTTTTACTGTTTCCGAAAATGGCGGGTATGAGCGGAACCATTTCCGATGCATCGGAGGAACTTAGGAATGTTTATCATACGGATGTGGTAGTGATTCCTCCAAACTGTCCGGTCCATCGAAAAGACCTGAAAGATCTGTTTTTCCGCAATGTGGAGACACAGTTCGAAGCTGCCACTAAGGAGGCAGTGCGCTTGCATGGAACCGGTCAACCGGTGCTAATGGTGGCAACCACTATCGGAGAAACGGAATATCTTTCCAAACTGCTTATGAAAGAAAAGATACCCCACAACGTCTTGAATGCCAATAACGCATTTTGGGAAGCAGAGATGATCAAGGAAGCGGGTCAAATGAATGCTATGACAGTAGCAACTGCCATGGCAGGCAGGGGGACGGACATAAAGCTGGGCGAAGGTGTGAAAGAGCTGGGTGGTCTGGCCGTTATAGGTGTAGGAAGAATGTCCAATGTACGGCAGGAACGTCAGACGCGAGGACGTGCCGGAAGACAGGGAGACCCGGGAAGCAGTCGCTTTTTCGTGTGTCTGGAAGATGAAATCGTGAATCAGAATCAGGCAGATAAGCTGGAGAAATATATTGAAGGAAAGCGCTATATCGGGAAACGCAAATTGAAAAAGATCATTAACAGTGCACAGAAGATCGGGGAAGAGTTTGCGGTGAGCGGACGTGGTCAAGCGGTAGCTTATGATCAGGTTTTGCAGCGACAGCGAAATCTGATCTATGACATCAGAAATGATCTGCTGGATGGTGAAACCATTCCGATGGAGAAGATCCTTTCTATCGCCGAGGGTAATATCCGCAGAGATCTGCGGGAAGCAAAAAGCGTGGATAAGCGTTTTCTGCGCAGATATATCCTGGATCATATTTCTTATGGTCTGGATCATGACCTTGAGGATCTTCAGGTAAAGGATACCAAAGAAGTGACAGAGTATCTTTTGGAAAAAGTGAAGCAGGGGTTAAAAGCGCAGCGTGAGAAGCTCGGCAGTGACAGAAGGATGAACGATTTTATGAGAGTGGCGACCCTGCGGGCCTTGGATGATGCCTGGGTAGAAGAAGTGGATTATCTGCAACAGCTTCAGACAGCGGTGGCCAGTCGCAGCACCGCCCAGAGAAATCCTGTATTTGAATATCAGCAGGAAGCATTGGAAGCTTTTCACATTATGGAGCGTATGGTATTGGATAATATCACCAGGAATATTCTGTTAAGTGATGTGTATTATGATGAAAATGAGAAGTTGAGGATTCAGCTTCCGTAGGAGAGAAAGTATGATCTATAATTTTAACCTCGGCATCGGCTGGGCCAGCAGTGGCGTGGAGTACGCGCAGGCTTACCGTGCCAAAATGTTTCGAAATGTGGGATTGCCGGCAAAGTTTGTTTTTACCGACATGTTTCCCAGAGAAAACATAGAACATATGACGAAAAATATCGGATTTCTGGATTCAGAAGTGATCTGGCTGTATACATTTTTTACAGACTGTAAGATTTCACCGGTGACATATACCCTGACACAGCTGGAGGCAACCTTTCCAACAAAAGAGTTTACTTTTTCCAGGACCGGAAAAACAGCAAAGTATGTCTTTCCGGGGGAAAATAACTTTTACACGGTGTATATGGTGGATGAAACGTCGGATCTGGTACACCGGGTGGAACTGGTGTCCAAAGGGTTTTTGATCCGAAAAGACTATTTTACCTATTGCAGGATCTACTCTGAATACTATGCACCTTTGGATAATCAGGCACATCTTTATCAGAGGCGCTTTTTCAATGAGGATGGAACCGTGGCTTATGAAGAAATCACGGACAACGATGTGGTAATGTATCAGTTTCCGGATCGCCTGCTCTGTTCCAAGGAAGAGTTCGTGGGCTATCTTGTGGAGCGGTTGAACCTGACGGAAAAGGATGTGGTGATCATCGATCGTACCACCGGCGTGGGGCAGACCATTTTGCAGCATACCGGACCTGCAAAAGTGGGTATTGTGATCCATGCGGATCATTTCAGCGAAGGCAGTACGGATGAGGATAATATCCTTTGGAATAATTATTATGAATACGCTTTTGCACAACATAAGCATATAGATTTCTATGTGACGGCTACCGATGAGCAAAATAAACTATTGCGACAACAATTTCTTAAATATGTGGGAGTGGAGCCAAAGGTGCTGACCATCCCCGTAGGCAGCCTGCCGGAATTGAAGATTCCGGCAAAGAAAAGGATTCACCATTCACTGGTGACGGCATCCCGCTTAGCAAGCGAAAAGCATGTGGATTGGATCATTGAAGCAGTGGCCAATGCGCGAAAAGTGGTTCCGGATGTTAGTCTCGATATCTACGGACAAGGTGTGGAAGAGAAGAATCTGAAGGATCTTATCCGGAGGCTGCACTGCGAAGACTATGTGCATCTGAAAGGCCAGCATAATCTGGAAGAAATCTATCAGGATTACGAGGCCTACCTTTCCGGCTCCACCAGCGAGGGATTCGGATTAAGTCTGATGGAGGCTATCGGTTCCGGACTTCCTATTATAGGGTTTGATGTACGTTACGGTAATCCGACGTTTATTGACGACGGAGAGAATGGCTACCTTATTCCGATCCACGACAAAATGGATTCCAAAGAGAAGATTCAAAAACTGACAGAATGTGTGATCCGATTATTTACGGAGGCAGATTTGGAAGCATTTCATGAGCATTCCTACAAAAAAGCGTCAGAATTTCTTACAACAGAGGTGGAAAGAAGATGGAAGGATTTCATGGAGCAGATCATATAGTTCTGCTATTAGATAGTTATACACCGGATAGCGAGCGGCTGGTGACCTCTTTTCGGCTGGCAGGGAAAAAATACCCGGCTGCGGTCATTGAAGATGATGGATTTCTGCCGGACGATGTCATGAGTGTCTATGGTTTTTTTCTGGGAGATTTTGAAAAAGCACCCAGGGAGGACAACAAGGCAGAAGAGGCAGTTGGGAAACCGGGGCGTGACGCTCTTTCCCGGATACCGGGCAAGCCAAGGTATTTTAATCAGATCCAAGTGCCGGATTATTGGGAGATCAGTGGAACCAACAGTGAGGGCAGCGTCCATGACCTAAACCATGAGCGTGGAAAAATATTCTATGCGGAGCCCAGAGACAAGCGACTGGTTCGTGTGGTGGACTGGTACGACGATCGGGGCGTGGTGCGTTGCTGTGACCATTATAACCGTTACGGTGCATTATACGCGAAAACAATATTTAACGCGAAGGGGCAGAAAGTTAATAAAGCCTATTTTTCTGTAGAAGGAAAAGAGGTGATCGTGGAGAACTTCGTTACCGGAGATATCATCTTAAATGAAGGCGATAAGGTAAGTATTTTTCACAATAAGACGGAATTTGTGCTGCATTTTCTTGAGGCAGCGGGATTAAATGACCGGCGGGTATTTTTTAACTCTTTATCGACACCGTTTTTTGCTTCACAGCGTTTGCCGGAGAAAAAAGAAATTGCGGAAGCCGGAAAGGCAACAATCGGGCAGGATGCAGGGGCATCCGAGAGAGGAGATGTATTGTTCTGGCAGGAGCCGGTGTACGACGGCATTCCGGGAAATATGCAGATTATCTTGAACGGACAGTCGACCCGGACCACGAAGATCTATGTGCAACGCAAAGATTCTTATGAGAAACTGCTGGCATTTGGGGCACGGCAGGATATGGTAGAACAGCTGGGATATGTATATCCTTTTGCACGACAGAATATGTATCGGCCTAAGGTTTTGATCTGCACGAATTCAGAGCGTGTGGAGCAGATTCGTAAGTTTGTCAAAGCCTTACCCGAGGTAGAGTTCCACATCACGGCGATCACAGAGATGTCATCCAAACTCATGAGTGTGGGAACTTACGCAAATGTGAGATTGTATCCCGGTGTAAAAAGAACGGTTCAGCAGGACTTATTTGAATCCTGTGACTACTATCTGGACATTAACCATGAGGGGGAGATCGTCAATGCGATTTACCGCGCTTTTTTGCAAAATCAACTGATCTTTGCCTTTGAGGAAACTGCTCATAATCGGAATTACGTGGCACCGGAGCGGATCTATCCGATCGCAGAGGTGGACCGTATGGTGGAAGATCTGAAAGCGGCCATTGCATCCCGGGAGATTACGCAGCAGTGGCTGGAAAGGCAGCGGGAAAGTGCGCTGACAGAGCAGGAAGAACGGTATAGAGAATTATAGAAATATAGCATGAGTACGAAGGAGAACCGGAAGATGAAAAAAGCAGGAAGAATCATAGGATGCCTTTTGGCGGTGTTGTGTATTGGACTGATCACACCCGGCATGCGGGCCAGAGCAGAAAAACCCACGGCGCAGGTTGCTGCCGAAATGGAATCGGAGATCGCATCCATGCAGATTGATGTGCCGGTCACAGAGGTGACGGCGGGGTGGAGGTATGTTCCGAAGTTGATTTTTTACCCGAGCAGTTCCACCGGACTTGATACTACCAAGCCGATATCCTATTCCAACCGGATTTCTTCCAAGAAAAATGAACTTTATTATGAAACCGGTGTGATCTGGTCTTCTTCCAATGAGAAGGTGTTATCGGTTACGGAACATGCCACCGGATCTGTGGTGATCGTTGCAGAGTCGGAAGGAAGAGCAGTTCTGACAGCCCGGTTGGGAAAGGTAACAACTTCTTTGAAGTTTGAGGTATCGGGAAGCGGTTTTTTGGAAATCACAGGAGTAGAGGCACTTCCCTATGACGAAGAAACGGATGAGGCACTACCCAAAGATACACTTACGGTGACCCAGGGCGAAGAATTTGATGTGGAGTGCAGATTGAATCTGGCACTGACTCCGGCAAACGGTAACACCAGCTACCTTGATAATGTCCTGTGCGGTATGCAGTATAAGGATCTGGTATGGTGGAGCAGTTCCGACGAGTCGGTGATCGATGTGAAATATGTGCATAACGGCGGGTTTAAAGCATTGAAACCGGGAAAAGCAGT
>JBJEKY010000077.1:0-14896 GCA_051878875.1 Lachnospiraceae bacterium | reverse complement strand
GCTTTAAGAAAATATTTACTGCACTAGACATATCCATACCAAGTTCGGAAAAAAGCTCGGTTGCTTCTTTTTTTACCTCGGAATCGATTCTAATTTGAGTAGGACTTGTTGCCATATAATCAACTCCTTTCGATATTAATATAGTACAAATAGTTTACAACGTCAATCAAATTAGCTAAAAATAAAACATATAAAAAGATAGCTGGAACATTCTGCTCTAGGGTGCCGCATTCATCTACTGGTGCTGATATATCGCTTCGTCAAATTAAGTGCGTCTAATTTAGATTCAAAAGATCCCTCATGATCTTCACGATCACGGGGGATTTGGCTATGAATGTAGAATTTAGGCAATACCTTCACAATGATAAACAATATTATTACAGGTACCATGTCCGTCAAAATAAAATGTAATGTAAAACATTTCCTTATAAGAATTATCGTAATAAGAATAAGTTAATTTTGTACGATATTTACCCCAAAATATATCAACATCATCAACGAATTGTGAATCATCATCAGTAGTAACATCTTCAGCTTTTTTATTGCCAAAAACGTTTTTAATTTTTCTTATGCTATTACCAATACCGTATCCTCGTGGTTCAAGTGTTAAGTCATCATCTTTTGCATTGATACTATATTCTTTATTAGTTTCATTTACGCGGTCAATATAATTAGTGTAACCATACTCATCTGTTCTGGCTGTTGCACTGTCACCAGCATAGTTAAAATCACTCTTTCGCAGCTCCTGCATAACCGAAACTTTACAGCTTAACTTTTGTCCATCAACATTGATCGTAATAGTAGTAGAATTTGCTTGAATCGCGGTACTGTTCTGTTTCGCCCGATTTGCGGCAGTATTTGCGGCATTTACTGCTTTAACGGAGCCCCAAATGACTTTGGTAGCATCGGTGGCATCTTCTGGTACTTTTGTATCAGAAATAGCAGTAGAAAAAGCATCTCCAAGGGAGGGTGCAAAGTCATTCTCAGTGTTATGCAAGCCTAAAATATAAAGTTTATTTCCGCTTTTCGAGGTCGAAATTACATTCGGATTAGAAACTTCATAAGTCCATTTTGTATTTGATTTTGCACCGTTGATCGTAAGAACTGCTTTTTCACCGTCCCGAATGGTCATGGAAGTAGCACTCAGCGAAAACCTGGTGGCCGCGGAAGCGGGGAGGGCAAAAACGCTGAACACACAAGAAAGGCTCAGCATAAGAGCAAAAACAATTTTGATAAAGTGTGTGCGCTTCATAAAAATTTCTTCTCCTTTATTTTCAAAGTAAAAAATAGAAGCAGAATTTCCCGCTTCTCTTTTACTGATAAAGAGTAGGAAGGAAAGGTTCAGAAAAATAAATGTTTGATTGTAAATTGAAGTTGGACAACGGAATAGTTTTTACAGCCTCCCTGAACCTTTCCTTCCCTTATTTTCTCTAAAAAGATAGAAAAGAAACGACCCTGAGCGGAGAAAGGAAACCCTATGTCGAAAAAAGAGCGAAAGACCCTGGGAGAGCGCTGTTGAGCACGAATGTGCGAAACAAAAAAGCAACTTATTATTGCAATTTACGTAAACACTTCAACAAGAGTCGAGTGATATGAAAACGGAAAAGTAACCTATGAAAAATTAATTATTAGTAAAAAGGAGATAATACTATGGATGAGCAAACTTCAGAGAAAAAGCACCTTCCAATCTGGGCTATCATTCTGATAGTCGTCCTAGTCGTTGCAGTAGCCGTTCTTGCTACTGTTCTTATCATGAACAACAGACAGAAAACAACTGTTTCGACAACCGAAACCACAATGCAAAGTTACCGTTCCACAGTAGCGGTGAATGATGCGAAGAACCATGACAATGCTGATTCTAATGTTGATCCTTATGATTTGGTTCGACCTCAATCTAGCTTATACATAAACGAATATACTGCCGTTGCATCACGAGATGACCGCAGTTTTATCAATCTACGTTACGGCCCGGATAAAACGAAATACGGCGTCATTAGGAAAATTAACAATGGTGAACAAGTAACCATAGAGAGCAAACCGGTAAATGGCTGGGTATTTGTAAATTATAATGGAACCGAAGGCTGGGCCAAAGCAGAATTTCTTTATAATTGATACTCCCGTATATCCTACGGTATTGATAAAAGTAGAGCCGCCCTACTACGGGCGGCTTTGCTGTTAATAAATAATTATCTCTTAACCATAGGTGTTTACTCTTACATGAGTTGGGCCAATTTCTTTAGTCTTGCCCTTGGACTTTACGCCGAACGTCTGGCTATACCAGTTATAGGAATAATAAATCCCGGGGCGTGCTGCTCCGGGGAATTTTATATATTATCTGAATTCAGGATAAGATCAAGCATTTGTCTGGGCGTAATTATAAAGGATTCCTCTGGAAAATGTTTCATGTTCCCCGTTATTAAGTAAGCATTTTCTTTCTTACGTACCTGCATAACAACTTCATAAAATACTTTGTCTTTCGGATCAGGAAAATCAATATCTAAATGCTCTTCCACAACATTTTGTGCATGAAAAATCATCTCGTCAAGAATGTTATTTACAACCTCTTCGGAAAAACAAAACTTGGGTCGTAAGAGTACGGCCCTATACTCCTCAAGAATTTCTGCATTTACCAACGGAACAATTAATCCATTAAACGCAAGATTAATAATACTTCCAGGAACAGATTGCCATTTCAATGCCGCAGAAACTAACACATTGGTATCAATTACCGCATAATACTTCATTGATACTTTACTTCCTGGCGGCTGCTATTTCTGCATTGATTTCATCCAGCGTCATGTCGGATATTCCATTTTCTTCAGCTATCTGACTTGCACGCTTCATTGCTGCAATGCCTTTATTTCCCGGCACACTATTAATCGACATACTGAAGGGAATACCTTTATCACGAACCAACCGAGAAATACACATCCTAAGATACGAGGACATATCTAATCCAAGCTGATCCAAAATTTGCATAGCTTCCGTTCTTTCATTTTCGTCTGCCCGAAATTGAATAAGTGCATTAGCCATAACACGTCCTCCTTTTCTGCTTCTATTGTATCATCAATTGCAAACTTTTGCAATTAAATGCAAACATACAATTTTAAAAAGAAGACCTACGAAAATCTTGTAAAATAATAAGCCGCCCATAGTAGGGCGGCTTTGCTGTTAGTGAATAATCAGTCCGGGAACAAGGCGAGAATCTTCCTAATGTGTTTCATACTTCATACCACGCTTTCATCACGGCGTTTGGGGGCCGCCCGGCGCATAATGGAAAATGGAAGTATCTTTCGGAGCGTTCCACTTATGTTCTTTTGCGTTCCAGGTCTGAACGGTTGCCAGCGTTCTGGTGTCTCCGTATTTATTTACAACTTTAGTAGTCCCGCTTTTCGGACGATATTTCTTATAATTATTATTACTATCTACGGTAACATACGAGCCGTCTGGATTTCTGTGATCAATTCTCTGCCAACTGGAATTGCTGCTTCCGGACTTCGCGCTCGCGGACACAACACCAACCGTTGCGAGACACATCAGTGCCATAAACAGTGCAAGAATCTTTTTACCTAATTTCTGCATGAAATACCCCTCCATTAAAGAGTAAAGCCCGTGGAAGTAAGGCGTCCCTTTGAATCATAGTTAAGCCGATTCATAGTCTCCTGATGGGTTTTTGAATTGGACGAATCCAAATCAATATAAGAATTACCGGTCTTCATATTGATATGAATGGTAGCGCTGCGATCATAGGCATTGCCGCGATTTTTTAATTCATACTTCGCTGTATAGCTATTAGGAGTAATGGTAACAGACGCCGGTCTATTACCATAAGCCTGCTGCTGAATACTGGAACGTTCCCGGCCAAAGTCTGAATTCCGCTTGTAGGATGCCGCACTCGCAGATACCACGCCAACCGTAGCAATGCACATTAGCGCAAGTACCAGGGCGAGGATCTTCTTGCCAAAATGCTTCATAATTATCATCTCCTATAATGTATGGCCTGAACTTCAGGATTATCCAACGGACGGGTCCCGAGATGGTTTGGTTTGCTGGACCCATTCTTAATACCGTAAATCTGAACAGTATCCTTATCCTTCGGGGTATAGTATTCATACACCGTCTTATAACCGGACATTGGAGATTTCTGGTACGTAATATATTCCTCTTTGGTTTTAGAATTCATCTGCCAGACGGCATTAGGAGAAACACGCCGAGGTTTGGAAAACCCCGCGGACTGACTGGGCGGATAATCAAAGCCCGACGCAAGCGCAGACACCGCGCCGACCGTAGCAATGCACATCAGCGCAAGTGCCAAGGCAAAAATTTTTTTGCCAAAATGTTTCATGAAATCGGCCTCTCAAAAATCAATCAAAAGAAAAGCTTACATTCGGTGTAAAATAATGGGCGCCGGTTTTCGGAGTGCTGGCAGAATAGGTCGCATGCCCGCCGATCTTATTGCCTTCTTTGTAAAGAACGGAAAAGTTATCGACATTATAGCCGCCATTTTTCGTGTTCACGGCAAAAGAGGTGTCGCCGCCGGTACGATGTACCTTAGGATCATGGGTAGCAAAGCTGTAGTCATTAAACTCAACGACAGAACGGTTCTTGGAATCGTTCAGACTGATTCTGTCCGCGGACTGATCGCCTTTAACATGCCGGTAGTTCGTAGCGTTTGTACTATGGGAACCGGAAAGCACGGGGGCGCTGGAATACGGACGGTTGATCCAGTACTCAGTAGTGGCGGCCGACGCGGATACCACGCCGACGACGGCCATGCACATCAGTGCAAGTGCAATTGCAATAATCTTCTTTCCAAACTTGTTCATAAAAAACAATCCTTTCTGATTAATAAACTCCATACGTCTTAAAAGTAGAAACCGGTACCTTGCGGGTAGAACCGGCATTTACCCATTTCTTATTGTCTTTGCGCTGTACCTGAGGCGTGATATACGCGTAGTCAGAGCCGCGGGCGGTGACAATATGGTCCTGCTTTTTGCGGTAATTGTCCGGCACGTACTTATTTTTGTACGGTACATTGTAAGTAAGACGATCAACCCGGTTATCCAGAGGGTCTACCCCCACGGAAAAGGTACCGCCTGTTTTGTACTTGCCGTTCCCAAACCGTTTGTTTAGGTCCTTCGTGACACTGTTCGGAATCTGAGGGGCCGGATACTTGGCAAAAGCTGTAACCGCGCCGGTTGTGCAGAGACAGAGCAATGCCAATAACAGGACCAGGATTCTTCTTCCCGGTGCTTTCTTCAATGTTTTTCACCTCTTCTTATCTGGGAAATATGATACATAAATCTGTAGTAATATTATACTACAGATATCAGTATTTTTGCTATTTAAATTGCCAAAGTGCAGAGATATAGAATATACAGAAAAAAGTATGCTATAATGTAATCATCTTATAATATAAAATAAGGGGAATCCCATCTCCCCGGGAAAGGAGTCCATGCCCGTGGGCAGCAGAAATACCCCCGAAGCACGAAAACGTGCATCCCTCGCCCGGACAAAATACAACAAGGCCCACTACACAGGGGTCTCAGTTCTCGCACCGAAAGATCTGGTCGCGGATTTTCGCAGAAAATGCCGGGAAACCGGAACATCGCAGGCATCCATCCTGAAAGAAGCCATGCAGAGTTTCCTGGAAAAAGACAGCGATTGACCGCGCCTCTTTGCCCGTGCCCAAAGTTCATAAGTCCCTCATGCCCTGACTGCTCTTAGGCCGGGGCATTTTTTTGCAAATTGTTTCTAATAATTATATTAAAATGATATAATATTAATTGAATAATGAAGTATGTAGTGCTATAATTAAAATGGAAAGAAGGGAGAAACATGACGCAGACACAGGAAAAGATCAATCCTTATCAGGTACTCGGTCTGCCGGACTTTGCACCGATGGAGGAGGTAAACCGGCGGTATCGTGCCCTGGCGAAAAAGTATCACCCGGACATAAACCCCGGCCATGAAGCGGAAATGAAAGCCGTCAACAACGCCTATGATCTGATTAAGGGCGGCTGGATTCCGCCGAAGGAACCGCCGCAGCAGACGGCGCGGCAACCCCGGCAGCAAGAACCGCGGCAGACTCAGCGGCAGCAAGAACCGCGGCAGACTCAGCGGCAGCAGACTCAGCGGCAGCAGACTCAGCAGCAGCGGACTCAGCGGCAGCAGACTCAGCAGCAGCGGACTCAGCAGCAGACTGATCCCCGTGACATCCTGATCATGGTCAACATGCACATTGACCGCCGAAAGGTAAAAAAGCTGGAGCGCAAATGGCACTGCTCCGATGAGGACTTTGTTAAAATGTTCCAGCGGTTCGTTGATCTCCGGTGTTTTTCCTTTTTGCGTCCGTCCAGCGGAAGGGCAAATGACTTCTCCCGAATTGCGCAGGACTACTGGTCCGGCTGCGCAGAGGCCGAAATGACTCAGAAAGACCCAGTTACAAAGGAACGGGGCATCACGACCGGATTCCAGATTTATCTCACCGACGTAATGCGGCTGGTTTTCGGCGCTTTCGCAAACCAGGTTCTGCCGCAGGGCTACAGCATGGAGGATTTTGTCAGCTATGTCCGCGCACAGATTGGGGAGTGGATCTATGAGTTCGCGCACGAAAGGATCTGAAGAGAAATGATTGATTACAGTCAGGACCACGTAATCTGGTTCTATTCCTACCCGGAACAGGTCGACCGGGTTTTCAGCGAACGGCCAAAATTATGTCAGAATGAACGGGGACCGGCCTTCGCGATGCGGGACGTCTTGCAGGATGATCTCAACAAGTTCTGTTTCGCCTATTACAGTGAACAGTGCGGCGCAGACTACTTTGCGCAGTGCTATACGGATTACTGGACACAGTGCCGGGCCTTGGATCTCCAATTCCAGGATTACTCGGACCAGGCGTACCCGGAAGTCGCGATTGCCAATCCGTTTATCCTGCCCGACGGCACCACGACCATGCGGCTCGGCACCTACGTTTCGGCGCTGCAGCTGAAAACCCTGGAACAGCTGCACCGGCACTGGATCTGGCAGGCGCCAGGGAGCGACAGGGACAAGGTTGACGTGTTCGACTACACGCAGGCACAGATCGAAAACATCCTGCTGCAGAGTCTCCCGGAAGGGGAGAACTCCGCCGACATCTTTGTAAGGCCTCTAAACCCGGACCTTGTTGACACATGCCCTGGAATCCTCCAGAATAAGTGATAATGGAAGATATTAACTTAATTGATAAAGCGACAAGAAGGCGCTGAAAATGATGGCCGCGGAGCGCGAGACGACGAAAACAAGGAGGTGACAAATTGAATACCTATTATTTGATGAACAAAGATAAGATTGTTGCCGAGGTTTCTGGTAAAACAACAATCGGAGAGACAGAAACGTTCCGTATAGAAAAGCAGTATGATAACTATCTGCCTTATGGGTTTCAGACAATGAACCTCTGGCTGGAAAATCGGCCCGCAGCGAAACACCGGGCACATATTAAACAGCTGATTAAAGAATTGGGATGTGACACAAAAACCGGGTTAATTGATATGACCCGATGTGTAGCCACTACGGATTCATTTTGGGTAAAAAGAGAAAATGATCCATTAAAATGGAAAGATGTTTCGCTGTATCAAAATGAATTCGATCCATTAATCTCTCAAATTGCCTATGACGGGCATGGCCTATATGGCAAAAAATTTTCTTCCACAACCGGAGAATTTAGCCTAAGTGGAGAGTACGGGAAATGTTTACTTCGAGTCCCGGAAAGCAACAAAATTGAGCTCGTCAAGCATGGCAGTGAAGGTTTTCCCAATGCAGGAAAAGAACCGTATTCTGAGGTATTAGCGCAGCAGGTTGCGGAACAGATGGAATATTCCCATGCAGAATATCGTCTGAAAAAATACCGTGGAAAACTAGCATCAATTTGTCCGCTTTTCACGTCAGATGAAATTGGTCTCATCAGTGTAGATCAATGTTTTGACCACACACCGGACATTGATGAAATTCGAGATTATTATCAGAGCTTAGGTTTTGAAAAAGAATTTAATCAAATGATAATTTTCGACGCCCTTGTCTTAAATTCAGACAGGCATCTCGGAAACTTAGGTTTTTTAGTCAACAATGATACCGGAGAAATACTTTCACCGGCGCCGCTGTTTGACCATAACTTAAGTTTTATGCCGCTGCTTGCCCGCCCGGAAGATTATCAGCGGGTTTACGCAGAACAAGCCCCGGTGCTATACCACGATTTCATCTCCGCCGCTGCGTACAGTCTGGGCTCAAACGAGCAGGCCAAGTTGATCAAGCTGAAAGAATACAATTTACAGGACCCAGGCTATGACTTCCCAGCGTGGAAATTAGAAATAAATAATCATATGCTGCATCAGCAGATTGACTGCATTCTTCGGTTAAGAGAACGAGACAAGCAAAAAGTAGATGACTAAGAGCCGAAAGCAATAACGCCTTCGGCTCTTTGAATTATAAATGCAGGTTTTCGAGCCTTTTTTCTATCGGTAATTGTAAACTCTTATCTTGAGATCTTTCACTTCAGGAATAACCGCAGATCAGAGGTGTGCCGTGTATGGAAAAATACGCCCCTATGATGTATAATTATACAAATGTGTAAATGATTAAAGGAGGTCGAGCCATGGTGAATATGTTCGAGAAATACGCTGCTGACCGCGAGGTCGAGCAGAAGAAGATAGAGAAGGCCGTCGTTGCCGACACAACGAAGGACGAGAAGCGCACGACGCTCTCGCTGTCGCTCACCGTGAGCGACAAGAAGGCGCTCAAGATGATGGCTGCGGAGTGCGAGACGACGATTGCCGCAATCATCCACGAGTGGATTCAGGAGCATCTTGAGGAGGTGGAGAAGTAAATGGCAAACTTTGATACCGAGCGCGAGGGGCAGATTGAGTTTTACAAGACGTTTCTGCCGCTCATTGACCCGAGCCTTACTTTGGATGACATTCTCGCAGACGATAACGATGGTGTGTTGAACGGCAATTTGCTTGAGTTCAAGCTACGCGTGAACGATTTGAATGCCGTGCTGTTTCAGTGTGTAAAGTACCTTTCGGCGCTGAGAATTAAAGGCAAGCCCGTTCCTGCAAACATCATTATCGTGGATTTGAATGGCGAGCTGGCGTATTTGTATAAGTCGGCCGATTATCTCGTCGACATCGAGAAGGTGTATTCGGGCGGTGCGTCGAAGTCAAATGCTGGGTTCGTTGGCCGCGCATACGACGAGAAGTACGCATATGGACAGGACCAGCTTGCCGTGACGTGTTTGATTAAGCGCCTGAAGGAGACGGAGTTCACCCGCATCCATATTGACGAGAACTGTATCGTCGGCTGGGCAACGGCGTTTTATAAGGCCGTACCGAACGCGCGTAAAGAGGATTTTATCGGCGACGATACGGGCAAGCACAAGACAATTGGCGAGATTCGCAACCCGTCGGTGTTTGCTGAGTACATCTACCCGTACAAGGGCACGTCGAACGTCAAGTTCCAGTACCTGATGGACAAGCTAAACGATACGCTTCAGAAGAAGAATCTGGGTGCGTTCTATACGCCCGAGGTGTATGCCGAGAAGTCCCATGAGCTGCTGCGCATGGCGATTGAGCGTGTTCCGGCAGGTAACGATTATGTGATTATCGACCGCTGCGCGGGTACGGGTAATTTGGAGAAGGGGCTGACGGACGAGGAGTTGTCCCATTGCATCCTTTCCACCGTGGAATACTACGAGTACAAGGTGATGCAGGAAATCCTTGGCTCGAAGGTGCGTCACATCATCCCTCCCATCGAGGCGGATGACACGTTCAACGCAGGTTTGGTGCGCGGTGCGGATGCACTGAGCGAGGAGTACGTTAACAACCCGGTTATCAAGCAGTACATCGACGACCCGAACTGCACGATTATCCTGTTTGAGAACCCGCCGTATGCGGAAACGACGAGTATCGAGCACCAGCGCAAGGGCGCGGGCAAGAAGTCATCCAGTTGGAAAAACAGCTTCGTGGTCACAGAGATGAAAAAGCAGGTCAAGGGCACGGCCTCAAATGACCTCGGCAACGCGTTCATCTGGTCGGCTTTCGAGTATTACCTGCGCCAGCCTACCGACAGCTATGTCGTGTACTCGCCTGTGAAGTATTGGAAGGCGCACCACCTTATCAATCGTCGTTTCATTGACGGCTTCGCATACAACCGCCGTTATTTTCACACCAACATCGACGCATGCATCATGGTCGCGCTTTGGTCTGACGAATCCGCCGAACTGGACTCCATCGCCATTCACGGCTACAACATCGAAAGGGACGGAACGTTGCTCGACTGCGGCGCATTACCGGTCAAAAGAGTTCATTCCATGTTCAGTCAGAAATTTTACGACAAGCGGACATTTGCCGATGACGAGCCCGGAATCATCGCCGAATTCGACGGAACCGAATCGCCGCGGGAACCGCAGGGCATCTCGCCTATCTTCAACGCGAACATGCTTGGATATCTTGCGGTGAAGGGAAACAACTTCGATAACCCGGATTCCTCCGTCCACCTCCTGCGCGTAGGCGAATATGATGGACACGGTTTCTATGTCCGCACGGACAACTACCTCGAGAAACTGCCCATGTTCTGTGCCTCCCGCTACATCACGTATAACCGTGGGTGGACGGAACGCGCACGCATCATGAAGTCGGGCGATGGTGCTGACCGGTTCAACGCCGACGTTGCGTCTGGTAAGCTCGCCCAGTGGCTGCGCAAGTGCCTGCTGTTCACCTGTGTGGAGATGCAGAACCATATGCGCACGTTCACGGGCAGCGATGGGCGCTTCTACCGCAATGAGCTGTGCATGGATACGACGAATGGCCCGACTGTTGCATCCGAGGATTTGAAGAAGCTCGTTTGTAGTCCTGCCGAGCAGCGTATTCTTGACCAGTGGAAGACGCTGATGGATGCAGTGAGGCAGACCGACGAATACGACCCGTCGCTGACCTATGGCGTATACCAGATTTTCGCCGAGATAGACACGTCGTACAAGGATGACGAAGGCAAGACGGTCTGGAACAACATCGAGGTGCATTCGGCGTTGCAGACGTTGAAGACGCTCGTCAAGGAATATTACAACACCGAAATCGTCCCGACGCTGTTCAAGTACGAGTTCCTGAAGTAAGCGAATAAGCCCGCCGTTCCGATTTCGGGCGGCGGGCTTTATAATTAAATGCGTATTTACGTAATTCATCATATCGTCCACAATCTGCCGGGCAAGAAAAACAGTACAGCCGACTGAACGACTGTACCGATATTTCCGGGATTGCAAAATCCCTAAGTTGCGCCGCCCTTCGGACGCCCTTGATTTTTCCTAACTACACAAAATCTGCAGTTAGTATTTTTTGTAGATTTCTCGTCGATGGCCAATCGGCAAGGCGAGAATTACAAGTTTTTCATCTTCAATTTGGCAGATAAGCCGATAATCAAGAGAGAGAGCGGAAAAATGCCCTCCCTGTCGGAACATACGTTCTTTCAGGGAGGGCGTTACTATTTTCTCAAGACAAAGTTAAGGATAAACCCGTATTCTTACCTGGACTTATGTTTCGTCTTTGGGAGTAGGAAAAAGGACACCTGTCAAATAAATGGATAAGGAGTTTATCATGAGCGAAAAGGTAAAAATTTTTAACGAGCAGAAAGAACATCTGTTGGTTTATCATCCCGAACATCATAAATTGACGTTTCAGAACAGAAAAGGGATGCCTTCCAATCGAATTTACGAGACCCGCGAAGGGCGGCGGGCACTTCAGGGGCTGCAGATTATCGAGGAGCGATACCACAATTCTTCCTGGTATCAGGTCATTACGGAGCGGTCACAGAATCATCTTGATAAGGACGCCCTGTTTTACCGGGGTGCTCATATCACTTACCGGCAGATGATCAACCAGGCCGATCTTGCAGCAGGCGCGCTGGCTTCCCTGGGTATTAAAAAGGGAGATCGAATTTTCTGCTGCCTTTCCAATCTTCCAGAGGTCGCCTACCTGATGCTTGGTATTAATAAGATCGGCGCAAAAATGAACTGCATTGGCGCGCACTTTGCGTCCTGGTACATTGACGAAATTATCAAGGAGTGCACCCACACTGTCGCCTTTCTTACGGACGATATTTTCACGGTACTTTATCCACACCTCAAAAAAGCGTCTTTCCAACATATCGTTGTAATTTCCAAGGCGGATTCTCTTCCGAAAAACCCGCAGAAATGCCGGGAATACGAGCCATCTTTGGAACGCTTTTATAAGTACCCCAATTTGGCGCGAAAGTATGCGGAGGATTATGCCGCCGTGTCTACCTATGAAACTTTTACCAGCCGGGGAGAATCCAACTCAAAAGAAGTGCCGTCGGAAGGGTGCCTGGATGACGATTTTCTGATCACCTATACTTCCGGCACCACAAAGGCCGGCGTTCCGAAGCAGGTTGTTCATCGGAACCGAAGCCTGATTGTAATGGGAATTTTTCACGACCCGGCATTCAGCGGAAATCCTTCCGTATCGAACTTAAGATCTCTGGCGCATATTCATACCGAACATAATACAGACCTCATCACGTGCTACAGCGACAGCTTCATGCAGCACTGGTGCGTTGCGCCGGAACCGGATTACGCGCGAAAAAATTTCCTCGATTATCTCTTTTTAAATAAACCGAACGTGGTGCAGGCTACCACTAATTTCTGCCTTGAGGCGGCAAAGGAATACCTGATCGACCACCGCTATCATGGACGGCCCCTGGACTTCCTTCTGGTTCTGATGGCAGTCGGGGAAGCCTGCCAGCCGGGGGAAGAATACTTTATTAATCAGTTTTTAAAGAAGGCAAAAGCGGGCAGCAGCGTGAAGCTGTTCGGGCCATTGCATTTTCGCTATGCGACTTTGGGAGTCGGCGGCGGCGATACGGAACACGGCGGAATTTATTACTCTTTGTGGCGGCAGCTTTTCGAAAATCTGAATAAAGTAAAGCTGAACCGGCGCCCCTACGGCCTTAAAATAGTGCCTTATGTTCAGGCCATTGTATTAAAGCCGGACGGCAAAGGCGGCTTTACTGAAGCCAATTACAATGAGGACGGGATTCTTGCCGCAAACTGCTCTACTATGCTGCGCAAATATGCAGAACCTGAGCAATTAAAAGAAAAAATCATCTGCGATCAGGACGGCAATGAGTGGCTGTCAAATGACGTATTGGGCTCTATTGACACGTTAGGCTGTGTACACATGAAAGACCGATGCGGAAATAAAATTGACTTAAAAGACGGAAAATACATTTATCCCTATCAGCTTAACGAAGTGATTCAGCAGGATCGCAAAAACATTTTAACCAGTATTGTTTGTCAGACAAGCCATACCGAGGGCGGAAAAATTATCATTAATCTGGAATTTTCTCCACTAACAACCCGTGATCCGCTGAAGATACTTCAGAATTGTGAAAAGCGTCTGCTTAAAGCATTTCCAGAACTAAAAGACCTTCTCATGTATCGAGTCTTTTCCATGGAAAATGCCTTCCCGGGCGGCGACAGCGGAAAACGCGACCTTGTCAAAGTTGAAGAACTGGGCGCTAAACGAGCTTTTATTTTAGACAAGCACGCTAGCCGAATTTTTGAGGGCTAAAAAAGGGAAACGAACGGGCCCACTGGATATAACTCCAGGGGCCCGCTTTGTTTTTCTGCTTCATCGCATATAATCAATTCAAACCGCAAATTGCAAATTCAAGTTGAACACTTGAAAATATAAAAATGACCCATAGGGTTCCTTCTGGTAGAATTAAGTTACCACACAAAACACTGCAGGAGGAAACCTATGGGTCTCATTAATTCTACCATGATTACACCCGCTCGTGAAAGAGGGCAGCACCTCCATCTTGAAGATCGGTTTGCCATGATAAATCAATCATGCTCATTTATCTTCGCTCCAATCCTAGATATTTCTCTCGTAAATACCATGCCTGATCAAATGAAATTTCTTCCTCTGTTTCGGTCATATTTATAGATGATTGAAGATCACAATAATCATTATCCCAATCGAGATATTTTTCTCCACGATTAAGCTTATCTAGACATGTTTTCATTTTATCCAAAGATTCCTGCAGATAGGAGGGAAGGTCACATTCCATATAGGACTTATCTAATGGAAGACCAGAATCAGGATCATATTCAGAAGTCATTTTACATCTCTCCCTTTTTCTGTTTTAGGTTGTTCTTGGTAAAAAATTGATTTGTCTAAAGTCTCTTCTTGCTTAGGGGGCTCTTTCATTCCTTGCACACACACATTATATACAAATTCTTTTATTGGATTCATATTATTCGTTTCATAATATTGAATTAACATCTCAAAAAATTTGGGCTGTTCTTCTTCTGGAATTGTAATAATTCCTTTTCCGTTTTGAATCATTACTTGATTTGCCGCAATTTGAGCTGTTCGTTTATTTCCGTCTATAAAAGTCTGTGTGCGCATTAAATACAGCATTAATGAAATCGCTTTTTCTGTAACAGATTGGTTGGATGTCATAAGGTTATGAATATATTCTGATATTTGATTTTTATTTGGTATACCGGGTGTCCATTTTGTCCCGCCAATTCGAACCGCTGTAGTTCTAACTGCGCCTTCATTTGGGATAATTCCTTTTCCTATTTCTCGATTAATTTGTTTTATATAGCGTAAATCAATTGGATAATTAATCGTTTCAAAAATAAATTTCCATCCATCTCTGAGATTTTTTATTTTATCTAAATCATTCAAAGGCATTCCAGCTACACTATATCCATTTACAATAGTCATGGTATCAGGAAATGTCACACTAATGCCTTCAAGCTTTGCCTCCGAATAAATACTATCAACAATATTTCGCTTTGCATAAAAAATATTAAATTTTTGCGACATAGAATATTTATCTG
>JBJEKY010000076.1:0-15268 GCA_051878875.1 Lachnospiraceae bacterium | reverse complement strand
TGAAGAATTAACCGGAGGTTAAGAATATGAAGAAGATCGAGATTATTACACGAACAGAGAACTTAGAATCAGTAAAACAGGTGCTGGCAAGAAATGAGTATTCCGGTATGACCGTGACATCTGTTATGGGATGCGGTAATCAGGTCAGCAGTAACAAGGATTTTGAGAAGCTCAATGTGGATATGAACCTGCTTCCCAGGATCCATGTAATGACCGTAGTTTGGGACGAAGATCTTGATGATATTCTTTATCAGCTGCAGGAGGAACTTTCCTCAGGAAGTGTAGGAGACGGGAAAATCTTCGTATCCACTGTGGATGAAGGCATTCGCATTCGTACCGGTGAGCGGGGAGATAAGATTCTTTAATTAATTGGAGGATACTAAATTGAGCAATAACAAGGACGTTATCGTCAGACTGAAAGATGTGGAGAAAGAGTTTGACGGCGTTAAGGTTGTAAAAAAGTTAAACCTTGAGGTCAGAGAAGGAGAATTCCTGACCTTACTTGGACCTTCAGGCTGTGGTAAGACGACTACGCTGCGTATGATCGCAGGATTCAGCCCTGTTTCCAGCGGGGAGATTGAACTCGAGGGTAGAAATGTTGCCGATTTAAAGCCAAACCAGAGAGATGTCAATACCGTATTCCAGAACTATGCCCTGTTCCCGCATATGAATGTGGAAGATAATATTGCCTTTGGTTTAGTGGAGAAAAAAGTACCGAAAAAAGAAATCAAAGAGCGGGTGGCGGAGATGATCAAGCTGGTTCAGTTGGAAGGACTGGAAAAGCGTAAGCCTGCCCAGATGTCCGGAGGGCAGAAGCAGCGCGTGGCCATAGCAAGAGCCCTGATCAACCGTCCGAAAGTACTTTTATTGGATGAACCCTTAGGTGCATTGGATCTAAAGCTGCGTAAGCAGATGCAGCTAGAGTTAAAGCACCTGCAGCAGAAACTGGGGATTACTTTTATTTACGTGACCCATGATCAGGAAGAAGCCCTGACCATGAGTGACAGGATTGCTGTTATGAACGAGGGTGTGATGGAACAGATCGGAACACCGGATGAGGTGTACAACCATCCGAGAACCAAGTTTGTAGCCAGCTTTGTAGGGGAATCCAATATCCTGGAAAGTTACGTGGAAGCTGTCCGGGGAGATCTGCTGCGAATTTCTTTAGAGGCTGGAAAAGCGGTGTTACATGCACCGGGATTTAATAAAGAAGAAATGATCTATATCTGTGTGCGACCGGAGAATCTCCGCCTGTCACAGAGCCCCATTGAACATTTTTCCATCCGGGGAAGGATCATTGAACATATTTTTGCGGGTTCCGTGATCAAGACCATCGTGGAACTCATTAACGGGCAACGGTTAAAGGTGGCAAGGCACCCGGGGGAAGAGGATATTCCCATCGGAACCTATGTTTATATCTACTGGAATCCGAAAAATGCCATCATCGTGCATACGGTTGAGGAGCAGATCTATAATGTGATCGAGAACAGTTCCAATAAGATGTACGAAGAATTTGAAGAGAAATATTCTTCCGGAACAGAGCCGGAAGAGGAGGACGTATTGCAGGAACAAGAAGGAGGCGGCCATGATGGGGAAGCTTAAAGACAGGCTGGCTCCGATAGCCATGATCGGACCGACGACGTTCTGGCTTATGCTTTTTCTGGTGATTCCCCTTGCTTTGGTTGTGGGAATCAGTTTTCTTACCAGAAGCGGATATGGCGGCGTGGAAATGGCCTTTTCTCTGGAAGCGTACAAACAGCTGTTTTCTTCTGAGTATGCAAGGATATTCGGGGTGTCCTTCAGGTTGTCCCTGGAAACTACGGTGATCTGTCTGCTGATAGGATATCCGTTTGCCTATGTCATTGCCAATTCACCAAAGAAGGTAAAACCTTTTCTGGTGTTACTTTTGATGCTTCCTTTCTGGATCAACTCCATGATCCGGATCTATGGCTGGAATACATTACTGCGTTCCTCGGGAATCATCAATCAGGTGCTTTTAAACTTAGGGATCATCAAGATCCCCTTGGAGATGTTGTATACAGACGGTGCGGTGCTTTTGGGAATGGTCTATGACCTTTTGCCATTTACCGTGTTGCCGATCTATACCTCTATAGAAAAACTGGATCCCTCGTTGCTTGAGGCAGCCAGTGATCTGGGTGCCGGAAAAGCGCACCGGTTTGTGCGGGTGATCTTACCCCTGACCATGCCGGGTATTTTTGCCGGATCCATCCAGACCTTCATCCCTTCACTGGGATTGTTCTATATTTCCGATATGATGGGCGGAGCCAAGACCATGTATATCGGAAACCTTATCAAGAATCAGTTCATGTCTGCCAGAAACTGGCCCATGGGAGCGGCCCTTGCCATTGTCCTTATTCTTGTGACACTGGTGATCATGAAGCTCTATACCAGGGTTGGCAGTCTGGATGATATGGTATAGGGGGTGGAGAGCATGAAAAAATCAGAAGCAGCCGAGATGCGTAAAGCGAGGGAAAGGCGGCAGAGCCCCTTTTCTGTGGTATATGCGTGTCTGGTGTACATTTTTTTGTATCTGCCCATTGCGGTAGTGATCGCATTTTCCTTTAATACCTCCAAGATGAACGTGGTATTTGAGGGATTTACCTTTGACTGGTATGTGTCCATGTGGTCTAATACACTGCTAATGGAAGCTTTTCGCAATACGATTGTGGTAGCACTTGTCAGCACATTGATCTCTACCGTGTTAGGAACCCTTTGTGCGGTTGGACTTCATCGGTTTGAGTTTAAGTTAAAAGGATTGATCAGCTCAGCACTTTACATTCCCATTGTCATTCCGGAGCTGGTGTTTGCCATTGCCATGCTGATCCTGTTCTCATCCATGAACATCACCATGAACATGGCGACCCTGATCATATCCCATGTAACGTTTTCCATGCCCTTTGTGGTGATCACGGTGCGGTCCCGTATGGCGGGATTTGACAGTAGTATCGAAGAGGCCGCAAGAGATCTGGGCGCCAATGAGTTTCGGACCTTCTTTCGTGTAACGCTGCCCATGATCGCTCCGGGTGTGATGTCGGGAGCCATGCTGGCCTTAACGTTATCTTTAGATGATGTAGTGGTAAGCTTTTTTACGGCAGGAGTAGACAGCCAGACTCTGCCGCTTCGGATCTTAAGTATGGTAAAAAAAGGCATCTCGCCGGATGTGAATGCACTTTCTACTTTGATGATCTTAGGAAGCGTGCTTTTACTGGTGGGAACCACATTGATTCAGAATTATCTGGAAAAACGGGAGGAAGGATAGAGAAGCAAAAAAGAAGTGACAATTTTGTGTCCTTATGCTATACTTTTCTTAGACGTTTTTATCGTCCGGAGGTAATTATGGATCGCAGACAAGCTTTATCAACAAGTTTATATCGATACTTAAAGGATAGTTCCTTGTGAACTATCCTTTTTTGTTATAAGACTTTCATTTTGTAGCACTTTAGCTTGCTATAAGAGCGAGAAGGGGACTAAAGATTGGGTAGAGTAAAGGAGAAATGATATGAAGGTAGTAATTACTGGAAAAGACCTGACATTAGAGCAGGTAGTGGCTGTAGCAAGAAATAACACAGAAGTTGCGTTATCTCAGGAAGCCAAAGACAATGTGCTTCGTTCCAGAAAAGTAGTGGACGACATTATTGCTGAGAAAAAAGTAGTTTATGGAGTAACAACCGGATTCGGAAGCTTCTGCAACACCGTGATCAAAACAGAAGAGTCCAAAACATTACAAAAAAATTTAATCGTAACTCATGCGGTAGGAGCAGGAGATCCGCTTCCGAAGGATGTATCCAGAGCGATCATGCTCTTGCGTGTCAACAATCTGGCAAAAGGATTCTCCGGCGTGCGGATGGAGACCCTTCAGACCCTTATCGATATG
The DNA here is from genome assembly GCA_051878875.1 of Lachnospiraceae bacterium. Taxonomy (GTDB): domain Bacteria; phylum Bacillota; class Clostridia; order Lachnospirales; family Lachnospiraceae; genus XBB1006. Next base: position 11,373 of record JBJEKY010000076.1, on the reverse strand, counting down.
CTGAACATGGGAGTAACTCCGGTGATCCCGGAAAAGGGATCTTTGGGAGCCAGTGGCGATCTTGCACCATTATCTCATATGGTTCTTCCTATGCTGGGACTTGGTATTGCCGAGTATAAGGGAGAAGTGACCGATGGAGCTACCGCAATGAAGAAGGCGGGAATCCCAACCATCGAATTGACGGAGAAAGAGGGACTTGCCCTCATTAACGGAACCCAGGTTATGAACGCTGTTGGCGCACTGACCATGTACGATACCTTAAATCTGGTAAAAGTGGCAGATGTGGCCTGTGCATTAAGCTTTGAAGCACAGAATGGCGTGATCGATGCTCTTCAGCCAAGAATGCATACCGTAAGACCTCATCAGGGTCAGATGGATTCCGCTGCCATCATCAATCATCTGTTAGAGGGAAGTAAGAATGTGACCCGCCAGGGAGAGATCAAGGTACAGGATGCTTACTCCCTGCGTTGTGCTCCACAGGTTCACGGAGCCAGCAAAGATGCTATCAATTATGTAAAAGAGCAGATTGAGATCGAGATGAATTCCGTAACCGATAATCCAATTATTTTTGCAGATACCATGGAAGGAATTTCCGGTGGAAACTTCCACGGACAGCCAATGGCATTATCCTTCGATTTCCTGGGAATCGCTTTATCCGAGATCGCAGATATTTCCGAGCGTCGTCTGGAGAGACTGGTGAATCCGGCCCTGTCCGGACTGCCGGCATTCCTGGTAGAAAATGGGGGATTGAATTCCGGATTCATGATCGTGCAGTATTCTGCGGCATCCTTGGTATCTGAGAATAAGGTACTGGCACATCCGGCCAGCGTAGACAGCATCCCGTCTTCCGCAAACCAGGAAGATCATGTAAGTATGGGAACCATCGCTGCAAGAAAGGCCAACACCATCATGAAGAATGTCCGTCGTGTACTGGCCATGGAGTTGATGTGTGCATGTCAGGCCATTGACCTTCGCGGAGATAAGGGAATGGGTATCGGAACCAAACCGGCCTACGAAACCATCCGCAAGGTATGCGACCGTCTTTACGACGACAGACCATTATATGAAGACATCAATCACTGTGAGGAAACCATCATCAGCGGTGAGCTGATCGATGCAGTAGAAAAAGCCGCAGGAAAGATTGAATTCTAACTATAGAGTAATGTAAGAGGAGGGAACAAGATGCTTACTAATCAGCAGATTGCAGAGGCAATGACCATCAAATTAGATGATGTTTTGCCGGAGTATCCCACATTTGATCCAAATGTGCGCCGTGCTCCAAAAAGAGAATTAACTTTATCAGACCGCGAGATCAAACTCGCTGTGAAAAATGCACTTCGTTACGTACCGGAGTCCCTGCACGAGCAGCTGGCACCGGAATTTTTGGACGAGCTTCTGACCAGAGGCCGGATCTACGGATATCGTTTCATGCCAAAGGAGCGTATCTACGGTAAGCCTATTGATGAGTACAAGGGCAACTGTATTGAAGGAAAAGCGTTTCAGGTTATGATCGATAATAACCTGGACGTGGATGTGGCATTATATCCGTATGAGCTGGTAACCTACGGAGAGACCGGTCAGGTGTGCCAGAACTGGATGCAGTATCAGCTGATCAAAAAATACTTAGAGCAGTTAACCGATGAGCAGACCCTGGTGATGATGTCCGGCAATCCATTGGGATTGTTCCGTTCCCACAAAACCAGCCCGCGTGTTACCATTACCAACGGACTTATGGTTGGTATGCATGATAATCCGGAAGACTGGGCAAAAGCAACTGCTATGGGATGCAGCAGCTATGGTCAGATGACAGCCGGAGGATGGATGTACATCGGACCTCAGGGAATCGTTCACGGAACCTTTAACACCATTTTAAATGCAGGTCGTCTGAAATTAGGAATTCCTGCAGACGGAGATTTAAGAGGACATCTGTTCGTAACTTCCGGTCTCGGAGGAATGAGTGGTGCACAGCCAAAGGCAGTAGAGATCGCTAACGGAGTGGGTATCATCGCCGAGGTAGATATGTCCCGTATTGAGACCAGACATAATCAGGGATGGGTATCTCTTATTTGTGAAACACCGGAAGAGTCCTTCCGTGTTGCCAAAGAGTACATGGACAAAAAGGAAAGCATCTCCATTGCATATCACGGAAATGTGGTAGATCTGTTGCAGTATGCCGTGGATAACAATATCCATATCGATCTGCTTTCCGATCAGACTTCCTGTCATGTTCCGTATGACGGAGGTTACTGCCCACAGGGAATCACATTTGAAGAGCGTACCGAACTGTTACGTACCGATAAAGAGAAATTCATTAAACTGGTAAATGAATCCCTGATCAAGCACTTCCATCTGGTGAAGACCTTAACCGAGCGAGGAACCTATTTCTTCGATTACGGAAACGCCTTTATGAAGGCTTGCTTTGACGCAGGAGCAACAGAGATCGCCAAGAATGGCAAAGATACCTCGGAAGGCTTTATTTTCCCATCCTATGTGGAAGATATCATGGGACCAATGCTGTTTGATTACGGATACGGACCGTTCCGTTGGTGCTGCTTAAGCGGTAAGCCGGAAGATCTGCACAAAACCGATGCGGCTGCTATGGATGTTATTGATCCAAACAGACGTGGACAGGACCGTGATAATTATATCTGGATCCGCGATGCAGAGAAAAATAAACTGGTGGTAGGTACCCAGTGCCGTATCCTGTATCAGGATGCATTAGGAAGAAGAGACATTGCCCTTCGTTTCAACAAGATGGTAAGAGACGGAGAGATCGGGCCGGTTATGCTGGGACGTGATCATCATGATACAGGCGGAACAGATTCACCATATCGTGAAACCTCCAACATTTACGACGGATCCAATATCACTGCGGATATGGCAGTACAGTGCTATGCAGGAAATGCAGGCCGTGGAATGAGCCTTGTAGCACTCCATAACGGAGGCGGTGTTGGTATCAGTAAGGGTATCAATGGCGGATTCGGTCTGGTACTGGACGGAAGCGAGCGCGTGGATGACATCCTGATGAAAGCGATTCCATGGGATACCATGGTGGGTGTTTCCAGAAGAAGCTGGGCAAGAAATGAGCATTCTGTGGAAACTGTGGCAGAGTACAACAAGATGACAGAAGGAAAGGATCATATCACCATTCCGTATATTGCGGATGATGCACTGATCGATTCGGTTTGCGCAAAAAAAGGTATTAAATAAATCAGTATGGGGGCCTGTGAGCCCCCCTGTAAGGAAGAATTATGACAAAAAAAATCATTATGCACGCAGCGGAACTGGCGACATGTGCTGCAAAGGGAGCAAAGCACGGAAAAGAAATGTCGGATGTGGGTCTTATTAAAGACGGTGCTGTGGTAATAGAAGAAGGAAAAATCGTATTTGTGGGAACCACCCAGGAAGTGGAAGCTGCGTATCCTGACCGATCCGGGTATGAGATCATTGATGCGTCAGGCAGTGCAGTGATCCCTGGTTTCGTGGATTCTCATACCCACTTTATCTTTGGGGGATATCGTGCGGATGAGTTTTCCTGGAGATTAAAAGGGGACAGCTATATGTCCATTATGGAACGGGGCGGAGGGATCGCCTCAACCATGAATGCAACAAGAGATGCAAGTCGCAAGGAACTTCATGACAGCGGACGGGAACGCCTTGATCGTATGTTGTCTTACGGAGTTACCACTGTTGAGGGGAAAAGTGGTTACGGAATGGACTGCGACACGGAACTTACCATGTTAGAGGTGATGAAGCAGTTAAATGAGGAGCAGCCGGTGGATATCGTGTCCACCTATCTGGGACCGCATGCAGTTCCACCGGAATACAAGGGAAGAGATACCGAATTTATCGATTATTGTCTGACAGAGGTTATGCCAAAGGTTAGGGAAGCCGGATTGGCAGAGTTTGCGGACATTTTTACAGAAAAAGGAGTATTTGGTATTGAGGACTCTGTTCGCTATCTGAAAGGTGCTAAGGATCTGGGCTTCAAGTTGAAAGTCCATGCGGATGAAATGTACGATCTGGGCGGTGCCGCTATGGCTGTGGATATGGGATGTCAGTCGGCGGATCATCTGTTGATGGCATCGAAGGAAAGCATTGAGAAGCTGGCAAAAGGAAAAACCGTGGCGACACTGTTGCCGGCAACGGCGTTTAGCTTGGGAGCGCCTTATGCAGACGGCAGAGCTATGATCGATGCAGGATGTTCGGTAGCCATTGCTTCCGACTACAATCCGGGAAGCTGTCATACCTGCAGTATTCCATTGATCATTGCCATCTCCTGTATCTATATGCATTTGAGCATTGAAGAGGTACTGAATGCATTAACCATTAACGGTGCGGCCGCTATCGGACGGGAAGACCGGGTAGGCAGTATTGAGATTGGGAAAGAGGCGGATATTCTGTTTTTGGAAAAACCATCTATTCAGTTCCTGCCATATTGCACGGGAATGAACATTGTAAAGAATGTTATGAAGCATGGTAAGATGGTCAAAACAAATAAATAAAAACGCGCGAAAAGTTTAACGGTTTATGAATAATTTCGTTTGGGAAAGTCATATTAATGAGTGATGGAAATGGAACGAAATGAAGAATTTACCATCATAATTAAAAAGCCTTTCGTCAATACTAGAACTAGATAAGGTAACTTATCTACAATAGTATTGACGGAGGTATTAAAAATGGGAAGTAATAGTAGTGGAAAAATGGCTCATCCTGAAGCGAAGGAAGCTATGAACCGTTTCAAAGAAGAAGTTGCATCTGAAATCGGTGTAAATTTAAAACAGGGTTATAACGGAGATATTACAGCAAAAGAAGCTGGATCTATCGGCGGAGAAATGGTTAGAAAGATGATCAAAAAGCAGGAAGAAATGATGTCTTCCGGACAGTAAGCCCTAAGGGATAAAAGTTGAATTGGATGATGAAAGTCGGTGCAGGGGGCTGCACCGGCTTTCTTTTTGCCTTTTGGAAGGTTAGACAAACTATATAGCCAGCTTCTTTACAGCTGATACATGAATGCTAATTAGAAGTCAATATTGATCAAAAGCTGGATCATTGCCTTCATGGGTGGTGTTTGCCATTTTCCCTTATAAAACAACATCTGGCGGTACATGCAGATGTCAACTTCCGGTACGTTTAAAACACGGATGGAGCCGTCCTCTAAATAAGGACGGGCTACGCAGGCAGGAACAAAGGACAAACCGATTCCTTTGGATACCAGACGACAGATGATATCCGTGTTACCTACTTCCAGAAATGGTTTGATCTCAAGTCCCATGTGAGATAGTTGTTTTTCCAATTCGCTACGGTAATTGGCTGCATGTGAAGCAAAGATAAACGGTTCTTTTACAATCTCTGCAATGGAAACATTTGACCGTGAAACAAAAGGATGCTGTGCGGGTGCAATGAAATAAATAGGCTCCGCAAGCTCTCTGGGACGAACCAGCTCCGGGCGGTCATATAGATTATCCAGTGTGTAGATTAAGTCCAACTCGTTTTCTTTTAATAACTGAAACATGGTTTTTGAGTCTGCAGCTTTCACAATAAGGTCCACTTCCGGATGCCGGGAACGATAGTAGTGCAGGATATCCGGCAGGAAACTGATAGCCAGCGATTCTTCAATAGCCATCCGTAGTTCTCCGGTCATTTCACTTTTTTTCTGGATTGCATAAATGGCCTCTTGTTCCAAGGTCAACATCCTGGTGGCATAGTCATAAAGGATCTTCCCGGCACTGGTCAGGCTGATGGTTTTGCCCAGACGGTCAAACACGGGAGCCCCCAACTCCCGTTCAATCTGCTTGATCTGGGCGGTCACAGCAGATTGGGAATAGCCCAGTGAAAGGGCTGTTTTTGTGAAGTTCCGGCTGTTAGCCAAATCCACAAAAGTAGTTAGATTTCTCAATTCCATAGTATACCCCTACCCATCAATTATTTTTATTGTTTTTATTATAACAATTAATTTGACACTTGGCTAGACCCTGTTTATACTAAAAAATCGAGGGGTTATATATTCATGCAGGAGGGAAATGCGATGAAATCGAAAATAATGAGTACTTTTACAGTTGGGTTTGCAGTATTCGCCATGCTATTTGGCGCAGGAAATCTGATCTTTCCACCGTATCTGGGTATGCATGCCGGTAAGAACTGGATTTGGGGCTTTGTGGGATTTGCCCTGATGGATGTGGTTTTTGCCATGGTGGCTATGATCATCATTTCCAGGAAAAAGGACGGAGCAGACGGCATTGTAGGCGTGTTGGGAAATCGCCTGTCAAAGGTTCTGATGCTGGCTCTGTATATTTGTATTGGGCCGTTGGTGGCAATTCCAAGAACTGCCGCAACTACCTATGAATTATCCATTCAGCCACTTCTTCCACAGATGAATTCTGTGATTTTTTCAATTATTTTCTTTGGTGTTGTTACACTCTTATGTGTGCGACCGTCTAAGATCATTGATATCATCGGTTCCGTGCTGGCACCGATTCTGTTGATCACCCTTGGGGTTTTGATCGTAAAAGGAATCGTGGATCCCTTGGGAACGGTAGTGACCGGAGATTCCCTGTATTCTTCATTCCATACAGGTATTACCACCGGATATCAGACCATGGATACCATGGCGGCGCTGGCTTTTTCCATTCTGATCATTTCTCAGGTAAAGAGTTATCATTTGAATACAAAAAGGGAAGAACGAAAGATGGTGTTCGGCGCCTGTGTGATCGCCGGAACCGCATTGATCTTGATTTATGGAGGCCTGGCCTATCTGGGTGCAACGGTATCCGGAACCTATGCAGGAGATTTAAGCCGCGCACAGATCATGTTGCAGCTGGCTGAGGACATTTTAGGATCTTCCGGGCTGGTTCTTCTGGCTGTTATCGTGGCAGCAGCCTGCCTTACCACAGCCATCGGACTGGTTTCATCCTGTGCATCGTATCTGACAGAACTATCTCATGGCAAGGTTTCCTACAAAGTGTTTGCCATCGGGATCTGCGTATTCAGTGCGGTGCTGTGTAATGTGGGATTAGACAACATTATTGCGCTGGCATCTCCGATCCTGGATCTGATCTATCCGATCTTACTGGTGCTGATCTTCTTATCTATGGTGAAAGAAAGCCAGATTTCCCTGGCGGGACGTTACGGTGCGCTGGCAGGAACCGGATTCTTTGTGGCATTGCAGTTATTTGAGAATCTTACCGGCCTGACAAATATTACATCAAGTCTTCCGTTGGCATCGTTAGGCTTTGCCTGGATCCTTCCGGCATTGATCGGTGTATTTGCAGGTGAAGGAGTTCGCAGGATCATGCATGGAAATGCAGAGCGGAAGCTAAATTATCAATAAATTGTATTTTTTTGTATTTTCAAAACAAAATTATACAATTTCCTTGACTGGAAAATATTGTTATGCTAATAATGATATCAGCGAGTTATCAAAATTAGAGGAAAAGGAGGTAAATGTACGATGACCGTTAGAGCAAGTTTTGTAAGAAGTTATAGTTTTAATGGAATCAGAATGAATTGTTTTACCTCCGGACCAGGCATGGGACCAGACCCGCAGGAACGCCATTGATGCAGATGGTTGTGTCTTGTGACGGGTTCGTTTCGTTGCAGTATTGCGGATAGTAGCCGAGGTAGAGCAATCTACCCCGGCTTTTTTCATGGGCAAAAATGCCCATGAAAACGCTCCGCGAGGGATGCGCAGCTCGCGGAAAGGAAGAGTATTGCTTCGCAATGACCGGAGTATAACAATTGGAATTGACAGCAAGGAGGTAAGAGACGTGAATAAGATCAGATTTGGAAAGATCGGAAAAAAATATGCGGGAAGAATTGCTATTGGGATCCTCTGCATGGTCCTGGCTATTATTCTTGACATGATCTATCCCCAGATCACCAGAAAAATCGTAGACGATGTAATCATGGGAGGGAATACCGACATCCTCGGAGGACTGCTGGTTGCTATTTTACTGGCAGGGATCGGCAGAGGTATCTTTGGATATTATAAAGAATATACCTTTGATATCGTTGGGTGTTCCGTGGGTTCGGAAGTTAGAAAAGGGTTATTTGACCGGATCCAGAAACTCTCCCTGGACTATTTTGATAAAACCAATACCGGAGAACTGATGGCCAGAGTGAAGGATGATGCAGATATGATCTGGGATGCCTTCGGTATGACCGGTATGTTAACCGTGGAAGTGGTGATCCACATCAGCATGGTGCTGTTTTGCATGTTCCGGATGAATGTATGGCTGACTTTGATCCCGTTGACCATTATGGTCATTCTGGGATTTCTGGCCGTATACATGGAAAAAGAATTGGATAAGGTCTTTTCCGATATCAGTGAGAAAAACGCAGAACTGACCATTGTGGCAGAGGAAAATTTAAGCGGTGTGCGTACCGTGAAAGCGTTTGCCAGGGAAGCATATGAGATTGAGAAATTTAAAAAGAAGAATAATGAGTACTATGAATTGAACATGAAACAATCAAAGGTTCTGGTGCGATTGTATCCGTTTTTCATGTTCGTGGGAAAAGTGCTGCCGGTTATGATGGCCATTATCGGCGGCGTGTTTGTGGCAAAACAGCAGATGAGCTTAGGTTCGCTGGTAGCTTTTGTGGAGTATAGCCGGAACATTGTCTGGCCCATGGAAGTCATCGGAGAGCTGGCTAATGAGATCTCTGCCATTGCCGCATCTTACAAGAAGATCAACAAGGTTCTGGCTAATGAACCCACCGTGGTGGCACCTGATCACCCGGTGCACTTAGATGAGGTTCACGGAGCTGTTGAGTTTGATCATGTAAGCTTTGAGCGGGACGGACATGAGATCTTAAAGGATATTTCCTTTACCGTGCCTGCAGGAAAAACCCTGGGAATCATGGGTGAGACCGGATCCGGAAAAAGCTCCGTTATCAACCTGATGGGCAGATTGTTTGATGCCACGCAAGGTACGGTACGTTTTGACGGTGTAGATGTAAAACAACTGGATCTTAAGCAGTTAAGAGAAAGTATCGCACCGGTGATGCAGGATGTGTTCCTGTTTTCCGACAGCGTGAAAGACAACATCAAAATGGGAGCCAGAGACCGCATTGAGGACCGGGAGGTCTGTCACGCAGCCAAAATGGCACAGGCAGACAGTTTTATCTCCGGAATGGAAGAAAAATACGATACTATCATCGGAGAACGTGGAGTGGGTCTTTCCGGCGGACAGAAGCAGAGGATCAGTATTGCCAGATCACTGGCACATCGATGCCCGGTATTGATCATGGATGATGCTACCAGCGCGCTGGATATGGAAACCGAGCGTGAGATCCAGAAAGAACTAAGAGGTCTTACGGAAAGCACCAAGATCATCGTGGCTCACCGTATTTCGGCGGTCCGTCATGCAGATGAGATCATCGTGTTAAAAGACGGACAGATCAAAGAACGGGGAACTCATGAAGAATTACTGAAACAAAAAGGTCTGTACTATGAGACGTATGAATCACAGTACGGTGAATATAAGGAGGTGGTATAATGGCAATGAATGCATCAAAACAGGATGAAATGAATGTACATATGAGTAAGACCCAGACCATCCTTCGGCTGTTTTCCTACCTGAAGGGCTATAAGTGGCAGGTTGCCCTGGTGCTTTTTGCCATGCTGATCACGGTGGGGATCTCACTGATCAATCCACTGCTCATTGAAGCGGCAGTAGATACATATCTTCCGAAAAATGACTTAAACGGATTGTTGAGGCTGGGGGTTTTTTCACTGATCATCAACATTGTGTTTATCTTGATGGTGAAGGTCCGTATGTATGTGATGAACTATGTATCCAATAATATCTTACGGGATATCAGGGAAGAGTTGTATGAACATATCCAGACCCTTTCCTTTACCTTCTTCGACGGCCGGCCCACAGGAAAGATCCTGGCCAGGATCATCGGAGACATTAACTCGCTAAAACGTGTGTTGAGCAATGCAGTAACCAGTTTGATCCCGGGTATCTGCACCATTGTAGGTGTGGTATTTATCATGCTTGGCAAGGATGTTCTGCTGGGACTGTTATGCTTGTGCACTTTACCATTTATGATCGGTGGTCTGATCCTGCTTAACAAGGTGACCCACCCCATGTGGCAGACCTTCCGAAAAAAGGCATCCAACTTAAATGCCTATGTGCATGAGGATGTATCCGGTATGTCGGTGGTAAAAAGCTTTGCGGCAGAAAAAGAAACCAGCGAAACCTTCGACGGGCTGGTGGAAGAGCACAAAAACAGTTTTATCAAGGTTGTGCGCTATGCCGATCTTTTTGGTCCCATTGCCGATGTATGCTGGGGTGTCAGCTCCATGATGTTATACTGGGGCGGAACGAAACTTCTGGGTATCGGCAGCGTATCCGTGGGAACATTGATGGCTTTCGGTACTTATGTAGGTATGTTCTGGGAACCGGTAACCAACATTGCACAGTTTTACAATCAGGTGATCACCAACATCTCAGCAGCAGAGCGTGTGTTTGAAGTACTGGACACCGAGGCAGAAGTAGCTGACAAACCGGAAGCAGTGGAATTGCCGGAAATCGATGGCCGGGTGGAATTTCGGAATGTATCCTTTACCTATGATGAAGGAACCAGTGAAGAGACCAAGGTGTTGGAGGATGTAAGCTTTTCTGTGAAAGCAGGAGAGCGGATCGCTCTGGTAGGCCCCACGGGAGCCGGCAAAACCACCATTGTGAATCTGCTAAGCCGGTTCTACGATATCCAGCAGGGTCAGGTACTCATTGACGGCATGGATGTCCGGGATGTGACCCTTCACAGCCTGCGAAAACAGATGGGTGTCATGACCCAGGATAATTTCATCTTCTCCGGTACAGTAGCAGATAACATCCGTTACGGAAAATTAGATGCTACCATGGAAGAGATCATTGCCGCTGCCAAAGCGGTAAATGCCCATGATTTCATCATGGGGCTGGAAAACGGCTACGATACCGTGATGCGGGAGCGCGGAGCGGGCCTGTCCATCGGACAGCGGCAGCTTATCGCTTTTGCCAGAACCATGGTTTCCGATCCTAAGATCCTGATCTTAGATGAGGCAACCTCCAGTATCGATACCAAGACCGAGCTTCTGGTGCAGGCCGGAATTGAAGGCTTGCTGAAGGGACGTACCAGTTTTGTTATCGCTCACCGTCTGTCCACTATCCAGAATGCGGACCGTATTTTTGTCATTGATCAGGGCGGCATTGTGGAAAGCGGCAGCCCGAAAGAATTAATGGAAGCAAAAGGCGCATACTACAAGCTGTATATGGCGCAGTTCGGGGATGTAGCGTAAGTCGGGATAAGTGGTGTAGGATTTTTAGTTTATAACCTATGCAGGTTTTTAAAGATTAGATGTGGGGCTGTCACAGACAGCCCCTC
>JBJEKY010000075.1:1411-15307 GCA_051878875.1 Lachnospiraceae bacterium | reverse complement strand
AGATATACCCTGGCCTGTTTCAGTAAATTCCCTGTTTTATCCCGAGTATGGTGCCTTGGCAGAATACGTTTATGAAACTTATGGTATGGATACCTTGATCCAATTACTGCAATCTAATGACGACTTCGAAGGTATTCTTGGAACTTCCTTTGACCAGCTCTACTTTGACATGATCCGATGGGTGGAGCAGCAGATAGATGAATTAGAAGCCAGAACGGTATCATCAGGATACTTTTTTCTTTCGAATATTCCATAAAACACGACACACTGAGCAGACCTGACGGTCTGCTTCTATGAGTTATAGATTCATTCTCGCCTGTTAAGGCAACTTCTGTTCATGCCGTCTTCAGTCATTTTTATTATATATGTACCGGTTTCTTATTTCTTGCCCAAAAACGGGCCTTCTATGATTTAAAATACAATCACAAAAGACCCATTGTTGTCTAATACCTATTTACAGATTCGTTAGTTATCAAACATCCGCTCTATGCTTTTTTTACTTTGATCTTATACAAAAAATTTCCATATGGATTTGAATTCTTTATATAAAGTTTTTGTCCCTTTTTCAATTTTACCGTACAGACTCTTTTCACGCCATCACCGGAATAAATATTTGCAGATGCAAGGATTTTAGAACTTCCATTATAAACTGTAGTTCCCATCCAGCTTCTTCCTGAATTTGTATCTGTATTCACCAAATATACCTTATACTTGCCGGTCTTCGGTGCTTTAAAAACAAACCAGTCTGTATCATCCTTCATCATCAAGGCATTATAATATTTTCCTTCTGATATACTGTCGGATTTATTTTTACTGTTATTATTCTCTGTCTCAAAACGGGTTTCTTTTACTTGATAAATGCTTACATTATAGTACCATAAATATCCGGAAGTATTAGAAGAAAACTCCAACTGTACCTTGGTTCCTGGAGCAAAACTGTACATTTTACTTGTATACGTCCCATCGCTCCTGTGGCAATTAACATTCTCGTACTCTTTATAATTCGCCGAAATTCTAAACGGGAGCCACCACGAAGTGCTGTTGACAGTCTCGCCATCTTCTTTCGTATAATATGTCGGTGTTACCTCAATATAGAAGTATCCATTATCCGGCACCTCATATGTATAAGTATCTGTTGTTCCACCAATTAAACATAACTCATAGGTCACATCTTTTTTTAATTCATAGCCTTCAGCTTTGACTTCTTCTGGTGTTATCCAAAGAAAGCAAGACAATACTAATACAAAAGTTAGCACAAAGCTTACAGCTTTTTTCATATGTTTCATTCTCATATTTTCCTCCTGTGCGTTGATGCTATTAGTATATATCTTTCTCACATTAATATCAACTTTTTGCTTTTATTATTCCGTAGCCCTGCCGGATCTTCTGTAGCATACATAAACAGTCAGAAGCATCAAAATAATGGCAATAGGTAATGCGATCCATGCGGATTTTACCACGCCGGCGATGAGGTAACTTACGAAACTTACTGCTGCCACGGTAATGGCATAGGGAAGCTGCGTGGAAACATGGGTGATATGATCACACTGTGCTCCCGCGGATGCCATGATGGTGGTATCGGAAATCGGTGAGCAGTGGTCTCCGCAAACAGCTCCTGCCATGCAGGCGGATACACAGATCACAGATAAAGCTTCTCCTGCCGGGAAAACGCTCTGCACGATGGGAATTAAGATTCCGAAGGTTCCCCAGCTGGTTCCTGTGGCAAACGCTAAGAAGCATCCAATCAGGAATACGATTGCCGGTAATACCGGAGCCAGACCCTGTGCATTGCTCTCTACAAAGGCCGCAACGAATTCTTTGGCTCCCAAAGAATCGGTCATAGCCTTTAAGCTCCATGCAAAGGTTAAAATAAGGATTGCCGGAACCATGGCCTTGAAGCCTTCCGGAATACTTTCCATGATCTCTTTAAAAGAGATCACTCTGCGAAGCATATAGTAGAACATGGAGATAACCAGTGCCACAGCAGATCCTAACATCAAACCTACGGATGCATCAGAGTCGGAAAATGCCTTCACAAAGTTTGCTCCTTCGAAAAATCCGCCGGAATAGATCATGCCGATGACACAGCTAATGATCAATACCACAATGGGCAACACCAAATCTAAGATCGTTCCTTTTTCGGAAACCGCTTCTTCCGATGCATTTTCGTAAGGATTGTTACCGGAAAACAGATCTCCGCTTTCCACAGCATTTCGCTCATATTTTGCCATCGGTCCAAAATCCAACTTCAGGATGGCAATACTAACCATCATAACAAGGGTTAAAATAGCATAAAAGTTAAATGGAATTGCCTGGATGAACAGCTTAAATCCCTGTCCATCCTCCGCAAATGCTGCCACTGCAGCCGCCCAAGAGGAGATTGGTGCAATAATGCAAATAGGTGCTGCAGTAGCATCGATCAAATAAGCAAGCTTTGCCCTGGATATTTTGTGTTCATCTGTAACGGGACGCATTACGGATCCTACCGTAAGGCAGTTGAAATAGTCGTCAATAAAGATCAAGACTCCTAAGAAAATGGTCGCTAACTGTGCACCCACCCTGCTCTTAATATGAGTTTTGGCAAATTCTCCAAAAGCTCTGGAGCCTCCGGTTTTGTTCATGAGACAAACGATGATACCTAAGATCACCAGGAAGACCAGGATTCCTACGTTATAACTGTCCGCTAAAACAGATACTACACCATCCTGAAAGACGTGGGTAAGAGTTCCTTCGAAACTGAATCCGGAGAATAACAATCCTCCCACTACGATACCAATAAAGAGCGAAGAATATACCTCTTTGGTAATAAGTGCCAGTAAAATGGCAATGATTGCCGGGAGCAGTGCCCAGCCAGTTGCATAAAAGTCCATGACAGTTCTCCTTTCAAAACTGTGACATGGTCGCCTAACGATTTACCTACGGCAAGCACCACTAACTTCCCCCGTTTTCCGCGTACTTTGGGGAAACCCTTTGGGATTTCCTGTAAAAACAAAAAACCATGTACACGAAAAACTGCGCGTACATGGTTTACTAAACGCTTAATGTACCGACAGCACTCCGCTTTCGCGACAGTCATACGAATGTTCTTCGTATGCCCGGCCACAGCTCGCAAGACAACTTCGCTGCACCTCGGCGGCTTCTCCTTTGGGATCCTTCCGGTGTCTTCCGTTATGAAGGACCTTACTCTTATCAGCCGCGCCTCTATCGTCACTTGATTAAATTATAGGTTGTATTATAAGCCAAATATTTGAGATGTCAACCTGTTTTTCCAATTTTTGTGAAAATTCCCTAAACTGTGATATTGAAAAACACAGTCGCTATTTTAAAATACACTAAAATAGAGCAGGTATCCACTACGGTAGTGATCAACGGAGCCGCCATCAATGCCGGGTCTAAGTTCATTTTTTTGGCGATTAAAGGCAACACGCCGCCGATGAACTTTGCTAACATGATGGTGATCACCAGTGAACAGGCAACCACGATGGCTAACTGGGCATCCTTGTACATCAGGAAAATCCGCAAACCGTTTACCACAGCCAGAACGGAACCCACAAGAAGAGAAACCCTAAACTCCTTGAAAATAACCTTAAAAATGTCCTTAAACACGATCTCATCCAACGCGATACCACGAATGATCAACGTAGAGCTCTGGGATCCGCAGTTTCCGCCGGTATCCATCAACATAGGGATAAAGGACACCAAAAGCGGTACCACAGCAAAAGCATTTTCATACCGGGTAATAATGGTTCCCGTTAAGGTAGAGGACAGCATCAATACCAAAAGCCATGCAATACGATTTTTTGCGTGGGAAAATACAGAAGTTTTAAAGTAAGTATCTTCCGCCGAGGTAATAGCTGCCATCTTGGTAATATCTTCCGTGTTCTCATCCTGCAAGACATCGATTGCATCGTCCACGGTTACGATTCCCACCAGACGATCCTCATGATCCACTACCGGAAGAGCCAGAAATCCATATTTACTGAACATCTTGGCAACGTCCTCCTGATCATCTCCGGTGGTAACCGTGATAATGTTGGTTTCCATGATATCCTCGATCTTTTCCTCATCCTGAGAGATCAAAAGCTCCTTCATGGTACATAATCCAACCAGTTTCCGGTTTTCGGTCACATAGACGGTATAAATGGTTTCACTGTTGGGAGCCATTTTTCGTACCCGGGCAATGGCCTCCCCCACTGTCATATCTTTCTTGATATTCACATACTCCACCGTCATCATGCTTCCGGCGGAATTTTTGGGATATTTCAACAGTTCGTTGATCTGATACCTGGTCTGGGCATCGGTGTTTCGAAGAATTCTGGCCACGATATTGGCAGGCATTTCCTCAATCATGTCCACAGTATCGTCCAAAAACAGTTCGTCCAACACCTGATGTAACTCTTTATCCGTCAGGGCATTCACCAATGTGGTCTGGGTGTCATGCTCCATTCTGGAAAAAACTTCCGCAGCTTCTTCTTTTCCTAAAAGCCGAAACAATATGGGAAGTTCTTTCTCATCCATTTCTTCAAATATCGCTGCTACGTCGGCCTCATTGGTTTCCGACAGCAATTCCTTCAATGCTGTGAACTTTTTCTGTTCCAGCAGATCTTTAATCTTTTCCAAATCATCCTCTAGATAGTTGGTGTCGAAGTATTCTTCCTGCATCTTACCCTCCTATTCTAAAGTAACGCCTGATATACCTCTCTTCTGGAAATTCCCCTGTCTTTGGCTGCCATACGCATGGCTTCCTTGTGGTCATATCCTTTGTCTTCATATTGTTTCACATGTTGTGCGATGGTGATATCGGCATAGGCGTCCCTTTTCTCTTCTTCTACCTGTTGCTTGCTTTTTCCTTCGATTACTAACACGTGCTCACCTTTAGGGTCACACCCGCTGTAAGCCACCAGAGCCTGGGAAAACGTGGTTTTCTCCACAGTTTCATATCGTTTGGTCAGCTCTTTCACGATAGAAACGTTTCGATCCCCCAGTACAGACAACAGTTCTTCTATAGTCCGGACTAAATGATGGGGTGCCTCATAAATAATTATGGTACGGGTTTCCTGTTTTAATTCCTCCAAAACCCGGGTCCGCTCTTTTTTGTCTTTGGGCAAAAATGCCTCAAAACAGAATCTCCTGGTTTTCAGTCCTGACAGGGTTAATGCCGTGACAGCCGCACAGGCTCCCGGCAAAGAAGTGACGGGAATACCTTCCTCATAACAGATACGCACCAACTCTTCTCCGGGATCGGAAATACCCGGCGTTCCCGCATCTGTGATCAGGGCAATATTCATTCCCTGTTTCAACTTGTCCACCAGTTGATAGGCTTTCTCTATCTTATTAAATTCATGGTAACTGGTCATAGGAGTCTTGATCTGAAAGTGATTTAACAACTTAATGGAATTTCTGGTATCTTCCGCTGCAATAAGATCCACTTCTTCAAGGGTCTTAAGAACACGGAGGGTAATGTCATCCAGATTTCCGATAGGCGTTGCACATAGATATAGCATTCCGCTGTTCATTTCACGTCCACTCCTTTCCCTATTTTTTAGCTGTCTCCGTCTGCATGTTCATCGTAAATCCGGTGTATATCCTCGGTATACACTCCGGGACGTTCATATACAATGAGCGGTTTTTCCACAGTCATCCTGGGATTGCCTCCCAGACAGCCTTCGATCAGAACCATATTGGGTTCTTTATCAACATAAGGATACACCAGCTGCATCCGCTTGGGTTCCAATTTATATTTCATCATTACAGCCATGATCTCCGGCAGACGGAATGGTCGGTGCACCATATAAAAGCGCCCCTTATCCTGTAATAGTCCTGCTGCCTGCCGAACCACATCCTCCAAAGTACAAAGAATCTCATGACGGGCGATGGCTTTTTCACTATCCGGATTCACCAGACCATGCTGGCTGATCATGTAAGGTGGGTTACTGGTAACCACGCGACAAGAAGATGCCCCTAAAATGTTCGTGGCATCTTTAATGTCTCCCGTCACGATATCGATCCGCTCTGTAAGATCATTATACTGTACGCTTCTTTTGGCCATATCGGCACTTTCCGGCTGGATCTCCAGCCCGGTAAAATGCTCTCCCTTTGTTTTGGCCGCAAGCAAAATAGGTATGACGCCGGTTCCGGTTCCAAGATCCACTACGTTTTCTCCGGGTTTCACTTTGGCAAAGCCGGATAGAAGAACCGCATCCATACCAAAACAGAACCGGGTTTCGTCCTGAATGATCTTATAATCATGAATATCCAGATTATCCAGCCTTTCCCCCGGTTTCAATTCCACCATCATTGAAGTTTCGAAGCTCCCTCTTTATCTTCCAGTGAAGCTAATTCTTTGATCTCTTCTGCCGTTACCTGAACCTTACGGCGTTTCGGCTTGAAGCGAAGTTCCTTCACCGGATACTCTTCCAGTTCTTTCTCATCATCATTATCCACCAGAACTTTCACCAACTGACGTAATACGTTCACGCTGGCTACCTCTGCCTTTCGTCCGTCCGGTGTGGTAACCAGTTCACCTACCGCCGGCAGACGGCTGTTCAGATACTCATAAGTTTCTGCCTCGTTTTTCAGACAGCACATCAGTCGTCCGCATACACCGGAGATCTTGGTGGGATTTAAGGACAGGCTCTGCTCTTTTGCCATCTTAATGGACACCGGAGCAAATTCCGGAAGATAAGTTTTGCAACAAAGCTCTCTTCCACAGATTCCGATTCCGCCTAAGATCTTGGTCTCGTCCCGGACACCGATCTGGCGCAGTTCGATCCTGGTACGGAACACTGCTGCCAGATCTTTTACCAGCTCACGGAAATCAATTCGTCCGTCTGCAGTAAAATAAAACAGCAGTTTATTGTTATCAAAGGTATACTCTGCATCCACCAGTTTCATTTCCAGACCGTGCTTTGCGATCTTATCTAAGCAGATCTTGAACGCCTCTTTTTCTCTTTCCCGGTTCTTCTCCACCTGCTCCTCATCTTTTGGGGTAGCGATACGCATAACCGGCTTTAGAGGGCTTACTACGGCATCTTCCTCAATCTCTTTTTCGGCAATGACCACCTGGCCGTATTCCACTCCTCTTGCCGTTTCCACGATCACGTGATCATTCAGCTTGATCTCCAGCTCACCCGGATCAAAATAATAGATTTTTCCGGCCGGCCGAAAACGAACTCCTACAACTTTTATCATCTCTATCTCCTATTCTAATTCTCTTTTATGGTAAGTAACAGTAGTTCCAGTGTAAGCTCTAAGTTCACGTTGGCTTTGATCCTGGACTTAGCTGTATCAATGGCTTTTATGATTTTCTCGATCCCCTCATAAGAACTGGTTGCGGCCTGTTTCTTGATATCGTAGATTTCATCCTGGAACACCAGCTTGTTGGCATCCATAGTTGCCTTGTATACCAATACATCCCGATACCAGATGGAAAGGATGTCGAAATAATCTCCTATTTCCAGCTTATATTCCCCGATCGCCTTTACAGCCTGGGTCAGTTCATATAAGTCGATATTCTTGATCCGCTTTAACAATTGCACTGCTTCATTTCGAATATGGTTAAAATCCTCTGATCCCGAAAGCCTTGCCGCTTTTCCCACATTCCCTTGGGCAAAAGCCGTACAAATAGCCGCTTCATCTTCCGGAACAGACAACGTCTCCATCAGATAGTTTTTCACGATCTCATCTGATACCGGACGCACCTCAATGGTGATGCAACGGGAACGGATCGTTGGCAGCAGCATCTGGGCATTGGTGGTCAAAAGTAAGATCACCACATATTCCGGCGGTTCCTCAATGGTCTTAAGGATTGCATTCTGCGCCGCCTCGTTCATGCGCTCTGCATGGTTAATGATATAAATTTTATACCGGCTGCTGTATGGTTTAATGGCCACATCAGCATTCACCTGCTGCCGGATATCGGATACAGAGATCAGATTCTCTTTCTCCGGTTTTAAATATATGATGTCCGGTTGGTTCCGGGTCATCGCCTGTTTACAGGAATGGCACGAAAGACATGCATCTTTCGTTCCCTTTTCACATTGGAGCGTCATGGCAAAAGCTTCTGCCAGCGTTTTCTTTCCGGCACCGTCTTCACCATTGATGATATATGCGTGGGACACTTTTCCCAGCATAATTGCGTTTTGCAGGCTGTTTACTGCCTGTTCATGTCCTAAAACATTTCTAAATCCTGCCATGTAATTCCCCTCTATTCCTGCTGATCCTTTACAAACGCATCTTGACTGTATTCACGTAATTTTATGTCAAAATATCCAGGAGTAGTCCTGCGATATCCCCAATACGGGCCAAAATCGCCAAATGGTCTTTTTCATCCTTAATAAGTTCTTCTGCCAGTTCATCCAGGTTCTCATCCACCTTCCGGATAATACCATAAACCCGATGACGTCCTTTCCGGTCCAGAAAATTCTCACGGGAAAACTTATGGGACCGGTATACCACTTCATTTAAGAAATCCTTGATCAGACCCCGGTATTTCTTCATATCCCGGATATCCATATGTTTTGCGATCAGGTTTCCCTGAACGGTAATGTCGTTTAACAGTCCGTTGACTTTTTCCTGCAACGCCGCCTCCTCAATCTGGCTGGCTAACGTGAACTTAAAGGTTCCGTCCGCCTGCTCGGCCTGTTTGGTCTCCGACGTTGCGGGGGTTGCCAACAGCTGGTCTATTCTCATGTGATCCATGATCATGCCCCCTATCTTCGATAGGCATCAATATAAGCAATAATGCTCTCTACTACAAATTCCAGTTTGTCGTTATAAAAGGCCTGTTTTATCCCGGCCTGTTTTAACTTTTCTTCGGAGAAATCCTCCTGATCTGCCAGAAATCGTCTGCACACTTCTGCATAATTAGGATGAACCTGTTGTCTTTCCCGCCTGATCGCACGTTCCAGACGTTCCCCGTCATCAAGATCAATGTAAATGGGCACTAACTTCTCCGGTCCGAAATATCCTACCATACTACGGTAGGATTCCAGAGTTCCAATATACAAATAGTCCGCTTTTTCAAGATCGATCTGACCGTCATCCACGGTAAAATACTTCCATGGACCCATCACAGTCTGGTATTCCCGAAGTTCAATGATCTTATGCTCTTTGGTAAATTGCTCTACCTCTTTTTGTGTGGAAAAAAAATACTCTACTCCGTTTTTTTCTCCCTCGCGGGCCGGTCTGGTGGTATATCCTACAATCTTCTTTAACTGTCCTTCATAGTGCCGGGTCAGATACTTATAAACCGTGTCCTTACCGGATGCACTTTTTCCCATGATGTAGAATAGCTTTCCCATGCAAAACCTCCTTGCCGCTTCCCACTATTATAGCATTATTTTGCAAGCCTCTTCAATACTTTCCGCTTATCTTTAAGCTTACGGTCACAAATATCTTTGCACATCGCAGATCCAATCTCCAAAAAAGATCTGTTCCTTCAAAAGTGCCTCCAGAACCGGATCAAATAGTGCTGCCAGAATTTTGTGAACATCGTCAAATCCCGGCTCTTTTCGTTTCGAACTTCTTAAATAGCCTTTGAAACGTGCCTGAAGTGCTTTATTATCCAGGGACTGTTCATATTGTTTTCTGGTTTCCTCTGTCAGAGCCAGATTTCGTTTCTCAAATTCTTCTTCCAGATAAAGACTTACGTATTTTCCGTTCAGGTTTCTGCCGGTGGCATATAGATACATGGTTTCTAACGCTGCCATATCCGGATACAGTTCCAATCTGGAAAAATAATCGGCAAACAGCTCTGCTAATTCTAACTCCGGATAATAGCATGGCAGGGTCAGGGTTTTGTCATTTTCAGAGATCAGTTTTAATGGGAAAGAAACAGTAGGCACCTTTTTTTCCTCCTGAATCTGGATATGAAGAACCACCGGAATCCGGATCCGGTCGAATTCTACTTCCAGATGCACATCATAACCATCCGTCCTCTCTTTTACCCTGAAATCCGTTTCCTGCAGACGGTCTGACAAAAATCCGGTCAGCCACTCCCCGGTAACCTCTGTATTCAATACACATAGATAAAGGTCTTTAAATACTCCTGTACGATAGGATCTTAACCCTAATTGGGAAGTTCGCTTGATTAGGATTTTTATATCGGTAGGCTCCTGAAACAGACACGTAAGTACCCATTCCCTGGCACCGGCTGCCAACAGATTCTGATAAGGAATCTTTAACTTTTTACTTTTTTCCCGGATCAGACGCACGGATGGTCTCTGTCGCATCATAGCCACACTCCCAACATACTCTGCACCTTTGCCGACACCTTTCGGATCCTGGCGTATTCCAGTAATTTATGTACATCCTTCTTGGGATCTTCAATATATCCTCTCAAGGCTGCCTTCAATACTTCATGATCCAATTTATGTTCATATTTCAAAACATCACAGATCATACGATCCCGGTCATAGATCTGCATGGTTACGGATCCCAGCTTTGCATTGTCTATACCGATCTTTAGTACTTCCGGTTCGGTATAATAAGGGATCACCACCGGATAATCCAGAACAAACCGTGACTTGGATGTATTTTTGTCTACGGCAAGATTCCAGGCAAATGGTTTTTCGTTTATGTATCCATAGTAAAAAAGCGCTGATTCCAGACAAAGTACTCCGTCCGGAAAAAGGGCCGCCAGACGTTGTTCCTCTGACCTGTTATCCTCTTTCAAACTGTAATAACCGTTTTTTACCCGAACCAGAAATTCTTCTTTCAACAAACTGTCCAGACCACGATAGGTAAGTCCACACTCCTCATAAAACTGTGCTGTTTTCATCACTCCATCATGCTCTTTCATTTTCTGAATGATCTGTTTCTTATGCTCTTCCATAAAATCCCTCTTTTGCATTTTTTCCGCTCAGATTTGTCACTCGTGGTATTTTCTATTATATCCACTTTCTGCCTGTGCTGTCAATTCACATTAGGTGAAAAACAATTTGTCGTTTTTGCCATTTTTGTCGTTGTTTTTGTCTTAATAATATTATATACTAATTACAGACACTAATAATTGTCTTTTACAAAGGAGTTTAATATGGATCAGACATATTTGGGAGATTCTTCCAGAAAGAATCCTTCCAGGCAGGAATGCGAGCGGGTGATCAAACGTATCCTTGTCACAGAAGTATTAACCAAAGGACGCAACGATAAATTCCGGGGCGCTGCAGATTTCATGTCTTATTTTGAATCTCTGTATCCTGCCAGCGAAGCACTCACCAAACAGGTCCAACGTGCCATCAAAGCTATGGAGCTTCCAAAAGATGAACACGGTTACCTCATCATCAATAAAACCAAAGAGCAGTTGGAAGAAGAAAAGGATCTTTCCTATCTGTTGAAAAAATCCAGGGCCTGCCTTTCCGATCTTTCAGAATGCGAACCCGTATTCCTTCGCTGTGAACCGGCAGATGCAGATTATCTTTTAACTCTTGTTACCCGCTGCCTGACTCTGAAGGATAAATACGAAACGGTATTTGCCACTTCTAACGGGATTCTATTCTATACAAAGCAGAAGAACCAACTGGAGATTTTGTTAAATAGTCTGATTAATTAGATCTATCTTGTAATTAATCTGATTTTAACGGTAACGGTTTCAATTGTCTGCAAACCCAAAAACGACAATTTACAATATGTAAATTGTCGTTTAGTTATATATTGGTTCCATATTTGTCGTTTTTTAGATAACGAGACAAATTTTATGATTTTTTTCTTGGCTTTAGTTTCTTTTTCCGGATCCTTTTTCCCTTGAAACTGATCTCGTTCTGCTTTCTTTGTTTCCGCCGCTTTAGATTATAAAGAATAATGTAAATGTTTCGTCTTACATAGATGATACTGTATATTACACCTATGAGAAGTAACAGGATCACCAGGATCATTACGATCTTTCCGAAGCTGATCTCCAAAACTTTTTTTCCTTCTGCCTCTTCTTCTACCTGGGCATTACCAAATGCATACTCATCGATGGCCTCATCGTTTATCAAAATGTCTGTACTTCCTACCACCTTACCGCCATATTGATACTCAATAATTCCTGCTATATCATCCCGGCCGTCCTCCGTTTTCACTTCAGAAGTTACATCGGAAAAGTTCGCTGTCTTCGGCAATACGATACAAGCTTCATCATCAATGGATAAATATGGTGTTACCGAAGAGAAATTCAGAGCATTGGCCACTTTTTCCATACTATAAGTGGAATCATGTTCTGCGATGTTTAACATCTGATAATTATCAAAACAGTAATCCAAAAGTTTCGTGGTATCCTCGTAATGACTGTATCCATCAGACTTCATCACTACACAGATCAAAGTCATACCATTTCTCTCAGCAAATGTTACCAACGTATTACCGGCTGCATTGGTATATCCGGTTTTTCCACCGATACAGTCTTCATAAATATACCTTCCCGTTTTATAGAAGGTGAGCATGGCATGATGGTTCACCAGATAGGTTTCTTCCTCATGAATATTGGTTGCCGGAATGGTATAGGTCTTCGTCCCGGTTATGGTCCGGAAAGTATCATTTTGCAATGCTGTTTTTGAAATCATTGCCATATCATAGGCAGAAGTATAATGATCTTCATCCGGTAATCCATGTGGATTGTTAAAATGAGAATCCTCGCAGCCGATTTCTTTTGCCCGCTGGTTCATCATCTTTACGAAGGTTTCTATATCTCCACCCACATGTTCTGCTGTTGCATAGGCACATTCATTGGCCGATCCCAGCATAACAGCATAAAGCGTATCCTTCAGGGACATCTTCTCTCCCACATCTCTGGCTATGCTGGTTCCCTCTGTTTTAAATACCGCATCCTGTGAAAAAGTCACAGTTTCTGCCAGATCGCAATTCTCTATGGCCAGCAGTGTGGTCAGGATCTTGGTAATACTGGCAGGATAATGTTTGACATGGATCTTCTTCCCATATAAGATTGCTCCCGTATTAGCCTCCATGACAATGGCCGATGCAGAATCTACTTTAGGACCTTTGGGCCAGTAGACCTCATTTTCTTCAGCACACGCCGTTAGCGGTGTCATTATCGTAGATACCACCACACTAAACAATGTAATGGCAGTTAAAAGCTTTTTCTTTAACATAGTTTGTCTCTCCTATCCCATCTAGTATATTATTTCCCAAAGGTTTCTGCAATATTTTTTCCAATGGTTTCCCGCATTATTTTTTGCACTTTCTTGCTTTTTTAAAAGGAGTCCTGTACAATGTGGTAAGACGATCGGTTAGGAGGAAATCATGAGACTTAGAAATATTCCGGGAGCTGACGAAGCCGTATTAAACAGCCCATATTGCATACAATTATCACAGGATCTTAAGGGTGCCATTCCCGATCTGTTTGAGTCAAAAGCACCCCTCCATATGGAGATTGGAATGGGAAAAGGCCGGTTTATCATGGAACTTGCCAAACAGAATCCGGATATTAACTTTATTGGTATGGAACGCTATTCCAGCGTGTTACTAAGGGCGTTACAGAAAATGGATGAACTTTCTGAACCGCTTAATAACCTTAAATTTATCTGTGAAAATGCAGTGATCCTTCCGGAGTATTTTTCAAAAGGAGACATTCAGAAGATCTACCTTAATTTTTCCGATCCGTGGCCAAAGGACCGGCACGCCAAGCGGAGATTGACATCCAGACAGTTTCTGAACTGCTATGACAAAGTACTGGATCCGAAAGGAACCCTGGAATTCAAAACAGATAATGTAGATCTGTTTCGTTTTTCCTTAGAAGAGATTGAAGAAGCCGGATGGACTTTACTGGCCAAAACCTTTGATCTTCATCATGATAGCGTCCTTAATGAAGGTAATATTATGACGGAATATGAAGAGAAGTTCTCTTCCCAGGGAAATCCCATCTGTAAACTGATTGCCTGTCGTACAATGGAACAGTAA
>JBJEKY010000075.1:0-1311 GCA_051878875.1 Lachnospiraceae bacterium | reverse complement strand
GCATTATTCAATGAAAACTGTGTGTCCGAGCTTTTCAATGCAATGGCACCTACACCGGCCTCCTTTAAGGACAGTAGTTTCGGTTCGTCACTACCATCAGCATACCAGATTTTCAGCTTACTGAAAATCTCATCTGCCTCATCGATCCAGCCATTCTGATCAAGATCGTAGGCCGCAAGATCTGCAAATCCGTCTCCCGAGGTGGTTCCAAATAATTCCGATCCGTCATTAATGACACCGTCTTCATTTTTGTCCAGTGCCAGAAATCCACTGCCTGCTGCCAGAGATGAAATTTCATCCAGCTGACCGTCACAATCCAGATCAAAATAGAAACTCTGATCATTCACCTGTGTAATGGCTGATCCGGTATTGATCACTAACGGATCCATGACCGTATATGCTGCACCAAATTCATGGCGCTCATAATACTGAGCGGAAAAGGACCTGGACATCTGTACATTAAGATTAAAGTTAAGCTCCCGTCCATCTGAAGTTTTCACGGTACCTATAGTTTGAAATCCCACACTTTCCGTCTCACTGTAAGTTTCAAAATACTGATTGGTTCCTCCGTATTCCTGAACCGTCGTACTATAGCTTTCCAGATTATCCTTAAGCTTCTTATATTCCTCAGAATCCTCCCCAAATAAAAGACGGTACAGATAGTCAAGCATCTGCCTCCGGATTTCTTTCATCTGGGTTTTTACATTCAGTTCGTTTATTTTTTCTGCTCTTTTGGATACAAGACCATCCAGCAGACCGGATGATCCCTCTTTCTTCGCGCTTTCCTTTGATCTGTTATCTTGATCCGGATCTTTTGTTTCTTCGCTATTTACATTCTGACCGTCACCATAGGACTGGTATTCTTTTGATTCCATTACATTATAAAATGCACTTTTGGTATATCCGGAAGGTCCCCAGGTAGTAGTACTGCCGCCACTGGTTTTGCGGGCTGCATATCCTCTCTGGGAGCTCATGTTAAGATTGGATGATTCAATGATCAATCATTTTTCCTCCTTTTGAAGGAGTCCCTTAATGAAAATTACCTCCATTTAAAATCCAATAAAAAATGATAAGCAGTTTCGCTAATTCCATTTTGCAAACATACTTACCATCCGTGGATGCCTTCTTAAATTCATTGTTATAAACCGATTTAAACGATGTACTCATTGTATCGACGGTTTCACCGGAAAACTTTAGGATCATACAAAAAAAACACCAACCCCGTGGATCCAGGTCCACAAAATCAGTGCTTTAAAAGTGCGCCACCAGGGGTTCGAACCCTGGACACCCTGATTAAGAGTCAGGTGCTCT
>JBJEKY010000074.1:1811-15387 GCA_051878875.1 Lachnospiraceae bacterium | reverse complement strand
AATTATGTATGAAGTATAAGACATTTTTTCTTAAAAATCAAGGGGAAACTTGGGAAATCAACAGGCAAAATATTGGACAATCTACCGGTAATGAATCTTGAAATTCTCCAGCCAGGTAGCAACTCCGACATGCTTGAATAGCGAAAAACTAATCTCTCTGCATAATTTTCGCTCCAATGGCTTGTTTCTGATGACCAAGCAGGATTCAAATAGCTAAAATTTGGATTTTCTATGAATTTTTAGCTAATAAAATGACATATCATAGCTAAAATTCCAATGAAAAGCGAAAAAATAGCTATTTCATACCTTTTTTTCACATGTAGGAATGAAAAATAGCGAAAAACCTCGACCAATCAATTTTTTTCGCTCCACTGGCTTGACCGCCCCCGGTTCCTGATAGCAGACTCCCATACCCTTTTATCAAATCGATATAGCATCACTCAAAATCTCTTGTCTCCGAGAATCCAACTTACAAACCTGTCTTCCGTCAACTCATAATCCACAGACGACTGCCACTCGCCCGTCTGGTCTTTCCATGAATCCACGTTGATCCGGGTTCTTTGAAATCCCAGTTGTTCGTACACATGCTGGGCACGCTTATTATTCAGATTGGTATCCAATACAATTTTCTCATATCCAAATTCGTGGAAAAGGCCCTCTATGAATAGACTTAAAATAATCTTACCAAGTCCCTTATTCTGCTCTTTTGCTTCACAAATCTTAATACCAATCTCGCAGACTCCGTCCGCCATCTTTCGATACACCATTTCCCCAATAGGTTTCTGCCGGCACTCAATTATATGCCGGCGTACAATAAGATCATCATCCTGCTCAATCTGTCTGCGGACTTCTTCCTCCGTGGTATGAAGTCCGTTAGGGAAACCCGCATGTGCCATAACGGCGCCATCATTCCACCATTCACAGAGCTGCCCTACATCTTCCGGTGTTGCATTCCTTATAGTCACTTCCTTATATGTACGCTGCATGTCCAAAGCCCCTCCCTGAAAGCATGTTCCACGCTATCCATGAAAAACATTCTCTTTACTATCTTTCCCTGCCATTTTATAATCAAATTATAAATTAATCAAGAAGAAGGGGGCTTACTATGAATAAACACAAATCCATAAAACTTATCCTCGCCGCAATATTGCTTTTTGTCTGCTTCGTATGGATTTTGATCGTTGTTGATGCCAAACGTGTGGAAAGCGGTGAGATCGGAACCAAGCCCCTGATCTGCATTCACCAGGAAAAACTATACCGGGAAGACACCGGCGAACTGAAATCCGAAGCCTATCAAAGTGTTTTCTATAACATAACCTGGACCTATTCCACCCTTGTGGAAAACGGGAAAGAAACAGACTCTGTGTATCTGGCGGAATGTAAGCTGTTTGGAAAATTCCTGATTTGGGATAAGAGCAGCTTTTCCGAAACCAAGTTCAGGATCCGTCAGGGACTGCCGGATTGGCTCATCCGTTGATCCGTCCAAAATGTGCAACGATTCCCGATTCTCTAACTCATCAAAAAGCGAGAGTCTACTCACAAACTAAGAGGTGGATTTCCTTTCTCCATTTTGTATAATAAAGTCAGAAGCTTCTAAATCACATCCTTCAAGAAGGATGATCCAGAATGAAAAAAGGAGAACACCGCTATGACAACTTTATCTAAGAACCTGAAGCGTTTCCGCGTAGCCCGGAATCTGACCCAGGAGCAGGCCGCCGGTGCCTTGGGCGTCAGCACCCAGTCCGTTTCCCGTTGGGAGTGCAATACCACGCTCCCGGACGCAGCCATCCTGCCTGAAATTGCAAGGCTGTACTGCGTGACTATTGATGACCTTTACAAAGAAGCTTCCATTGCTTATGAAAACTATGCCCAAAGACTGGGAGCCATCTACGAATCCACCAAACGACCGGAGGATTTTCTGGCCGCTGATGTGGAATACCGCAAACTACTAAACTCCGATGAAGCCTCCATGGAGGATCTCCGCCTGTACGGCATCCTTCATCAGTATATGATGAACGAGTGCAGGGACAAAGCTTTTTCCCTGTTTGACCGGGTTCTGGAAAAAGATCCCGCCGAGGATGAAGAAACCTATTACCGTACCAAGCGCCAGAAAATTTCCCTTATCTGTGATTTAAACCGAGGGGAAGAATTCTGCCGTGAACAGGAAGAGCTTGTAAAAAAGAATCCGCAAAATGTCCAGGAATGGATCTGCCTGCTGGCCGCGCTGGAATACTCCGGTGCATACGATAAGGCCGAAGCACAGATGAAAAAAGCCTTGGAAAGATTTCCGGAAAATCCCACCCTGCTCATTTACTGCGGAGACATCTGCCGCGACAAAAAGAATTATGAAGAGGCTTTCGCTCACTGGAAAAAAGCGTTTCAGCTGAATCCTTCCTATGTGGATGCCCTGTATTCCCAGGGTTTCTGCTACGAAGAACTGGGTGACTATAAAAAGGCTTATGAAATCTGGACCAGCCTGTCCGATACCCTGGCATCCAGAGGCTTCGATCTGGAAAAAACCTATCCCCAGGCTTTAGCAGAAAAATGCAGGGAAAAGCTCGCTGACATGTAATATAAAAGGAACAACTAACTTATTCTAAAATTGTCACCTGGTATATGGCTAGTAACGTAAACAGGCACCGCGAAACTCCGGTGCCTGTTTTTTAATTATTTTCTTCCTTCTTTCATTTTACTTTTATTCTCATACATCATCCGGTCTGCTTTCTGTATTCCGTCTTCTTCCAGAATCTTTCCGTAACCGATGGCAAAGTCAACCGGAATCTCACGTTTCTGATTGATCCGTCTGCAGTTTTCTTCCAGCCTTATCAGATACTCCTGCGCATCCCCACCGGTCCATAACACGACAAACTCGTCTCCGCCATATCGAAATACCCTTCCTTCTTTCCCGGCAGAAACTTTCAAAGCCTTTGCAAAAGTCTGTAATAGCTCATCGCCGGCAGAATGACCCTTGGAATCATTGGTAGCTTTCAGATTATTTAAATCTGCCAGAAAGTAAACAGCATCCACTCGCTCGTTCATGAACCGTTTCAATTCTTCTTCATAAGAATTGCGGTTACGCACCTTTGTCAAAAAGTCATGGGTGGCCATTTTATTCATGGCAGTGTTGCAAAGTTCCAGCACACAGGACATCATTTCGTCCACGTCTGCATACTTACTTAATTCCATGATTTCTGATGAAAACACAACATCTCCCAAGAACTGCTCTGCCGCAAAGCTTTCCAATTCCTGTATTTCCTGCTGTGCTGTATGTTCTGAATTTACCAGGAATACAAATCCATTTCCACACGCCCGGTAAGATTGTCTCTTTAAGCTCTTCTTACAAAACTGCTGAATCACATTCATGGCAGAAGTGTGCTGCTTCCAATTCATTACATCTTTCGCATTATCAGACTCGCTTAAAGCCATCACCACCAGAAACATCGGCTTTTTTAATGCAATATATTCACTGCCCACAACTTCCAGGGCATACTGATTAAACATCCCCGTCTGCTTGTCCAGGTATTTTTCACTGTTCTCCTTGCTCATCATTAATCCCACCAGTGTCACCGTAACATAGACGATGATGCATAACGATTCCGACATTAAAATATCAACCACAGATACCACGAAAAAGACCGGAACAGACACCAGGATCGCTGTGCGTTTCTCCCGATTCAGTAGTTTCCAATAACGGATGCAATAATACAGGATCATTAGATTATATAAAACCACACTGACATACAGCGCGTAGGCTTTCGGACCCAAAGAATAATTTGTTGATTTTCCTTCAATATAATCAATAGGCAGAACCAAAATCAATACCGATGTAATGAAAAAAGGTATTGCCTGAAGACTCCGGAATACTGACAAAATAGCAACTTTACTTTCTAACATACTTCTCAAATACAGAAAATACAAGTAAACCATAGAATTAATGGACATTAGATAAATAAGGTGTGCCGCCAGGTTCAAAGTATCCGGTACCTGATCCAAATGATTCACCGTATATAAAGTAATAAAATCAAACACTGCCAGGATCAATGTACTGCAATAAAAAAAAGAAAATACCTTTGCACTTTTAAGTGGCAGGTGCCTGTTGGAAAAATAAAACAACCCCATATACACAACAAGCAGCAGGCAGACTAGCGATGTTTTCATAACCATATTCGCAATCCCCTCTATTTCTTAGTTTTTGTCACATTTTAACTAACAAGTCGCTCCTTACAATTATATCTTGTCGCATTTTACATATCAAGTGTTATTTTGAGTCTAATTTAATTTATATATGGATACACTTACAATAATTTATATCGAGGTGCTTCATATGGAGAAAAATACAATAGGCCAACAGAATGACAAGCGTTACACCGAAATCGGTTACAACATTGCTTATTATCGTAAGCACAAAGGGCTTACCCAGGAACAGCTGGCTGAGAAACTGGATATTTCCCGCCAGCATCTTGGTGCCATTGAAGCCCCTAACATCGTTCGTCCAATTTCCCTGGACTTACTTTTCCGCATTGCAGACGCTTTAGAGATTGATGTGCGTCTGTTACTGGACTTTCACGGAAATGCGTAAAAATTCAAAAGTGGCTATGCCAAAAGCATAGCCACTTTCTATCTTATGAAAGAGATTTTTGAAACCATTTTTCATATCCCCTACTCCAGAATTTCCCGTAAGCTACTTAACAAATTCCGGTATTTTGCCATCACACCCGGATGGTGGGATAAAATATAACTCTCATCGGAACTTTTTGCCGCCAGCTCCAGCCCCTTTGCATCCTCAGAAAGCGAAACCGCTCCGATGGTCAGGGACGTACTCTTTAGTGAATGAGCCGCAATTCCATAATAACTCCAATCCCGTTGTTCTAAGTACTGTTCCATTTTTTCTTCCTTCGCTTCCTGAAGATACTCTCTCAGTACTTCCTCATAGAATTTTTCATTCAGGCAGTAATGCAGCCCTGTCGTGACATCCAGATCCGGTATTTCACTCAGTTTTGAGATGATACTACCCCCCTGCGCGCTGACATCTTTACCATTTAAGGTATCCGCTTCCAGGATCAGGTTTTCAGCCAGATATGTTTTCAGCATTTCCTGCAATCTTTCTTCCTTAAAAGGCTTGGACAGATAATCCGTAAATCCCAGTCTGATATACTCTTCTCTGGCATCTCTGGTAGCGTTAGCTGTCAGCATAATAACCGGCGTATCGGTATTCTTGTTACCGGAAAGTCCCTTCATCTGCTGTAAGGTTTCGATTCCATCCATTTCCGGCATCATATGATCTAAGAATATAAGATCATACCTCTTTTCCTTCACATATTGAAGACATTCCATACCACTTTTCGCAGTATCGATCTGTATGCGCGTCTTTTTCAAGAGACCTGTCATTACCTTCAGGTTCATTTCTGCATCATCCACAACTAAGATCAACGCATCCGGTGCAACAAAGGCCTGCCTGCTTGTTTCTAAACTAGTTAAAAACTGCTGATAACGCTGTTCAAAATCTCCCATCGGTTCCGCGTTCACTACCGTCTGCGGAATCCTTGCCGTAAAGCAGGAGCCTTCTCCATAAGTACTTTCGACAAAGATCTCTCCTTCCATCATGTCGACGAGATTTTTGGTAAGATTCAATCCCAGACCCGTTCCCTCGATGTTACGATTCCGTTTTTCTTCCAATCTGGTAAATGATTGAAACAGCTTCTCCAAATCCTCTTCGCGTATACCCATGCCGGTATCCCGGACCGCGATCACCAATATGATCCGGTTCTCCGTCAGAGCTTCATAGCTTAGGGAGAAGGTTACCTCTCCTTCTCCGGTGTACTTTACCGCATTGGAGAGGAAATTGTTGATGATCTGTCTGATCCGTACTTCATCTCCATACAACCGTGACGGTAATTGGGGGTCCACCTGCATCCTGATCGAAAGCTTTTTGCTCTCTGCCCGGACTTTTATAATATTGTAGCAGTCATTTATGACAGAAGATAATTCGTACTCCACCGGCAAAATCTCCAGCTTTCCAGCCTCGATTTTGGATATATCCAGAATATCATTGATGATGGAGAGTAAGGAATGTCCGGCACTCTGGATATTCCGGGCATATTCTTTTAACGTATTATCCGTACACTCCTCTAAAAGCAGTTCATCCATACCCAGAATCCCGTTTAACGGTGTCCGGATCTCATGGGACATGTTGGCGATGAATTGACTCTTTGCCACATTCGCAGCGATGGCATCATTTTTCGCCTGCTCTACAAATTCCATATGTTCCTGCATCATTTGTTGCAAATAGAGCAGCAAGGTGCAGATCGCAAACACACAATTTCCGAATCTGCTGGCCTTTCCTAGATCTCCTACTTTGATGGTATAAGTCCTTAAAATATCAATAAATGCACCGATCATCATAAAACTAACTCCGGTCAGCTGCATCCACATTCTAACACTCTTCTCTTTTCTGACATTTTTACCCAGTACCACCACATTCACCAAAATGATCAACATGATGATTCCATGGGAAACAGATGACATTTCCAGAAAATCCACAAAACCGCCAATCTGAAGGATCAACTGGACCACCGCATTGGTTACGGAAACTGCCATCACCAGCAACATGGCTTTCCCTGCCTCAGGCACTGCCTCATACCAATAGGCCTCCAGAAAAAGTGGTGCTGTCATCAAGATGATAAAGATCAGATTGGAGTACAGCGTCTGGTTTCCATAGAAAACTTCCGGAACTTTTGTTTCGATCAAATAGTAAATACTCATGAGTAGCAGGTAGATTCCCAGATACTCCACTCCTCCCACCTTCCGGGATGACATTTTCTGTACGATGGCCAATATCAGGAAAATCACGGCAACGATAAAAACAATCACCGTGACAAGAAGGGAAACGGATTTCTGCCTGATAAAATCAAGGATCGCCACATCTTTTTGGGCAACGGAAATTGCGGTAATGTAGGTTGCATAGTCTGCATAAGGAGAACACATCTCAATCTTAATCTCTCCTTTTTCACAGTCCGCAGGAATATCCGCAAAAACCATCACGCTTCCCGGAGTACGCCCAAACAGCCTCTTATCATCCAGTCCGAAGGAATAGATCTCCCTGCCGTCTACTGTGATCTTCAGGGTTTTATCCGCAGACAAAAAGGTCATGGTTTTTCCCCGGTAGTATTCGGGAATCGTATTTTTTATAATAATCTTCTCATTCGGTCCACTGGTTCCGTTAAAGGGCAGTTTTGGAAGATCTGTTTTTGTTCCGTCCTCCCTGATAAGCTCCCAGCCTTCATTAAAGGACCGCACCTGTCCCTTGGCCAATGTCATATCGTCCACCTTTGCTGTACAAAGGATCAATGCGATCACTGCCAATTGTATAAAAAAGATGGTCCAGATAATCTTTTTATATCTCTTCATTGTACCTTGCCCCCTTTCTATCCCGGATTTTCTCCATATTGCGAAAGGCAACCTTACTGTTTATACGTAACGATTACGAAGTTTCATTTTTTACATTTTACTATGGTAAAGCAAAAATGTAAACTCCCCTTTTTCCTGCAGGCAATCAAAAAACAACCGTCAGAAACGCAATGTTCCGACGGTTGCCGTGTAAAACTTATTCAAATAACTTCTTTATATTTTTCTTGCAGATCTCTCTGCTCTTGTTCCGGTTAAGCTCAACTTCCTGCGGGGTTTTGCACACGGATTGACCTACAACACAGGCTAACCCATAAGCTAACATCTGGGATGTGATCACGTTTCCGATACGAAACTCACTGGTTTCCTTAAGATGTAATTCTTCTATGGCACGCCGGGCCAGGTCTTTGAAAAAGCTTACCATATTCTCCGGTGGCTGACAGACCTCTTCCATATCTCCGTTTAAGCCGTCCTCCACATTGGTCACGGCATGTTTAAACAAGACCAGCAGGCCTTCTCTTTTTGCCACGAATCCATCTGTGGCTTCGCACAAACAGTCAATGGCATCCCAAAAGGTTTCTGCAGCAGCCACTTTTTCCTTCATAACCCGGAACTTCTCGTTGAAATAGTACCATTGGGCTTCTCCGATGAGCTCCTCCTTGTTTTTAAAATATTCATAGGCAGTACCTTTTCCGATACCGGCACGGCTGGTGATGTCCACAACTTTAATATCGTGGACATCCATTCCCTCTTCCATCAGTTCGGCGCACGCCTGAAACATTTTTAATACCTTTGGTGGCGGATCTTTATAAATCTGAGATATCATCGTCGATCTCCTCCTTCACCATGCTCTTTTCTCTGTGGAAAAGATCATAGATACACGGTACGACGAACAGGGTTAATAAGGTTCCGTAGATCAGACCGCCAATCGTAACTATGGCCATTGGCTGTACCATATCGGCACCCATTCCCATACCCATGGCCATAGTGGACATGGCAAGGATAGTGGTCAATGCTGTCATTAAGATAGGACGAAGTCTGGTGCGTCCGGACTCAATGATGGCTTCTTTTTTACTCATTCCCCGTTCACGAAGCTGGTTTACATAATCCACCAGCACAATTCCGTTGTTTACAATGATACCTGCCAGCATGACAAAGCCTACCATGGCGATCACACTGAATTCACTTCCTGTTAAGTACAATCCCAGGAAACCTCCCGTAAACGCCAGCGGGATGGTGAACATAATAATGAAGGGTGATAACAGGGACTGGAACTGTGCCACCATGATAAGATAGATAAATGCAACGGCCACGATCAGCATTAATGTCAGCTGCTCCATGGCATCATTGATAGTCTCATCTTCTCCTGCCATCTCAACAGAATATCCCTCCGGAACATCCAGTTCTTTTAATTTTTTCTTCAGTTCATTGGATACCAGACCTACGTTGTGATCTTCATCAATGGCTGCACTGATACTGATGTAACGGTTCTGGGCATCCCTGCGGATAGAGCTTAAGGATTCGATTTCTTCAATGTCTGCGACCTTCTTAATCGGAATCTCCTTTTCTTCTCCATCCTGATTTTTATAAGTAAACGTGATATTTTCGATATCATCTAACTCCAGCTTTTGCGCATCACTGGTTTCCAAGTACACTTCGTAATCCGCAGCATCGGTGGAAATAGTGGTTACAGAATCGCTTTGACCCATCTGCGCTGCTACAGTCTGGTATACCTGGGCTACCGTCATGGAATATTTGGCTGCTTTTTCCTTATCGACCACAACCTTGATTCCGCTGGTCATATCATCCAGCCCACTGGTAATATCCTGTACACCTTCCGTCTCATTGACGATACCCCGTACCTGTCCCGCCAGATCCTGCAGCTTTTCCAGATCACGTCCCTGGACGTTGACCTGGATTCCGCTGGACATATAGGAAGAAAGGTCCATGGCGGATGCCTGTACGCTTAACTCACCTTCCATGTCAGCAGTATTCTTTTCAATCTCTTTTACGATCTGGGTATTGCTCAGTTCCTTATCCTCGTCTAAGATCAGATACATGGTCACGCTCTTATCGGAAGCAGAGCCGCCGCCCATGGAACCCATGGAGGAACTTCCCGCCATAGCACCGACAGTCTTTACACCGTCTACCTCTAACATGCGGCTGATGATCTCGTCAGACAGCTCGCCTACCTCTGTAAGATCCAGTTCTTCCGGCGGAGTATAGGTCGCTGTCATCTGGGTACTTTCCATAGAAGGCAGGAAAGCCGTTCCTCTGGAAATGGCACCCATGGCACTGACAACTAACAGCGCCACCGCTAAGAGAAGCACCACCGGTTTAAACCGCAGGGCAGCTTGCAATGCTTTTGCATATCCATCCTGGATCTTTCCTAAGATCTTGTGCTCTTTTTCTTTATTCTTTGCAAGCACACCGGAGGCCATCATAGGCACGAAAGTCAGCGCGATGATAAGACTTGCCAGTAAGGAGTAGGCAATGGTCAGACCCATGTCTACAAAAAGCTGTCTGGTGATTCCTTCGGTAAATACAATAGGAAGGAACACACAAGCAGTGGTCAGTGTGGAAGCAATGATAGCGGAGGTCACCTGTTTTGCACCTTTAACCGCTGCTTCCTTGGCAGGGATTCCTAAGTTTCTCATACGGTAGATATTCTCGATCACCACGATGGAGTTATCCACCAGCATACCGATTCCCAATGCCAATCCGGACAAGGAAATGATATTTAAGGTCACGCCGCTAAAGTACATCAAAACAATGGCGGTTACCACACTGACAGGGATGGAGCAGGCAATAACCAGGGTAGGTTTGATGTCCCGCAAAAACAGCAACAGGATCAATACTGCCAGGATTCCTCCCACAACCATGTTCTGTACCACAGAATCCACAATGTATCCGATGTAGATACCCTGGTCCATGATCACTTCCGTGGATAACCCTTCGGTGTTATTTTCCAGATACTTCATTTTCTCAATCGCCGCATCTGTCACATCTCCGGTGGAATAACCGGTCTGCTTTTCTATGGTAAGTAAAATACCGGGTTCTCCGTTTACACTGGTATAAACATCAGCAGAATTGTCCACATATTCCACCGTTGCAATATCATTTAAGTAAATTGGATCCACATCATCCATGTTAAGATCCAGCATAATAAGATCGGTCAGTGCGTCAATGTCTGCCACATCCTCACCTACACGGACCATGTACTGGGTTCCTTCTTTCTCTATGTATCCGGCCGGCATATCAAAATTCTGTGCTGCCAGGATACCACCCAGGGTCTCTTCCGTCAGAATCTTGGTAAGATCTGCGGAATCGTATGCCGCTTCTTTACTCTCCTTCAGACTGTTCAGCGCATCCTCCAAACTGGTTTTTCCATTTGCCACCTGTGCGGAAGCACTTCCCATTTCCACGGCACCGGAAATCTGGGCTGCATTTAATTTAGCAAGATTTTCATTGATGGTTTCGATTCCGCTGTCGATCTCTTTGATATTCTTCTGCAGAGAATCGATGCTTGCCTGAATCATGGCATCTGCGGTCTCATCACCGGTCATGCTGCCCTGCAACTCCAGGATTTTCTGCTCTAACTGGGACTTTGTCTGCATCAGGCTGACCTTCTGGTCCGTCAACTGGTTTACAGCTTCTGTAGTGGAACTGATGAGTTCCTTTTCGCCGCTCTCCAGTTTACTATCCTGACTATTCAAAGTATTCTTGGCATTTTTGATCTCTTTTTCTGCATCTGCAAATTTTTTGTCCAGAGCTTTTTTCACATTCTTATTCAGCTTCTCGACTTTATCATTATCCAGAGTCACCTTGATGGTGGTTTCAATGCCGCCGGACACACTGACAGAACCTACACCGGCTACGCTTTCAATCTCCGGCACCACTTCATTGTTCACGTACTCTGTCAGTTCCTGAGCACTCATACCCTCCATGGATACGGTAGAGATCAGCACCGGCATCATATCCGGATTGATCTTCATGATAGAGGGATTACCCACTCTGTCTGGCCAGGTTGCGGCCAGCATATCCAAACTCTCTCTCATTTCCACGGTTATGGAATTCATATCCGCACTCTGTTCAAATTCCAGGATCACCATGGAATAGTTATCCTGGGAAATGGACGAAATATTCTTGATGTCTGTCATGGAAGCCATGGCCGCTTCTATGGGGGCAGACACTTCACTTTCCACTTCCTCCGGGGTTGCTCCCACATCCGTTGTGATCACAAGGGCATAGGGCATGTTCATGCTGGGTAAAAGATCTGTAGACATTTTCGTAATAGAAATGAATCCTAAGATCAGCACCAGCACGATTCCCACAAGGACAGTGTATGGTTTTTTCACACTGAATTTTGAAATCATGTTTTTCCTCCTGTTTGTTACAATCTGAAACCGTCCGTCTTTTCCCGACCGACCGGTCAGTCTTGGTTTATTATAGCATTCATTGGGTAATCTGCAAGTGAAATTTTTATAAACAAATACTGTTTTTTTCCTAAACTCGTGGTAATATTTAGAGGTGGATACGCCGTATCCCATAGGAGGAATCATGACATTACGACATTTTAAAATCTACACAACCGTATACACAGAACGAAATATGACCGCCGCGGCCAGAAAACTGTTTATGGCACAGCCTTCTGTCAGTCAGGTGATCAAAGAACTGGAGCATCATTATAACGTAGTGTTATTCGAGCGTTTTCCCAAGGAGTTAAAACCGACTCCCTCGGGAGATATGCTCTTTGAATATGCCTCCAATATTCTGGATATGAATGCAGAATTAGAGGATCTGATGAAAAAAGGCAGTTCCCAGCATATTTTACGGATCGGTGCCAACGATACAGCCGGTGTGTCTTTGTTAGACAACCTGCTTAAAGAATATACCTCAACCCACCCTCTGGAAAAAGTGAAGGTCCAGATCAATCGAAGCCGGATCTTAGCCGATATGCTGCGGACCAACGATCTGGATCTTATCATGACGGATGAGTTTAACACTGCTCCTGACCTGTACAGTGAGATCATCGATCAGGACCGCTTTATTGCTGTAGCCTCACCGACGTACCCGGATCTTCCCAAAGGCCTTGTGGCAGACGCTTCTTATCTGTCTACCGCGCGCCTGCTTTTACGGGAGCCCGGTACCGATGAACGGGATTACTTAGAACAGTACATGCGACAACGGGGTTATCGTATTGCCCCTTACTGGGAAAGCATCAGCTTCGATATCCTGTTCAACGCGGCTCTTGGGGATATGGGTATCACCCTGCTGCCTGCCAGCATGGTAAAAGATGCTATTTCCCAGAACAAATTGGTGGAGCTTTCTATTCCGGATTACCACTATTATCAGGAATTCATTCTGGCATGGCCCAAAAATAAATACATTTCTGTGCCCATGGAAGAATTCATTGCCCTGTGCAGAAAATAAAGGTTCCATATTGTTTTCAAAATAAAACTTTCCAAGTCGCTTTGACGGTGCTATAATACAGTCTTGTGTAAAAAAGATTTTAATGAGTCGCCGGAAACTGGTGACAGAATGGAGAATATCATGGAAATTACAATGTTACAGGGAAAAATACATCGTGCCGTAGTAACCCAGGCAGAACCGGATTACGTTGGCAGCATCACCGTGGATCCATTGCTTTTGGAAGCAGCAGGGATCCGGGAATATCAATATGTTCAGATTGCCGATGTGGAAAATGGCAACCGCTTTGAAACATATACTATTGAAGGAGAACCGGGCTCCGGAATGATCTGTTTAAATGGTGCGGCAGCACTTTTGGTAAATCCCGGCGATCATGTGATCATCATGGCCTATGCAACCATGACACCGGAGGAAGCTGATAAGCATGTTCCCAATGTGGTGTTTGTCAACTCTAAAAATGAGATCGTGACAAAGACCCATTATGAACGACATGGAAAGCTGGAGCATACCGTAGGGGAGATTGCGTAAAATATTATAAAGGAATAAAAACAATATACTTCACTGGTTGACGCAGGGCATGCGTAAATTGTATAAGAAATAAGATAAGTGTGCTTCACTGGTTGACGCTACGCGTCAAAATCGTTCAGCACACTTATCTTATTTCTCTTTTATTTCACGTAAACGCCACGTCAAAATCGTTCAGCACACTTATCTTATTTCTCTTTTATTTCACGTAAACGCC
>JBJEKY010000074.1:0-1711 GCA_051878875.1 Lachnospiraceae bacterium | reverse complement strand
CGTCAAAATCGTTCAGCACACTTATCTTATTTCTCTTTTATTTCACGTAAACGCCACGGCAAAATCGTTCAGTATATTGTTCTTATTCTTATTTTATTTCGCATAAATGCAGCGTCAAAATCGTTTGTGTGGTGTGTATTGGTGCCGGTCATTCACCCCTTCCCGGTAAAAAACTCCGGCAGAGATGAAATTATTGTATTATATTTAGGCCTTGATAAGGCAAATTCATCCCTACCGAAACAAATCTGTTTCAAAAGATGTATTTTTTCCTTGAATTCACCTAACCCCACAACCAGAATTCACCCCAATTACAATAATAAAAATAAATTAGGATGACTTTCGTTGCGAGATCGGTCAGTTCCTCGCAAAAAAGTCATCCTAAACTAATCAAGTATGTAACAAAAAGATGAACATCTATACAAATTGAGAGTTGTCGGGTTCTTTATATAGATAAAACATCAATTTTTCTTTTTAGCTAATCTATGATTTATAGGTAGCGTATACACTATTTGTTCCTACTACAGCGACAAAGCCTATTGATTTAAACATTTCGATTTCTTCATGATTATTGACATCAATCAAAACCATCATTTTTTTAGGTTTATTCATTTTTATCGCTGCTTGCAACAATGCTTGCTCATATCCCTTACCTTGAAACTCAGTATCTAACCATATGTCATATGGTTCATTTTCTTCATAACAATATGTTACATCCATATAGCCAACGACTTTTTCTTCATGAATTGCCAAAAAAACTCTAAATCTATCTTTTGCTTTCATCACCTTTTCGGCTGTCCAGTATGTATCTTTATTATGCTTATCAATGTATTGAGATTCGTATTTCTGAGTTAAAAGAACAATTTCGTGTTGATATTGATTTTCGATTTCTTTTTCCCAAGCCATCCATTGTTGTTCTTCCTCAAACTTTGCATTTTTAGACTTTAAAAGATTGCAAAACAAATTATGCTGAGGATTTATAACAAAATCTAACTGATAGCCCTTATATTCATACTCAATAAACTCCAGCATTTCTCGGATTGACGATTCTTCTTTTGATAATCCGATCAACATTTCTATATATTTTTCATCCGGAAGTATCAACCATACAAATAATCCGTTAACCTTTTCTCCTTCTGTAACAATATAGGCTTTTCTATTATCTTTTTTTAAAGAATCATATAAATTACTATTATCAAATTCGAAATGAGGATCCGCGAAATTAGAATTACCAGAAACATCCTTTATAAATTCTTCATATAAGTCAAACGAATAAATCTCTTTTACCACTTGTTGCTCCCTTCACCCAGGCACTTACTTTTACAAAAGAACTTTATTTCTGCAGTCCTCCGGTTACTAACAAGGTAAGAAATCCAAGGATCACAGGAATCGAAACCACCAGCAACCACTCCAGGATACCTAAGAACCCCATAGAATTACAGCTTACAAAACCTTTTCTAGGGTTGTCTATCCAGTAAACCGGCTCGGTATCTCCTTTCCTGATAATGCTACTAGTACCACTGGGGACAAAAATTGTTGAGTACTTGCGTCCATCTACTTCATATCCTACACGTCCGGAATATTTACGATTTCCTTTTTCGTCGGTTTCAAAATGAGCACTGATAACAGTTCCGTTAACGACATGCCCCAGTGCCTTGGCCTTTTCAACTCTTCTTTCACCTCTGGTCCTATAGTTGAATTTGATCCTGATTAT
>JBJEKY010000073.1:0-2741 GCA_051878875.1 Lachnospiraceae bacterium | reverse complement strand
TTAGAATCATTTTATTTCTGATGTGAAACCAGTTCTTTCATCTTCTCTGAGATAGCGAAAACTTCATTTAGCAGGTCATTTAAGGATTCCAGATCCTGCATACTGTTCTCACTTATGGAAATACTGCTTTCGGATGAGGCAGCAACCTCCTCGCTGGTAGCGGAGAGATTGGTGATATTATCATTGATCTTTGTGTTAGCTTCAACGATACTGTCAACAACAGAAATCAAACTTACCAGAGCGGAATGAAGAACATTCATCTTTTCTTCGATCAGATTGAATTTTTCTCTGGTATCTTTGATCATTTCATTCTGTTTACCGGAAGATTCCACAGATTTCTGCATATTCACGGAAGCCTCTTCTACGTTTACGGTAAGCTTCTTGATAATATCTGTGATCTGTCCGGTGGATTCCTTGGTTTCTTCTGACAATTTACGGATTTCATCTGCTACCACTGCAAATCCTTTTCCTGCTTCACCGGCTCTTGCAGCTTCGATGGAAGCATTTAGTGCCAACAGGTTAGTCTGATCGGAAATGTTCAAGATGGTTCCGATGATCACTTCTACTTCCTTAATACGGTCATTTAACTCTTCCGTTGTGCTTCTGGTAGCGCGGTTGATCTCAGCAGTCTCGTCAGCCTGGGCTTTCAGATCGGCGATCAAAGTAGCACCTTCCTGGATCGCATTCTGGGAAACATCGGAAGCTTCCTGGATCTCTTTGGTTTCGCGCTCTGCATTTTCCAGATTCATCTGGATGTCATGAGTCTGTAAGGTCTGTTGCTCAATAGCTTCTGCAGTAAGTTTGATACTGGAAGCGATTTCTTTTACAGAATCATTGCTGGTGGTCATGCTCTCAGTAAGTACTTCTGCTTTTTCTCTTGCACCATCGAATTTATCAGCCAACTGCTCAGACATTTCAATGATCTGAGTAGCGACTTTGGATGCGGTATCCATCTGATCCTTGATTGCCTCGGTGTCTTCCTTGGAGTGTCTGGAAAGCTGACGGACAACGAGGACACTAACGATACAGAAAAGAACCATGAAGCATCCCTGCAGAAGGGAATCGGATTGAGTGGCCGGTATGGTTATGTAGTTTTTTGCAGATGCAACAACATTTACACCGGCGACGAAAATTGCACATATTCTCATGAGTTTAACATCCAGATACTGCATAACTGCCAACATGATGGAATAGCCCAAGGCATAATATACAATATGGCTGTTAGTTAAAATGGTCACCGAATAAACGACTAGTAAACAAACAATGGAAATGGTTATGAATTTCGGCTCGTAACGCACCTTTGCATAGGCAATGAAAAATGCAATGGTAGGAAATGCACAGATAATGATTCGTGCGATAACCAGGGCCCGGTTAGCGTTGACATCTACCAACCCCAACAGAGTAAGAACATCAATGACAACAATGAGGATCGTGCCAAGTATAAAGGTAAGTTTGTTCTTCTCTAATCTTTGCTTTTGTTTAAGTTCCATACTTCCACTCCTTTAAAAACAATAAAAATAAACTTTAGTAAAATTATAGCACTTTGTTTAAAATTGCACAATAACTTTTCGCGCACATTTCATTTTGGGAACAAATATTCGCAATTGACACTCAATAGGAATAAATACTGGTAAAAATAGAATATTAAAATCAGACAAAAAAGATGGCAGACAATAGCCCGCCATCTAAGTCTGGTAACGATCGATTCGCAATCAGTTTACAAAGCTACAGCATTAAGCCCATTACATATAGATCGAAATACTCTCCGTTCAAAAGGGTAGTGTTTTTTAAACGGCCTTCGATCTCAAATCCAAATCTTTCATATAATTTCACAGCCACTTCGTTGTCGCATCTGGTATCTAGCTGGATTCTGGTGGTGATGCCGTTTCCCTTGCAGAAATCAATAAGCCGGCGGATGATCTCACTTCCGATACCCTGGGCCTGAT
This sequence comes from Lachnospiraceae bacterium, assembly GCA_051878875.1. GTDB lineage: Bacteria > Bacillota > Clostridia > Lachnospirales > Lachnospiraceae > XBB1006. The sequence goes on along the minus strand of JBJEKY010000073.1, from coordinate 795 downwards.
ATTTCTTGGCAACAACGATACCCAGTTCTCCCTGATGGCGGGCTTTGATCTTGTTGCCGGAATGGATGGTGCCGATTCCGGCGATTTCATCTCCGTCCATAGCAAGCAGCATGATGCTGGCCGGCTGTTTCTTTGTAGAAAGGATATCTTCCACCTGACCATCTTTGTCTAAGGGATACTCGTCTTTTTCAAAGCTTAAGTAGGTTGTCTCGCCTCCTACATAATTGTAGAAATCAACGATTTTCTGGGCATCTTCCACCTCCGGTTCACGGTAGGTGATGTTCACGTTCTTTTCCATGCGGATTCCTCCTTTGGTTACTTCATGTTGCATTCATTATACGAGAATATATTGGCGGATGCAATATTTTTTCGGGTAAGCCATGTTTCCGTTTTGAGCAGGTTTACATTTCCCTACTTGCAAAAGTGCTTTTCCTGTGCTACTATGAACCTGTTTCGGAAGGAAACAAATATTTTAAAAGGAACACGATTCGTGTAAGGTGAGGAAATGATTATTAGATAATTCTTGAAAGTTACGTAAACATAGCATAGAAAAGAGACTATGGATGGGAGTGATGTTCCCGGTTTTGTTTGCGTACGCTGAGATTGAATTATCGCAGAAAATCATTTTCGTATCGGATCACGCCAGCGGGGGTAGGTGAACAGTGCTCATCGTCGACCGGGGATGCGTGAACATAAACGGGAAAGAGCGTAAGTCAGTTTTTGCGTATGCAGGAACTGGCTTTTTTGCTTTATAGGAAATTCCTCCGGAATTTCTATAAAGCAAAAACGCTTCGC
>JBJEKY010000072.1:0-2779 GCA_051878875.1 Lachnospiraceae bacterium | reverse complement strand
AGAGATAAAGTGAGAGGTGTGAAATGGATCAGTACGTTATAAAAGGCGGAAATCCACTGGTAGGAGAAGTTGAGATCTCAGGAGCAAAGAATGCTGCACTGGGTATCCTTCCGGCTGCCATTATGGCCAATGAGCCAGTAATAATCGACAATATACCGGATGTCCGTGATATCAACGTGATCCTCCAGGCCATCGAAGGGATTGGAGCGAAGGTTGACCGACTTGGACCTCATAAGGTAAAGATCAATGGTTCCACTATCACCAGCTTTGATGTGGAATATGAATATATAAAGAAAATCCGTGGATCCTATTATTTATTGGGATCTCTGCTTGGTAAGTATAAGTATGCTCAGGTAGCCTTGCCCGGTGGATGCGATATCGGCAGCAGACCGATTGACCTGCATTTGAAGGGATTCCGGCAATTGGGAGCGGAAGTTGAGATTGCCCATGGAGTGGTTTTGGCGAAGGCTGATCAGCTTGTGGGAAGCTCTATCTATCTGGATAAGGCCAGTGTGGGTGCCACCATCAATATCATGATGGCTGCGGTTCTTGCAGAAGGCAAGACCACCATTGAGAATGCAGCAAAGGAGCCTCATGTGGTAGATGTTGCCAATTTCTTAAACAGTATGGGTGCCAGCATCCGTGGAGCAGGAACGGATATCATCAGGGTAGAGGGCGTGAAAGAACTCCATGGTACGGAATATTCCGTTATTCCGGATCAGATTGAGGCAGGAACGTTCATGTGTGCTGCGGCAGCTACCAAAGGTGATGTTACCATTAAGAATGTGATCCCGAAACACCTGGAGGCAATCACTGCTAAACTGTGTGAGATGGGATGCGAAATAGAAGAATTTGACGATGCGGTTCGTGTGGTTTCATCCAAACCTCTGAAACCAACTCAGGTTGCTACGTTATATTATCCGGGATTTCCTACCGATATGCAGCCGCAGATTTCTGCAGTGCTGGCCTTGGCAGAGGGAACCAGTGTGGTAACGGAAAGTATATTTGAGAACCGGTTCCGCTATGCCGATGAGCTAAACCGTATGGGGGCAAACATCAAGGTAGAAGGAAACGTGGCCATTATAAGCGGTGTAAAACAGTATACCGGAGCCAGAGTCAGCGCACCGGATCTTAGAGCCGGAGCAGCATTGGTGATCGCAGGATTGGCGGCAGAGGGCTTCACTACCGTAGATGATATCAAGTATGTGGAGCGGGGATACGAAAGATTTGAAAGTAAACTGATCGGACTGGGTGCGGTGATTGAAAAAGTGTCCAACGAGAAGGATGCAAAGAAATTTGTATTTAAGGTATCGTAGTTTAAAATGGAACGATCAGAAAAATAAGAAACTCCCATGTAAACGTTAAAGTTTGCATGGGAGTTATTTTTGCTTTATAACAGGGATGTAATGCTAAGAGAAGTCTGAGCCGACAGATCCGCAAATTCTCCGTTGTCACGTTTTACAATAGGCCGTGACAGGTGGGAGCTGTTCAGCATCACAATGGTTCCGGCTGTTCCGTCACTTAGCATGACACGACTATTTTGATAGGAGTTGGCAATGCGCTCCAGGAAAGTTAAGATCACATGGGGCTTGTATTTCTGTAAGCCTTCTTCTTCAAAATTCGCGATTACCGTAAAGGGACACAGGGGTCCGCGGTAAGATCTGGCGGCGGTCATGGCATCATAGACATCAGCGACAGCGATCACCATGGTAAAATCGTCAAGATCATTCCGGCTTAGTCCGTTGGGATAGCCGCTGCCGTCGCAACGCTCATGATGGTTTAACACCGAGTTCAAGATCTGGTCGGAAAGCCCTTTGCCTTTTAACATATCGTATCCGAATTGCGTGTGCATCTTTACGATGGAATACTCTGTATCATTAAGCTTTCCCGGCTTTTTCAGGATTGGCTCCGGGATCATGGTTTTTCCGATATCATGGAGCAAGCCGGCAACCGTAAGCTCCTCTACATCTTCCGGACTGAATTTCAACCATTTGCCCAAAATGCGTGCAATGTAAGAAACATTGATGCAGTGTGCATAAACAGAATCATCCACAGTACGCATATTGTGGAGCATATCAAATAATTCCATGGTGGTCAGACGCTGGTCATTTAAGACCTTCATGGAAGAAGAGAGCATCTGTTTGACATCCGGCAGATCGCCGTCTGCAATGTGTTTAAAAGAATTGCGGATGTCTACGATTCCCTTGGTATATCCCAGCTGAAAATCCTTAAACTTGTCGCTGCGTTTCAGCTTCTGGGAATAGGAGGCATTTCCGGCATTGATAAATTGTGACTTATCAACGGTTTCTTCCTTCTTGGGTTCTTCTTTTACTTCCGGCTCCGGTATCGGTTCGGGTTCCTCCGGAAATTCCGGTTCCTTTGAAAACTCCGGTTCCGACTCAGTGGGAAGTTCTTCTTGAATTTCGTCCTTCGGAATACTGAAATCTGCAATGGAAACCGATTTGATAGAGTAAAAATCCAGGCGGGCGATCAGTCTTCGATCCAGCTCAACACCTTCGTTGATGATCAGCTGTCCGCTTTTGGTGCGGACCGGTGCAGAAGTGACCATCCCGGGCTCCAGTTTTGTTGTTTGTAAAACAGCCATGTTCCCCTCCAATACTGTACTAAAAATAGTATAGTTTCTGCCGGGAAAAATGTCAACATCCATTGACAAATGCCGAAAGATGGAGTATGCTTACCCATGCAAACAATATCATATGGTTTATTTTTCTCTTATTCAGAGTGATGGAGATACATAGGATCTGTGAAGTCACGGCAA
>JBJEKY010000071.1:0-15972 GCA_051878875.1 Lachnospiraceae bacterium | reverse complement strand
AGTGTAGAAAAATAGTGCGGGAAACATGCCGTTTCCCGCAACTACTTTGTCTACATTCTGGGGCGGCTGCGGCGCAGCCGCCTTTTATTATATGTATGACTGAAGTCTGCGCGTCCTTTTGGACGCGCGAGATTTTTGCTTATCTGCTAGAATTTCGCTAAATTGGTGGAAAGAAAAGAAAGAGGGAAGGCGATGGAGCGAGATTTTTTCTTATCTGTGGAAATCTCGCTAAATCAGACCAGGTCCGAGCTTGAAAAACGGTGAAATAGCGATTTTTCAGTAGAAGACAATTGTTTTTCGCGCACTTTTTACAAAACTGCGCGAAAATGGTTTCTGATTACTGAAATCTCGCTATTGAGGTTTTTGGAGGAGTTCGGCCTGTGATGTAATTTGACAAGAAATCGGCGGAAAGATACGTGATTATTCTGAAAATATTGACGAATTGTGTGATCGAGTATATAATTCTGAATAGTCTATAGTGCTTTATGCATGGGAGGAGGAAAAAATGTTTAAAAACACAAAAGCAAAATTAGTAGCAGCGATTCTCGCATTGGCGATGATCGTAACTGCAATTATGCCAAGCGGTATGAATGAAGTACAGGCTGCGAGTAAGAACAAAGTCATGGAGGCAAAGGTAGATTATTCTGCATCACCGCAATTTGGAAACGAGAGCCAAGTCTATATGAAGCTGTTACTTGCGAGTGAAGAAGTGACTTATGGAAAAAAATACTCACTAAACATGAAGATTTATGTTCCGGAAGCCTTTATGTCAGAGGGAAATATTTGGATTTATCCAACGTTATATTTCTGGAGCGGCGAGGATTATGATGTATGTGACGGTTGTGCTTGCTACACAGAAGGTTTTAGCTTTAATAAATCCTCAGATTCGGTCACAAGGTATAACGATTTTTATGTTATTGATGCTAAGATGCCGATGAACCAGTTTACTGTGGGATTTGAGGGTGATCAGGTTGATTATCTTGAGGGAAGTGGAAAAATCTATGCATTTGCGTCCATTATCGGCACGGGAAAGAAGTATAAGGGAAGCATCTTCTTTGATGATCTTTCTCTTGTAGCAGATGAGGGCACGATAGTAAGTAATGATTTTGAAAATGGTGACATAGGTGATTGTTTTTATTATCAGAATACCTCAAAAGAAGTGAACACTCCTAAGGTCGTTTCTTTTTCCGGTAAAGCCTTAGAGGTATCCCAAACCTCTCTTACCGTTAAGAAAGGTAAGAAAGTAACCATCAAAGCAACAGCGACGCCAAATTCGAAGATTACCTACACTTCTTCTAATAAGAAGGTTGCAACCGTAACCAGCAAGGGTGTGGTAAAAGGTATCAAGAAAGGTAAAGCAACCATTACCGTAAAAGCAAACGGAAAGACCATTAAGGTGAAAGTGACGGTAAAGTAAAAGATTAATACATATAAAAATGAGGAGAATGAAAAATGTTTAAAAATACAAAATCAAAGTTCATGGCAGTAATTCTTATGTTGGCAATGGTTCTGACGGCAATTCCTTCAGGATATGTGAAAGAAGTACAGGCTGCAAGCAAGAACAAGGTGATGGAAGTAAATGTAGATTTTCATGCAGATGTAGAAAGTGGAGATGACACGAGCATTTACATGTTGGTGGTAGCTGCAAATAATGATATTACATTTGGAAAAACTTATGAATTGAAGATGAAAATCTATGTTCCGGCTACATTTATGAAGAAGGGAAGTTTTTGGATTAATCCGTCCATAGATTTATGGACAGGTGAAGATCTGGAAACATATGCAGGATGTGCTCGGAGCTCGGAAAGCTTTTGCCTTGACATCAACTCAGAGGAAGTGACAAAGTACAATGACTTTTATGTTATGGATCTATCCATGCCGCTGGACATATTTTACGAAGGTGAGGAGTGGAGCGAGATAGATGCCCCGGAGGGTAACGGGCAGGCCATTGCAAGCTTCTTTATTTCTGGCTCAAATGAAAAAGATTACAAGGGAAGTATTTACTTTGATGATGTAGAAATTTTAGTAGATGGAACACCAGTGTCGACAGTAGATTACGAAAATGGCAAAACTGGAGAGTGTGAATATATCCAAAATGGTGATTGGGATAACAGATATATTCCTAAAGTCGTTTCTTTTTCCGGCAAAGCCTTAGAGGTATCCAAGACTTCTCTGACTGTTAAGAAGGGAAAGAAAGTTACCATCAAAGCAACAGCGACGCCAAGCTCGAAGATTACCTATACTTCTTCTAATAAGAAGGTTGCAACCGTAACCAGCAAGGGTGTTGTAAAAGGTATCAAGAAAGGTAAAGCAACCATTACCGTAAAAGCAAACGGAAAGACCATCAAAGTAAAAGTTACGGTAAAATAGTGCGGACAATAGTATAAAATGAATTATGAAACCGGGTGTACAGCAGTGCATCCGGTTTTTTGAGCCGCTTTTGTTCGAGTCAATGCACCGGGAAGTCAGATTGTATTTTGTTGCTCCAAAAAGAACTCAAGATATTCTGCCACCCGCGTAGAATATAGAAAGAATAAAAAGGCAGATCAATATGAAAAGAAACCAAATAAAGAATGTTCTTTTGTTGGGGGTGCTATGTTTTCTGCTGGTATCTGCGCTGATTTCCGGATTGGATCAAAATGAGCTGACCGCTGCCGATATATTAGCCTCACAGGAGTCGGTGTTTCCTGCCGATACTTCTGCCTCCCCGGAACCTGAGGAAGTTCCACTTGCGCGCAAAGTGGTGGCACTGACCTTTGATGACGGACCTCACGAAGAGATCACACCGCAGATCCTGGACATTTTAAAGGAAGAAAAAGTTCCGGCCACTTTTTTTCTTATGGGGGAGAAGGCGGAGGAATTGCCCAAATTGGTGAAACGCATGGTAAAAGAAGGGCATCAGGTGGGAAATCATACCTATTCTCATGTGGATCTTAGCAGTCTCTCAAATCAGCAGGCAAAAGAGGAGATCCATCGGGCGCAGGAGGCAATCGAGAAGATCACCGGGCAGACACCCATCCTGTTACGTCCTCCGTTTGGAAAAGTGCGGGAAAATGAGGTTCCGGAGGACCTTATAGTGGTGGAATGGAATGTGGATACCCTGGATTGGACCGGCAGCAGTCCGCCCCAGATTTTAAAAAGGGTTCAAAACCAGATCAAACCCGGAGCAATTATTTTGATGCATGATCAGTACGAGGGAACGGTGGAAGCATTGGAGGAACTGATTCGTGAAGTGAGAGAACGGGGTTATGAGTTTGTTACGGTGGAGGAACTACTCTTTTTTTAAACAAGAAGAAATTTAGTTGCCTACTGTTTCACTAGAATTGTTGGCAGCGCGGCAGTAATATTTCGCAGAACATGAAAGAACAAAAAAGTTTAAGGGATTGACCTGCCCAAAGCCTTGCGTTATAATTTTCTAGGATTTGTCAGGGTTGAGACAAAGTCCGAATTAAGGGAAAAGGAGAAGGAAAATGAGTTTTCAATTATTTGAAGTTGCGGGGGTCAATCTCTTTAATATGAAGACTATGGCACTGATCTTGTTTTTGGTATTTGGGATCATTGCGGTAGGATATCTGGTGGGAAAGATCTCCATTAAGGGAGTATCCCTGGGAAGTGCAGCGGTATTTATCGTAGCACTCTTTGCGGGACATTTTATCCAGTATGGGCTGGATCATGCTGCGGCATGGAGCCAGGCCGGAGGATGGGATGGTGTAAAACAGTATTTTAGTATGATCCAGAATATGGGTCTTATCTTTTTCGTAACTGCGGTGGGCCTGATCGCAGGTCCTACCTTTTTCAAGAACCTGGTGAAGAACTTTAAGTCTTATGTGCTTCTCGGCTTGGTGATCATTCTGGCGGGAGCAGGGGTATGTGCCCTGATCACCGTACTGGTTCCGGGAATGAATTCTGCTATGTCCGTGGGTCTTTTGGCGGGAGCGCTCACCAGTACACCGGCCTTTTCGGCAGCGCAGGGAGCTTTGGCAGACAGCCCGCTTTACAATCAGGTAGCGGTGGGATTAGGTGTGGCATATCCCTTTGGCGTACTGGGGGTTGTGCTTTTTGTACAGATCATTCCCAAGCTGGTGCATGCGGATATGGACAAGGAACGCGCATTATTAGACGGTGCAGCCAAAGTGACAGCATCACAGAGTGATGAGAAACTGTTTACCATGGACAAATTCGGAATCGGTGTGTTGGCTTTGACCATTATGTTTGGAATTATTCTGGGAAGTATCAGCATCCCTCTGGGAAATGGTCAGGCATTCAGCCTGGGAACCACAGGAGGACCGCTGATCGTGGGACTGATCTTCGGGCATTTTGGAAAAATCGGAAAGCTGAGCCTTAAGGTGAATAAGGATGTATTGTCCTTGTGTCAGGAACTTGGTTTGATCCTGTTTTTGACCGGCGCAGGTGTAGATGGCGGACGGGAGTTCGTGACTACATTAAGTGAATTCGGTCCATCCCTGTTTGTCTGGGGAGCCATTATGACACTGGTTCCGCTTTTACTTGGCTATTTTGTGGCAAGAAAAGTGTTGAAGATGAGCCTGTTCAATACCCTTGGTTCTTTGACCGGAGGTATGACATCCACGCCGGCTCTGGGAGCACTCATCAACGCTACCGGAACTTCAAATGTGGCAGCTGCTTATGCTGCAACCTATCCAATTGCGTTGATCGCAGTGGTACTGTGTGCCCAGCTTCTTACATATTTATAAAAATGGGTTTTAAAACAACCATAATAGTGTTATGATTAAAACTATCCATATCGCCCTGTGAATGAAGGTTCCAGGGCGATATTACAATAGGATGAAAAAAGCAAGAAAATCGTTTGGTAACAGGAGGATGGTTTCTTATGGATACAAAGAAGATCTATCTGGCGGGAGGATGCTTCTGGGGAGTCCAGAAATATTTTGACCAGATTAAGGGAGTGGTGGCAACCCGGGTTGGATATGCCAACGGATATGTGGATGCTCCTACCTATGAAGAAGTAAAAAAACAAAACACCGGACATGCGGAAACCGTTATGGTGGAATATGATCCTCAGGTAGTGGGATTAGGTTTTCTTTTGGAAATGTATTACAAAGTCATTGACCCGGTTTCTGTAAACAAGCAGGGAGAAGATCAGGGAACCCAGTACCGTACCGGGATTTTCTGGGAGGACGAGACGGACAGGGAAACGGTGGAAAGCTCCCTGGCAAAGCTACAGGAACGGTATTCGGATCCGCTGGCGGTGGAGTATGAACCGTTGAAAAGCTTTTTTGACGCGGAAGACTACCATCAGGAATATTTAAAGAAACATCCGTCCGGATACTGCCATATTTCGCAGGAAGCCTTTGAAATGGCAGCAAAAGCCAAACCGGAAGTCTAAATCCGCCCGGTGAAAACCAATGAAAAACAAAACAGTGAGTGAATAGATATGAGAGATATGGATTATTTTGGAACTTTGGGACCGGCCTGTGCTGACAGTGCTACCTTAAAAGCCATGTTTGATGCGGGGATGACCGGAGTGCGACTGAACCTTTCCCACAGCAATTTAAATGATTGTGAAGAATGGATCGAAGCATTGCATGAGGCGGGTAGTGAGCGGCTGGTGAAACCCAAGTTACTTATCGACCTGCAGGGCCCGGAACTAAGGTGTGGTGTGCTGAAAAATGCGTTATCCCTTACGGAAGGTGAGAAGGTGCTTCTGGCAGAACCTTTTGATGAAGCCGGGGAATCCTGTATCCCTGTGCCAAAGCAGATCCTTTGGGAATTAAGTAAGGAGCAGAAGATTTTACTGGATGACGGGAAGTTATTGCTTGAGGTGACCGGTTTCACAGATCGAAGCGGTCAGGTTGTGGTGAAAGAGCGGGCAGAAGCCGGAGACCGTGTGGTATGCCGGGTGATAAGAGGCGGCGAATTGACTTCGCGTAAAAGCATTGCCGTACCGGGCTGTGAGATTTCTCTTCCAACTCTGACACCTTCGGATATCCGAAATATCGGAATGGCGAGAAAATATGGGGTGACGGGAGTGATGCTACCCTTTGTCCGCGGCCGTCAGGATCTGGTGAATCTGAGAAATGTACTGGTAGAAGCGAACTTAAGCCAGATAAAGATCTATGCGAAGATAGAGAATCAAAAGGGTGTCAGCCGTCTTACGGAACTGGTGGATGCCTGTGATGAGATCGTCATCGCCAGGGGAGATCTGGGCAATTCCGTGGATCTTTGCCACCTGCCGAAATTGCAGGAGGAGATCGGAATCACTTGCAGACAACATAACCGGCGTTATATGGTGGTGACCCAGATGTTAGCCAGTATGGAGCATAGTGCCGTGCCTACCAGAGCAGAAGTAAATGACATTTATCAGGCCGTGAAGCAGGGGGCTTCTTCCGTGATGCTGACTGCAGAAACGGCTGTGGGAGAGTATCCGGTGCAGGCCATGGAGGTTCTTATAAGAACCGCCCGGACCGCACTTGCATAACAGGAGTGACCCATGGATATTTTTGAATATATGCGTGAACAGAATAAAGAAAAAGAGGCGCCGCTAGCTTCCCGTATGCGACCCTGCACCCTGGATGAGGTGGTGGGACAGGAGCATATCATTGGGAAGGATAAGTTACTATATCGCGCCATTCAGGCGGATAAGATCAGTTCCGTTATTTTTTACGGACCACCGGGAACAGGAAAAACCACCCTGGCCAAGGTGATCGCTAATTCTACCAGTGCCCGGTTTGTGCAGATCAATGCTACTTCCGCCGGGAAAAAGGACATGGAGGAGGTTGTCTCCGCGGCAAAAGAGAATGCCGGAATGTACGGACAGAAAACCATTTTGTTCGTGGATGAGATCCACAGGTTTAATAAAGGGCAGCAGGATTACCTTCTTCCTTTCGTGGAGGACGGGACCGTGATCCTTATCGGTGCCACTACAGAGAATCCGTATTTTGAAGTAAATGGGGCGCTTTTATCCCGCTCTATCATCTTCGAATTAAAGAGTCTGACGAAGGAAGATCTTAAGGTGCTGATCAGCCGGGCGGTGCAGGATGAAGAGCGGGGTATGGGAGCTTACCATGCCGAAATCTCAGACGAGGCACTGGATTTTCTTGCAGAAGTCAGCGACGGAGATGCACGTTCCGCGTTAAATGCAGTGGAATTAGGAGTGTTGACCACGCAGCGGGGAGAGGACGGGATCATCCATATTACCATGGAAGTGGCGCAGCAGTGTATCCAGAAGCGGGCGGTGCGTTATGATAAAACAGGAGATAACCATTACGATACGGTATCCGCTTTTATCAAAAGTATGCGGGGCTCCGATCCGGATGCGGCTACCTATTATCTGGCCAAAATGCTGTATGCCGGAGAGGATATCCGGTTTATTGCCAGACGTATTATGATCTGCGCGGCGGAAGATGTGGGGTTGGCAGACCCGACTGTTTTGCCTGTTGCAGTCAGTGCCTGCCTGGCGGTAGAACGTATAGGAATGCCGGAAGCACAGCTGATCTTATCAGAGGCAGTAAATGCTGTGGCCTGTGCACCAAAAAGTAATTCCTGTACCAATGCCATTTTTGATGCCATGCAGTGTGTGAAGGAAACCGGAAGTGAGCCGGTTCCGGTACATTTGCAGGATCATCACTATCCCGGAGCAGATAAATTAGGGCATGGCATAGGATATAAATATGCCCACGACTATCCCGATCATTATGTGGATCAGCAGTACTTACCGGACCGGATCAAAGACAGACGGTTCTATCAACCCTCTGAACAGGGGCATGAAAAAGAGATCCGGGAACATCTGAAAAGGATCAAAGGGGTAGACTATCCTAAAGAAAAGCAGTAAGATAGAAAAATGAGGAAGCAGAGTATGAAAGAATTATACGAAACCATGAATAAGCAGTTAGCGTCCCTTATTGAGGACGAGAACCATTTTATTCCGAATCTGGCTAACGCGTCTGCGTTGTTGTACCAGAGTTTGGAAAATCTGAACTGGGCAGGTTTTTATCTGATGGATCACGGTGAACTGATGTTAGGACCTTTTCAGGGAAAAACGGCCTGCATCCGCATTGCACTGGGTAAAGGGGTATGCGGAACCGCAGCTGCCGAGGATCGAACCGTGTTGGTGAAGGATGTACATCAGTTTGAAGGGCATATTGCCTGTGATTGTGCTTCCAACTCAGAAATCGTAGTGCCTGTTCACAAGGACGGAAAGTTGTTCGGCGTGTTGGACATTGACAGCCCGCTGGTGGGACGGTTTGATGAAGAAGATGCCGAAGGTCTGGAAGCGTTTGTGCGGATCCTGGAAACACGGATCTAGGCAACGGTGTGAATAGACGGTAATGTTGGTTGAATGTAAGGTAATCGGATGGGAAAATGATTTACCAAAATAAAGAACGATTCAGGAAAAAGGAGAAAACGAAAATGAAAGCATTTCAGGAAATGTCCAAAGAAGAACTGCTGGAAGAAAAACAGAGTCTGGAAGCTGCCTACCGGGAATATCAGACCAGAGGTTTAAGCTTAAACATGGCAAGAGGAAAGCCATCTACTGCACAGCTGGATCTGTCGACACCGATGCTGGATGTGTTGAACAGTGACTCGGATTTTGAGTCTATAGATGGTGATGTGAGAAATTACGGCGTATTGGCTGGAATCACAGAGGCCAGAGAGTTCATGGCACAGATTTTTGAATGTGAAAAAGAAGAAGTGGTCATGGGAGGAAGCGCTTCTCTTACCATGATGTACGACATGGTGAGCCGTTCTGTTACCCATGGTGTGTTGGGATCTACACCGTGGTGTAAACTGGATAAGGTGAAGTTCTTATGCCCTGTGCCGGGATACGACAGACACTTTGCGATCACAGAGCATTTTGGAATTGAAATGGTAAACATTCCCATGACAGCAACAGGACCGGACATGGATCTGGTGGAGCAGTATGTGAATAATGATCCTGCAGTGAAGGGTATCTGGTGTGTACCGAAATACTCCAATCCGCAGGGCATCACCTATTCTGATGAAACCGTGAAGCGGTTTGCAGCCCTGACTCCGGCTGCAGAGGACTTCCGTATCTACTGGGATAATGCTTATGTGGAGCATCATCTGTATCCGGATGATCAGGATCAGTTGTTAAATATTCTGAGTGAATGCAAAAAAGCCGGTCACGAGAACATGGTTTATATGTTTGCTTCTACTTCCAAAATGAGTCTGCCGGGAGCAGGTATTTCCGCAGTGGCAACCTCAAAGGAGAATGTGGAGAGTTTATTAAAATCCATGACCGTTCAGATGATCAGTTTCGATAAGGTAAATCAACTGCGTCATGTACGTTATTTTAAAGATCTTAACGGTTTGCGTGAGCATATGATGAAACAGGCAGATCTGTTAAGACCGAAATTTGAGATGTTGCTTTCTTTATTCAATAAAGAATTAAAGGGACTGGGTGCAGGTTCCTGGAATGAACCAAAGGGTGGCTATTTTATCACTTACGAAACTCTGGACGGCTGTGCTAAACGAGTGATCCAGTTGTGTAAGGAAGCAGGAATGGTAATGACCGGTGCCGGTGCACCGTTCCCATACAAAAAGGACCCAAAGGATAATGTGATCCGTATTGCTCCTTCGTTACCACCGATGGAAGAACTGGAAATCGCGGGTGCACTTTTCGTGGTTTGTGTGAAACTTGCAACCGTGGAGAAACTGTTAGGTTAAGGCGGTAGCGGATATGACAATTGTTGCAACCATGGTAAAATTGTTTGCCACCATGCTGGTGGGATTTTACCTTGGAAAAAAAGACATTTTTTCGCCGGAGATCTGTAAAAAGCTCTCCTGGGTGATCGTGAATATTTCCGGACCGGCTATTGTGCTGGCATCGGTAACGTCCATGGAGGGAGCCGCCGGAGACAGTGTCGTGGTGGCGTTGATATTCGGTGCCTGCTGTTATGCGGTCTTACCATTTGTGGGATGGGTCTTCGCAAAACTGTTGAGAGTAGATAAGGATCTGACGGGAACCTATATCCTGACGATCTTACTATGTAACAACACCTTTATGGGATTTCCCGTGGTACAGGCATTGCTGGGGGATGAGGCGATTTTTTACACCTCCATCATCCACTTTGGGTTTAACATTATGTTCTACGCGGTAGGACTTGCATTGATCCAGAAGGATGCCAATACAGACAGCGGAGAAAAGTTCAATCCAAGAAAACTGATCAACACGGGAACCATCTCAGGTATTTTGGTTGTTATTCTGTTTTTTGGAGGAATCGAGCTTCCTATGGTGGTGGCAGAACCGCTTGACTTCATCGGAGGCTTGACCATGCCCATGTCCATGCTGGTCATCGGAGCCAATATGTCCCAGTATAACCTGAAGGAAGTATTCGGAGACAAGCGGATGTATATTTTGTCCGTAATGAGGCTTGTGATCGTGCCGTTGTTGATCTGGTTGATCATGCAGCCACTTATCCATGATAAGTTCCTTATCAAGGTTACTACCATTACCTTCGCCATGCCTGTGGCGGCATTGGTTGCAATGGGAACCGCACCCTATGAAAAACAGGGCAAAACAGGAGCTGTGGCTGTGGCATTTACCACTCTTTGTTCTTTGATCACGATTCCTATGTGGGCATTGTTTTTGGGAATGTAGAGTGACGGATAGACCGGTGTCTTGTAAGGATATCGAAAGTAAATGAAACCCCTGCGTCTTTGCGGCGCAGGGGTTTCTTGTGTGCTGTGGGCACATTTTATGGATCCTTTACTTGATCTTTTTCTTTTTATTATCCTGGTATTCTAAGAACAATTTTGTTTTTACATCGTACAGCTTCTTTGATACATCTACATAGGTTTGATGAGGATTGGAGAAGCGTCGGCACTCCATCCAGAGGGTATCTTTTTCCTGTGTACAGATATCACGGATCTCCATGACGGAAGGTGAGGTATATACACACTCGCCGTTTTTGAAGACCGGGACAAGAAGCTCTCTTAAGCTAAAGGTTCCTGCCTTGTATGTAGTACTCTTCCAGGTTTCCTGAGGATCAAATAAGGTAATGTCTTCATCCTCGGAGTACTGCTCGTCTGCAAAACAGATGAGATCTGCTTCAATTTTATGTTGAACCTTATCATAAATACGGTACACGGTTTTGTTACCCGGATTGGTGATCTTCTCCGTATTCTCGGAAAGCTTGATCTTTGGAATAAACTGACCGCCTTTATAAACTGCAGCCAGTTTGTAAACACCTCCGAAAGAAGGAGTATCTTTGGCTGTGATCAGATTGGTACCAACTCCCCAGGAAGTAATGGTTGCTCCCTGGCGCTTCAGACTTTCAATAAGATATTCGTCCAGATCGTTGGATGCGGAAACCACAGCATCCGGGAATCCGGCCTCATCCAGGATCTTACGTACTTTTTTGGATAGATAAGCAAGGTCACCGCTGTCCATGCGGATACCATACATTTTTGGATGGATTCCGGCTTCTTTCAATTCCGTAAATACACGGATAGCATTGGGCAGACCGCTGTTTAAGGTGTCATAAGTATCGATCAGCAACAGACATGCATCCGGATAGAGTTCGGCATATTTTTTAAATGCGGTATATTCATCCGGAAAACTCATGATCCAGCTATGGGCATGGGTTCCTTTTACCGGCACATCAAACATTTTACCTGCAAGCACATTGGAGGTTCCGACGCAGCCGCCGATCACGGCAGCACGGGCACCATAGGTACCTGCATCCGGACCCTGGGCACGGCGCAGACCAAATTCCATTACCCCGTCGCCATCTGCAGCGTCACAGACTCTGGCGGCTTTGGTGGCAATAAGGCACTGATGATTTACAATATTTAAAAGCGCGGTTTCCAGAAGCTGAGCCTCAATTGCGGGAGCGATGATCTTTACCAGCGGCTCTCGCGGAAAAATAATGGTTCCTTCCGGAATTGCGTAAACATCCCCTGTAAAATGAAAATCAGACAGATAAGAAAGGAAATCTTCGTCAAACATATTCAAGCTTCTTAAGTACTCGATATCCTCGTCATCAAAGTGTAGATTCTTAATGTAGTCAATGACCTGATCTAAACCTGCCATAATAGCATATCCGCCCTGAAAGGGATTGGTACGGTAAAAAGCGTCAAATACGACGACATCCTTATTACCTGTTTTGTAGTATCCCTGCATCATGGTTAGTTCGTACAGGTCTGTCATGAGTGTTAAGTTCATTTTCTCTGTGTTAGCATAGGCTGCTAACCTATCCTCCTCCTGTAGTTTTGTTCTGACTGACAAGACAGTCATGCGCACGTTCTATTATACTCCTTTTCTGGAAATTTAAAAGAGAAGAAACATTAATTATATTTTTAACAGGTCTTTAAAGAAATCTATGGCGGGAGGCATTTAGCGAAAATTGACTTTCCACCCTTGGGTTTTAGCTAAAATGTATCGACGGGTGCGACGCCGTCGACAAACAGATGAATGCCGACAAAATAGAATTATCCAAAACGATTATTCCTTCGAAATGAAAAGTGCCTGCCAAGGGGTGGGCAGGCACTTCTTAGGGGGTTGAGAGAGTCTAAATCCGATCAGATCACCAAAGGAGGATCCAGTCTTTGGGCGAGGACTAGATCACCGGACGGGAATGGGGATTTTCGTGCCCATATACGTCTTCCCGGATGATATCTGCCATCTCTTTACTTCCAAAAGGATATACATCCTGGTAGTTTTCCAGAGCGGTTTCATCTACGGGACCTTCCGGGATCAGACCGGTACAATCTGTTACGGAAGCTGATTTTGAAAGATAATCATAATTCTTCTGAAAATGACCATACATAACATTATCACCTCCATAAATAGTATGGAGGTGATAAGAGTGGATTATTCATTTAAAATCAAAAAATATTTTGAACAACGAAGGTTTCTATTTCACCGGACCGGTTTCTTCCATGTCTTTCTCATGTTCCCTGAGAAGGATATCCGCCACCGCGTCCACGGCAAATTTTACCATTTCAATGCAATGGGCCTTGCGTTCCGGAGACTGTTTCTCGTAACCTTTGGTGAGGATTCGGCAGCAAACCGCACCAAAGTGATCTTTGAACCGGTTATGCAATTCTTCTGTCAGGGCAAAACAACGGATGTTTCTGGGATCGCCCGGTGTGGTTCGTCCATATACGAAACCAATGCACATGGCACCGCCCGCCACCGCGCCGCAAATACAGCCTGCACCGCCAAATCCCCAGGGAATTCCGCTGCTCATGGCAATGGCACAATCAGGAATGTCCAGTTCCAATTCTTTTCGAATTGCATAGATCACGGATTCGGAACAGGTAAAGCCGGAGGTAAAGACCTTCACGGCTTCTTCTTTTAATTTTTCTCTGTCAATATCAGTTTTCATAACCGGTAAAACCTCCTCTATCAACTGTTTTATTATTTTATCTTCTGAATAGATCACTGTGGGTACCAACCCTGGACAATGTTAGCACAAGTACATCATCTTCGATGCGATATACAAGCAACCAGTCGGATGTAATGTGACATTCGCGGTGCCCATCCCAATCTCCGGAAAGAGGATGATCCCGGTGCTTAGCTTCCAGTGGCTCACCGCTGGCCAGTTTGGTAACAACATTTTTTAATAAACTCATATCCATGTTGCGGCGCTTGGCCAGCTTGTAATCTTTTTTGAACTGGGTAGTATGTTTGATAGTGTATTTTGTCATGCATCAAGATCTGCGAATAATGTATCCACATCGTGGTATCCTTTCACAGAAGGATCCTTCGCAATCCTTTCTGCCTCAAGCATAGCGGAGACGGTTTCTTTGTTTGGACTTCCTTCAGTGATCAAAAAGGGAATGCCTCTTTCACGCAAAGATTGCCGAACAAAAATATTAAAAGCAGTACTCAGGTTCATGCCGAGTTCTTCATACAATGCTTCCGCAGCTGCTTTTAATTCACTATCCATACGGATGCTGATGTTACTGGTAGTTGTTTTTGACATATGGTCACGTCCTTTCCTTTTATGCTATGTTGCTATGTCGCTATGTTTGACCTTCTTTAATGGTATTATACGCAAAAAGCACGAAAATAGCAATGCATTGCACGAATATATTTGTAAAAAGCAGGGCGTATGAAGGTAAAAGGGTAAATAGAAAGCCGAGAGTCCCATAGTTGTTTTATACTATATAAAAATCCCGTCGGAAACACTGGAAAAGTGCATCTAACAATGCTATAATGGGCAAGGAATACTTTATAAACCCAAATAGATAAAAAGGAGAACGAAAGTATGGAATTTTTCTTAGATACAGCGAATGTGGATGAGATCCGCAAAGCCAATGATTGTGGCGTGATCAAGGGTGTTACCACAAACCCGTCTTTAATCGCAAAATCCGGAAGAGATTTTAATGAGGTTATCAAAGAGATCACTTCTATCGTAGACGGACCTATCAGTGGTGAAGTAAAGGCTACCACCGTGGATGCAGAAGGAATGATCGCAGAGGGTCGCGAGATTGCAAAGATCCACAAGAACATGGTAGTTAAGATCCCAATGACCATGGAAGGATTAAAGGCAGTTAAGGTTCTTTCCAAAGAAGGGATCAAGACCAACGTAACACTGGTATTTACCGCAAACCAGGCAATCCTGGCTGCAGAAGCAGGAGCAACCTATGTATCACCGTTCTTGGGAAGACTGGATGATATCAGCCAGCCGGGTATCGATCTTATCCGTACTATTTCCGAGATCTTCATGAACTATGGTTATGAAACCCAGATCATTGCAGCTTCTATCCGCAACCCGATCCATGTAACGGATTGTGCTTTGGCCGGAGCTGATATTGCAACCGTTCCGTTCAAGGTATTGGAGCAGATGATGAAACATCCGCTTACCGATCAGGGAATCGAGAAATTCCAGGCTGATTACAAAGCAGTATTCGGAGAATAAGCCGGTTATAAGTGAGTTTACAATGCGGGAGATGCTATTGGCATCTCCTGTTGTTATTCATGGCAGGTAATACCGGTCGAATCTAATCTTGTATGGAGTACAAAGCTGATAGAGAAAGGGAAAAACATGAATAGAAAATGTAAGTGTGCCGTTGCGGTCTTATTTTTGATAGGTAATTTCGTTGTGTCTGGTCTTAATGTTCAGGCTGCAAAACCATCTGTCTGCAGTAAGAATGAGTGGGAAGTATTAAGACTTACCAATGAAAAACGTCTCGCCAATGGCTTGGAAGCCGTCAGTACGTTTGGAGATTTGCAGGATGCCTGTGATATAAGAGCAGAGGAAATAGCGAGTTATTTTGATCACACAAGACCGGACGGGACAAGCTGTTTTTCTACATTAGAGGAGATGTACTGGCAGACTGTTGGTGAAAACATTGCTGCAGGACAAAGTACACCGCGTGCAGCTGTAACAAGTTGGTGGAATAGTCCCGGACACAAAGCAAATATGCTGGGGGAACAGTATGACCATATGGGTGTCGGATACTACTATAAAAGTAAGTCTGATTACAAAAGGCATTGGGTACAGTTGTTTGTCGGCGGCTGTAATATAAAGAAAATCTATGTAAATGGCTGCTCTAAGGTGACGGAATATAAAAAAGGCACCAGGATCTATGATATGAAACGATATCTCGTGGTAGAATGCGAAGAACATGGAAAATCATATATTCCGTTGTCTGCCAAGATGTGTAAAGGTTACAACAAAGAGAAGAAAGGGATTCAGACAATAAAGGTCAAATACAAAGGCATAACAACAAGTTTTGATGTGAAAATTTCTTGACACTGAAAAAAGAAGATTCTATAATACGTGTATACGCAAAAACTATGACGAAGACAGTAGACACCAAGAAGAAAATAAGAGCGAGCTGGGATGGTGGGAGCCGGTATGAGTAAGCTGGTGATTCGAATATCACTTCTGAGTTGCAACCCGAAACAGTAGGAAGTAGGCGTTGACGGCTTTCCACCGTTACCAGGAACACATATGCGGGAGACCAAGTATGCAGTAACAGGTGGTTGTGAAATCTATGGGTTCATTCCTTTTACTG